>JAJBUT010000119.1:0-13695 GCA_020860185.1 Lachnospiraceae bacterium | reverse complement strand
TATATCCGCCTGCGCCGGGGCCTTTCGGACCGCCTTCGGGCTTGCCGCCGTAGTTACCGCCGCCGTAACCGCCGCCGCCATGCTCATGCTCTGGCTTTTCGGGAGGTACCGGGGGCTGACCATCGGCTTTTACTGTTTCTTCCGTAAGTTTTGTCTCATCTGCCATAGAAATCTCCTTTCTGTCTGAATTTCGTTCCTGCTGCGGCAGGAAGTTTGCATTATATATGGAATAAAAATGAAAGAATGTCTGTATCAATCCTTACTGCCAGCGCACTTCCGGGTAATAGCAGGATAATCCGTAACGGCAATACTGCTCGAAATCGCCGGCGAGAGTCATAGCATGTAAATAATCCTCCTCGCTCTCACAGCGAGCCGCGATCTCTATGTTCTTTTTGGTGAGCGCCACGTCCTGCAGAATCTCATCCGGGTCGTCTAAGCGCCCTACGATTTTAAAGGTCCCGACACCGATGCGGTTCAGGCGGTAGATTGCGCACTGTCCGCAGGCAAATTCGTGGAATGAATGGCAAAATGTATCGTGCGCCTGCTCTAACCGTGCAGAAAAATCTCCACTTCCGGGTCGTCCGTGACAGACCGTGTCTCCGAAACGCAGGCTGTAGCAGAGAGCGCCGTGTGTGCCGCCGTGAAGTCCGAGACAGTTCGCGTCCTGGTACCGGCAGCCGTTCCGCATCAGAAAGGCTTCGTATTCCGGTTCTGGAACAGCCTGGATGATGGAGTACATCTCATGTGTGGCGAGTTCGCGCGGGAAAATGATCCGGTCCATGCCCACATCCCGGTACCATCCGGCCAGATCCGCGTTCTGTATCCCGCACATGGTGCTGGCAATGGCTTTCATACCATTCCGGTGGATGAGATCCGTCATCTCCGGGATACCGGTGATAATGCCGTCTACACCGAAGCTGCCGAGCGTCCGAATGTATTCCGCGAGCTGAGCGAGCTCTTCTCTGTGGTAGCCGGGAGCATTCAGGGTGACGTACAGCGGTCGGTCCGCCGCGTGTACCTGACGTGTGATCTCGGCCATGTCCTCCAGCGTGTAACGGTTAGCGGTCTCCTTAAACAGGGTCAGCCGGTTGATATCGCTGTAACGGCCGAAGCGCTGTTTCCACTCGTCGCTGAAAAATCCTATATAAAACTCATCGGCTCCGGCGTCAAGGAACTGTTCCAGGTATTTGATATCATTAAACGGCGTCAGTATTTTCATGGGCGGTCTCCTGTGTTTCTGAAACGGTGTCGCTTTCAGCCTTTAAGAACTCATCGGCGGGCCAGTAGATGAAGCGGTCCGGCGTCTTTGAATAGATGACGGGCGTGTCATTTCTGGTGTATAAACCCTTTCCGAGATGCAGAAAGACCGCATCCTCCGCCGTCGTCTCCATATAACCGTTCATGCAGGAGAGACCGCAGCCGGGTCTCCCGATGAACTGCTGTCCGACAGGGTGTATAGCGGCGGCAAACTGACAGTTCTGTCCGCCTGTCACATAGACGTAAGGGTAATGTGCATGAATCTGTATGTCGTCGTCGATTTCCGTAAAATCGAGCTTTGAGGAAGTGAGATCCACCTCTATGGCGGAGACATTACCGCGCAGCATTTCGGGGAAAAAGACGAGGGTAGTCTCTTTTTCATATTCCGGATATCTGGGATCACGGAAGTTTTTGGAAAAAATACGTCCGGCAGTGATACGGACGGGATAAAACGTCTGAAGCTGCCGTGCGAACTGCAGCATGCCGTAATCATTTACGACCAGCTCGTCCGCGTAACCTCCGCAATATGTAAAAAAGTTTGCAATATCCTGTTTCAGCATATCATTCTGCGGACCGGGAACGGATGGAATCACCAGTGTGACCCGGAATTGGTTTTCCATGATAAATCCAAGCAGATTCTGCAGGAAAAAATTCATGGATCGCATGCAGTATTTTCCGCAAAAATAGGAACCGATGTAAAAACGGCTACACCCGGTGTCCTTCAGATGCTGTGTGTAAGCGGAACCGCCGTTGTAATAGAGCGAAATATCCGACAGATTGTAGGCTATGTCCATGATGTGTGACCCTCCGTTGGCTATAAATAAAGGATGCACACAGACGCATGTGGAATGGCTGCCTGAGCAGCCCTGTGTCTGGTGCAAAGGAAATGACGGAATGTCGTTTCTTATAAATATTTTATCATTTTGCCATGGTAAAGTATAGTGACTAACATAAATTGTTTATTCTCAATTCGCATAACTTAATCACGCGGAAGCATAAAGTGGGATCTGCAGATGAAATACATGCGCCAGTTCAGCGTATCTGAAGTTCCTGTGCAAATTTCTGAAGGCATTTTTCTGAGCGGTGTTCATAAGCTGAAAGTAAGAGGCTGCTGCAAATCATATTCAGGAATTGCTGCGAAATAACTTTACAGATTACGCAGGCTAATACGCAAATCGCAAAGTTATTTCTGAACAGATTCTTATGGCAGCTCCTGAGTCGGAAAGAAGATAATGTTCATGAAGAAAAGAGAGCGAAACATTCTGCTTGCAAACTTGCTGCTCTTCATCCTGCTTGGCGGAATTTTTCTCGGCGGAAACAGGCGGACAGATCATTTTACAGAGACAGTATCCGAAATCCGGAATATTTCGGCAGACGAACAGGCAGAAAAAAAGAAGATAGCCCTGACCTTTGACGACGGCCCGAATCCGGCGTACACGCCGATTCTTCTGGATGGGCTGCAGGAACGGGATGTGCAGGTGACCTTTTTTCTTCTGGGAACAGCGGTGGAGGAAAGCCCGGATCTCGTGGAGGAGATGTATCGGGATGGACATGAGATCGGGGTTCATTCCTACGAGCATGTAAATCTGAGTCTTCTGACAGAAGCGGAGGCCTGCGCACAGATTCAGAAAACCTGTGACCTGATCTGTGGGATCACCGGCCAGCGTCCATCCTTTGTGCGCCCGCCGTATGGCAGCTGGCTTTCCTGCCTGGACGACGATTTCTGTATGATTCCCGTGTTCTGGGATGTTGACCCGCTGGACTGGGCGACACAGGATTCCTCCGCCGTGGTTCAGAAAATTCTGGAAGACACAGAGGAATATGATATCATCCTGCTGCATGACGCATCCGAATCCAGCGTACAGGCAGCACTGCAGGTTATAGATGTTTTGGCGCAGGAGAATTTCGAGTTTGTGACGGTGGAAGAACTGATTTTCCCATGAATTATGTTATTTTTTTGACATATTTGAGAAAAGAACTTGTATTTCCCGGCTGATTGAGTTATTGTATATTTTGTTTGAACTGAAGGCGGACAACCTGTCGATAATGAAGGATAACTCGTTCGCTTCTTTCAAAAAGCACAGCTATATTCGATGAAATGATGAAATTGCAGGGCAGAAATGAATTATTCGGATTTAGAAGTTTCGTAATTGATTCGGGATAATACTTCGCACATGCTGCGAAGTACATAGGCGCTTATGAACGATTTTTTGCGCAAATGGCAAAATTTTCTGTTCCGGTTCATCCGGGTTGGGATGGCGTAAATGACACAGGTAATGGATGCCGCGCGGCCGGAGGTTGCCGGATGAGGATGGGGCAATATGGACTTGTTTGACTATATGAGAGAACAGCATAAGGACAGGGAAGCTCCTCTGGCATCCAGACTTCGTCCGACATCTCTGGACGAGGTGGTAGGGCAGCGTCATATCATCGGAAAGGACAAGCTGCTGTACCGCGCGATCCGTGCGGACAAGCTGCAGTCCGTCATTTTTTACGGGCCGCCCGGCACCGGGAAGACGACGCTGGCGAAGGTGATCGCGCAGACCACCAGCGCGGAGTTTATGCAGATCAATGCGACGGCCGCGGGAAAAAAGGATATGGAAGCGGTGGTAGAGCAGGCGAAACAGCTGCAGGGAATGTACCAGCGGCGGACGATTCTGTTCATCGATGAGATTCATCGTTTTAATAAAGGACAGCAGGATTACCTGCTTCCGTTTGTCGAGGACGGCACGGTGACGCTGATCGGAGCCACGACGGAGAATCCTTACTTTGAGGTCAACGGGGCTCTCCTCTCGCGCTCGATTATCTTTGAACTGAAACCGCTGGAAAAGGAGGATATCAAAATTCTGCTTCGGCGCGCGGTTTCAGACCGGGAAAAGGGGATGGGTTCCTACCGTGCGGTGATCGAAGAGGAGGCGCTGGATTTTCTGGCGGATGTGGCAAACGGAGACGCCAGGAGTGCATTGAATGCAATCGAACTGGGAATCCTTACCACAGAGAGGGACGCGGATGATCTGATTCATATCACCCTGACAGTGGCGGAAGAGTGTATTCAGAAACGGAAGATTAAATATGACAAGGGCGGAGACAGCCACTATGATACGATCTCCGCGTTTATCAAGAGCATGCGCGGTTCCGATCCCGACGCGGCTGTCTACTATCTGGCGAAGATGCTGCATGCCGGTGAGGACGTTGCTTTTATCGCGCGGCGTATCATGATCTGCGCATCGGAGGATGTCGGAAATGCAGATCCGATGGCGCTGACGGTTGCCGTCAGCGCGGCGCAGGCGGTGGAGCGGCTGGGGATGCCGGAAGCCAGGATCGTTCTGTCGCAGGCGGCGACCTACGTGGCGTGCGCGCCGAAGAGCAACGCGGCTTATCTGGCGGTCGACAAAGCGCTGGATGTGGTTCGCGGTACGAAAACGGCGCCGGTTCCGCCGTATCTGTGTGACAGCCATTATAAAGGGGCTCAGAAGCTTGGGCGCGGGATCGGCTACCGGTATGCCCACGATTTTCCGAATCACTATGTGGAACAGCAGTATCTGCCCGACGCTTATAAAGATATGACATTCTATGAGCCGACAGAAAACGGATACGAGAAAAATATCCGCGAATATTTCAGAAAAATCGGAAGAAAGAACGGCGGAACATGATAAAATCACAGCCATCTTTTCTTTTCCCGTTTGTGCCGGGATTTCTGATACGGGGCACGGACAGGATATATAAATATAAAGCAGACGAATGAAATCAGAGTACGAGGAGGAACATGCATGAAAGCATATGATCAGATGACGAGACAGGAACTGTTAAAGGAAAAAGAGGATCTGGAGCAGCAGTACAGAGATATTTGCGCGCTCGGACTGAAGCTGGATATGTCCAGAGGAAAGCCTTCCAAAGCGCAGCTCGATCTCTCTCAGCCGATGATGGACGTGCTGCACAGCGACACCGTTCTGGAGAGCCGTCTCGGCACGGATCTGCGTAACTACGGCGTTCTGGACGGCATCGATGAGGCGAAGGAGCTGATCGCGGGCATGATCGGTACAAAGCCGGAATACGTGATCGTCTACGGAAACGCCAGCCTGAATATCATGTACGATACGATCAACCGCTCCATGATTCACGGCGTGCTCGACCATACGCCCTGGTGTAAGCTGGACCGGGTAAAGTTCCTCTGTCCGGTTCCGGGCTATGACAGGCACTTTACCATCACCGAATTTTTCGGGATTGAGATGATCAATGTACCGTTGTATGAGGATGGACCGGATATGGATATGGTGGAGGAGCTGGTCAGCACGGATCCTTCCATAAAGGGAATCTGGTGTGTGCCGAAATATTCCAATCCGATGGGAACCTCCTATTCGGACGAGACCGTGCGCCGTTTTGCCGGCCTGAAGCCGGCGGCGGATGATTTCCGGATTTACTGGGATAACGCTTACTGCGTCCACCATTTATATGAAGATCAGAAGGATGAGCTGCTCGATATCATTTCAGAGTGCGAGAAAGCGGGCAATCCGGATATGGTGTACGAGTTCTGTTCTACATCCAAGGTGACCTTCTCCGGCTCCGGTATATCCGGACTGGCGACCAGCCCGAGAAACAAAGCGGACATTCTGGCACAGCTGACGGTCCAGACAATCGGATTCGATAAGATCAATCAGCTCCGCCACGTGAAGTTTCTGAAGGATCAGGAGGGCATCGAACGCCACATGGCAAAGCATGCCGAACTGGTACGCCCCAAGTTTGAACTGCTGACCCGGCGGTTTGACGAAGAGCTGGCCGGACGGGGCGTCGGCTCCTGGACAAAGCCCCGGGGCGGATATTTTATCACCTATTTTGCCAACGAAGGATGCGCAAAAAATATCGTCGCCAAAGCGAAGAAAGCGGGCGTCGTGATGACCGGAGCGGGGGCGCCTTTCCCCTATAAAAAAGATCCGCAGGACTCCGTGATCCGCATTGCACCCACGCTGCCGCCCCTGGAGGAGCTGGATGAAGCCTGCAGCGTGTTCATTACCTGTGTGAAGCTGGCGAGTGTGGAAAAGCTGCTGGAGGGCGCTGCTTTACAGTGAATTATGATATGTTTTTTCTGAGTTTACGGACTGTTTTCGCATTTCATGTGATTCGGTCCGTATTTTTTCCGTTCTTTTAATATCGCGCTTCCAAAATCTGCAATATGAGAAAAGTTCAATTCTGTTTCAATCTTCCCGTGATAATCTAATGATTCAGGAGACAAAAGGCCGGAAACCGCATGCTCGCATCCGCAGTATCATACTCTTTTGTCACACGAATCACAGTTGTAAAAAAATGGAGTTTTGTCAGATAAGAATGACCTGTCCTCCGGCGAGGCGGATTCCGTGATTAGTTATGGTAAGGAACTGTATTGACCGGAAGATGGAAAAATAAAAAAGAAAGCGAGGAGAACGATGATGAAGGGAAAACATGCTTTTTTCGGACAGAAAATTCTGGCGGTGTTTATCAGTCTTGCCATGATTTTCTCGTCCCTCGGCGTGCCTGCGTTTGCAGAGGAAGCCGCGACGGATCTGTCGGAGATGACGACATTTACCTTTGACGGCGACTCTGTCACGGTTGTGGAGGGAGGCGACACTCACTATGAGGTGGTTGTCTATGATTCCACAGACACGGAAACGGAAGCGGACACATCGACAGACGCGGATGGAAATACGGTATATTCCGTGCCGGACGGGAGCGACGGGCAGATTCTGGTCTCCATCGGAAAAAAGGGCGGCTCGTATGTATTTCAGGGAAGCGGTAACGGCAGCATTGCTGTGAAAAAAGAGGCGACCGCCGACGCGGTTCTGTATCTGAACGGTCTGGATCTCACGTCCGCGTTTACAGCCGTGATCGCGGTGAAAAAAGACAGTACGGCCTCCTGCACGATCTGTGCAGTGGACGGTACGGAGAATACGCTGACGGACAATGAATATAACAATGATGAAACTTACGCGGATAATACGGCGGCGGAAAATGCGGTGCTGAGGTTTAAAACAGGCAGCGATGTCACACTTACCGGCGGCGGTACAATCCATATCAGCGCAAATGGGAAAAACGCAATTAAAACGAGCGGGATGCTTGCGGTTACGGGTGATATCACCTTAAATATCACCAGCGTCAACGATGGCATCAATTCGGATTCCAAGGACGGACTGGATATCATTTGCGGAACGCTCAGTATTTCGGCAGCTGAGGACGCCATTCACGCGGATTATGTTCTGAATCTCGGCGAAGAGGACGGGGAGGACAGCGGCCTGGTGATCGATATCCTTACCTGCGGTGAGGGATTGGAAGGCGCTGCGGTGAATCTGTATAGCGGTACCTGTACGATCTCAGGCAGTGACGACTGTATCAACGCGGCAAACAGCGCTCTGACAGACTATAATTATGAAATCAATATTTACGGCGGCAGCATCTATGCGGCTTCGACGGCGGGCGACTGTCTGGATTCCAATGGGGATCTCAATATTTACGGCGGTACCGTGATTGCGCTCGGTGCGCTTGACAATACGGAAGAGACGAATAATGCCCTGGACTGCGACGGCACATTCACGCTGACCGGCGGAACCGTGCTCGGCATCGGCATGCAGGAGATGTCGGTCGTACCGTCCAGTTCACAGGCTTATGTGACATGGACATCCGCCGGTGAGAGTACGGCAGTGGCGGCAGGAAGCACGGACAGTGATTCCGGTATGCCGGGAGACGGCGGATTCGATGATTCCGGTATGCCGGGAGACGGCGGATTCGATGATTCCGGTATGTCGGGTGATGGCGGTCCTGATGACTCCGGTATGTCAGGGGACGGCGGCTCTGATGATTCTGCCATGCCGGCAGACAGCGAAGATACGGATGCGGATGCACCGGGAAAAGACAGTGATATGGAAAATCCCGGCGGCGACAGCGACGCGAATATGCCGGGAGGCAGCAGTTCCCAGACCGGTTTGGTATCCAACGGGGATGTCATCACCATCTGTGATTCTGAGAATCAGGAGCTGATTTCCGTGACGGCGGCATGGGATCTGGAGGCGTCATATACAGTGGATTATGTCTTTTATTCATCGGAGAGTGTGACTGAGGGAAGTGTCTATACACTGACAGTCGCAGGTGAAACGGATGCAGACAGCGGCACGGGTGATGCAGGTGACAGCAGCGGCTCGGGCGATAGCGGTGCTCCGGACGATACAGATACGCACAGCGGCCCGGACGACGCGGGCGACAACCATGTTCCGGACGATACGGATACGAACGGCGGTTCGGACGATACGGGCAGCAGCAGCGGATATACCTCATCCGACGGTTCGACAGAGTTTGACTCTGCGGCGTGGCAGTATCATTCCGGCTCGGATGTATATTACCAGACCGGGGTCGTATACTGTTCGGACCCGTATGATACAACCTATGAATCCTTCGGGATTTATGTGCCGGCGGCTTACATGAATATGACATCAAACGGGGACGGTACCTATACGTTTGTCAGCTTTACTGATACCGCAGAGGGAAATTACACGGCATCGACCGCCCCCATTGTGATCCCGGTGAACACGGCCGGTTATTCGGCACAGGCGGCGCCCACCGGATTTTCCTCGGGTGTGACGACATACACGGATGAAGGAATTATTTATCTGTATGCAGGATGCCGGGGGCGCGATACCACAGACGGAGGCGCACCCTGGGGAGTGACGGATCTGAAGGCTGCGATCCGGTATTATCGCGCGAATGCGTCTGTGCTTCCGGGAGATACCGACAGCATTTTCAGTTTCGGTCACAGCGGAGGCGGTGCGCAGAGCGCGGTTCTGGGAGCTTCCGGCGACAGCAAGCTATATTACCCATATTTGTATTCCATCGGAGCAGCGGGTATCACATATAATGAAGAAACCAATACCTATACAAGTACCATCAGCGATGCTACATGCGGAGCCATGTGCTGGTGTCCGATCACCAGTCTTGACTATGCGGATGAGGCCTATGAGTGGATGATGGGACAATATTCCAATACTGGTACACGGGCTGACAGCTCGTGGACCAGCCTGCTCTCCGATGATATGTCAGAGGCTTTCGCGGAATACATTAACAGTCTCACACTGGAAGACGAGGATGGAAACGCACTTTCCCTCACGGATGAAGGGGACGGTATCTGTGTGTCCGGAACCTACTATGAGTACCTGTTGTACCAGATTGAATACTCACTGAATGATTTTATTGATTCCTATACCGATGAAGACGGTAATTTTTCTTACAGCACGTCCGGTTCCGGCGGCAGTTCGGATGGACCGGGCGGCAGCGGCACGGCGCCGGATTTCGGAGGACTCTCGACTCTTGCTGAAAATCAGCTGTACACGGAATTGGAAACGGTTACGGTGTTCGCGGAGAAAGCTGATTCAGAGGATGCTCTGACGGAGTATCTGCTGACGCTGGATGAAAACTACGGTACGGACGAGGCATGGATCACATATGACGCGGACACAGACTGGTACAGCGTCCGCAGCGTAGAAGATTTTGTTCTCTACGGAAGCAAATCCGCATCCAAGGATGTCGGTGCTTTTGACGACCTGAATACCACGCAGGCGGAAAATTATGTGTTCGGAAGCGGTTCCAATCAGGCGGCACATTTCGATTCTCTGATGGCGGAGCTTATGGAGGAGAATTATGCGGAATACGCGGCGGCGGACAGTTCTGTTTCCGAGTCGGATATTCTGGCTTATGCGTCCGACTATCAGGATGATTATGACAACTATACCTCAGAGGCACTGCTGGGCTACAGTTCACAGTATCGTCAGAATATGTACAATCCGATGTATTATCTGTGCCAGGATTATGAAGGCTACGGTACTTCCTCACCGGCTTCCTACTGGCGGATCAATACAGGAATCATACAGAGCGATACGTCACTGACGGTGGAGATGAACCTGTACCTTGCATTGACGGAGGATATAGCGGATGAAGACAGCACGGTGGAGGATGTGGATTTTGCCATGCTCTGGGCGCAGGGACACACTACAGCAGAGCGCGCAGGCGCGGACAGTGATGAGTGTTTCATCGAGTGGATCGCTGCGTGTATGAGCGATCAGGCCTCTTCCACTGACGACAATCCGTCGGGAAGCGAGGATGGAAGCAGCGGAAGCGACGACACGGACAGTGGAGACGGAAGCGGAAACAGCGGAAGCGACGACACGGACAGTGGAGACGGAAGCGGAAGCAGCGGAAGCGACGACACGGACAGTGGAGACGGAAGCGGAAGCAGCGGAAGCGACGATGCAGACAGCGGAGACGGAAGCGGAAGCAGCGGAAACGACGATGCGGACAGCGGAAATGAAAGCGGCGGTTCAGACACGCTTGCGGTCCGCAGAGGCAATGTTTTCTACTTCAACTATACTTTAAAGGGCGGCAACGCAGATTACAGTACGACATTTGGCCGGGCGGACGATCAGGTTCTGGTCGGCGACTGGGACGGCGACGGTGTGGATACGCTCTGTGTGCGCCGCGGGAATGTCTGCTACTTTACAAACAGCATTGACACCATGGAAGTTTATCTGGTTGTCACCTACGGCCGGGAAGATGACGAGGTCCTGGTCGGCGACTGGGATGGTGACGGGAAGGATTCTCTGGCGATGCGGCGAAACGGAAATATTTACTATTTCTGCAACGACATTGAGAATCCGGACGGGGATACCTGGAGCACTACTTATGGGCGCACGGCGGATGAGGTGATTGTCGGCGACTGGGAAAACAACGGTTATGATTCTCTGGGTGTGCGCCGGGACGGCAACGCATACTTCTTCAGTCTTTCCATGGTGACGGAGCCGGACAGCGACGTGTGGTGTACGACCTATGGCCGGACGGCCGATGAGGTGCTCGTCGGTGACTGGGATGGCGACGGAACAGACACGCTGGCAGTGCGGCGGAACGGTATTTGCTATTATATCAGCAACAGTATTTCCAGCCCTGATGCGGAAGTGGAGCAGTTCACGTTCGGAAGAGCGGCGGATGAAGTGTATGTGGGCGCATGGAAATAGAACGTATTTTGTGACAGAATCGATCATGATTTTCGGAGCCGGCAAACGCCAGCTTCGATTTTGGGAAAAAACGGGAATAATTTGAAAAATAATTTGGAATATGCACTTGCTAAAATCCGAAATGGGTATATAATAAAAACAGTATGCAATAGAAGTTTTGTTCCGTGAAAAGAACAGACAAAAGATTCGTGTAAAATCTGCAAAGGAGTAGTAATGAAGAAAAACAGATATTTTACGAAGAGGATTACAGCGGTCCTTATGTCCGCATGTCTGATTGTAACGGGAAGCGCACAGGTGTTTGCTACTACGATAAGCAATGCACAGTCGGAGAAGGCGGAGGCCGAGGAGAATCTGGACTCAGTGAATGATCAGATTTCGGACATTGAGAGTCAGCAGAGCAGCCTTCAGAGTGAGATTGATGCTCTGGATTCAGAGCTTGTCCTGACCATTGCCAATATCTCCATTCTGGAGGATGAGATCGTCTCGAAGCAGGCGGAGCTTGAGCAGGCGACAGATGATCTGGCGGAGGCGGAAGAAAAGGAAGCGGAACAGTATGCTTCTATGAAGGAACGAATCAGTTATATGTACATAAACGGCGGAGAGATTTCTTTTTTCAGCGCTCTGCTCGGAGCGAGCAGCTTTGCTGATGCTCTGAACCGTGTTCAGATGTTTGCGTCGGTTTACAGCTTTGACCGGTCTCTTTTACAGGAGTATGAGGAGACGGTAGCAGAAGTGGAAGAACTGATCGAGGAGGTTTCTGAGGAGGAAGCCGCACTGCAGGATCAGCAATCGGAGCTGGAGAGCCAGAAGAGTTCTCTGAATACCATGATCACTGAGAAGAGCGCCGAGATGGATGATTTTGATATCATGCTGGCGGAGGCTCAGTCGCTGGCAGCGGAGTACAAGGCGACGATTGAAGAACAGACAGAGCTGATCGCGCAGGAGGTGGCGGCACAGCAGGCCGCGGCGGCCGAGGAGGCTGCGCGTATCGCAGCAGCTGAATCCTCCTTGGACAGCAGTTCTTCGGACAGCAGTTCTTCGGATGACAGTTCGGGCAGCAGTACATCGACAGGCAGCGATGCGACAACGGGCAGCAGCTCTTCAACGGGCAGCAGTTCCTCAACGGGAAGCAGTTCCACATCGAGGAGCAGTACCTCGCCGGGCAGCAGATACTCAACGGGCAGCAGTTCCTCAACGAGCAGCAGTTCCTCAACGAGCAGCAGTTCCTCGACGAGCAGCAGCTCCTCAACAGCCAGCGGTTCCGGACAGGCAGTTGCAGATTACGCCTGCCAGTTTGTGGGGAATCCTTATGTGTGGGGAGGAGAGAGCCTGACGAACGGTGCTGATTGCTCCGGATTTGTAAAAGCGGTGTATGCGCATTTCGGTGTGTCTCTGCCACACTCCTCTTATTCATTGAGGTCTGTCGGATATGCAGTATCCGCATCCGAGATGCAGCCGGGTGATATCGTTTGTTATGAAGGTCATGTCGCCATCTATATCGGCGGCGGAGCGATTGTTCACGCAGCCAGCGCGTCAACCGGGATTAAGATTTCCTACAATTACGCATACAGGACAGTGGTAGCGATTCGAAGAATATTCTGATGATATCAGGGAAAAAGCTTACGAATGGAACGCCTGCTGTCCGGTTCATGATTTTGATACTACCAGAGTCAAAAGGTTATTATGGCTCACAGCCGTTCACTTTGAGGAGTGGCTGTGAGCCTTTTTTTCAATATATGGGTGCGAAGGGATTCGTTACAGAATATATTTTTCCAGAAAGATGGATGCGCCGTCCTCCGAAGAAATGTATTCCGTGATGTGATCTGCGCTGTTTTTGCATGTCTCTGTGGCATTTTTCAGGGCGACGCCGATCCCGGCGCAGGTAAGCATCGGCGCATCGTTGTCTCCGTCGCCGAGCGCAAGACATTCTTCCGGCGTAATCTGCAGCAGCTTCAGCGCATGAGACAGGCCGGACGCTTTAGTGGCATCTGCATGGGAAATCTCGATCCGGTAGGGGACGGCGGAGGTGATATGTACATCCGGCACGCTGCGCCGAATCGTGTTTTCGATCATACGGTACAGACCGGCGTCCTTTAAAACCAGATCCAGACTGTCCAGAACCTTCGCATGTTCAAAAATAAAGTCAATGATGTACCGATTCGGATTTCGGGTCTGCCGGACATAGGAAACGTTGTCCAAAGATACGCCGAACCGTGCCGGGTTCTGTACATAATCGGCGGAAGCGTAGGCTGTGCCGTCGACAAAAGCCTCGTATGTGATCTGTCCCTCCAGAAAGAAATTCCCCACGCTGCGCATGATGGAACGGACGTCGGCGGCACGTAAAAGGCACTGGTGGACCCTCTCTTCTGTCCGGATATCGTAGATAGCTGCACCGTTGGATGTCACCGCATATCGG
>JAJBUT010000032.1 GCA_020860185.1 Lachnospiraceae bacterium | reverse complement strand
GGGGAACAGAATATACCGGATGAAGAAGACGGTGCTGATGCCTGTGCGGGCGGCATGGTGCTTCAGATTCCGGGGGAAACATATAGCGCGGATGGGATGAGGATTCGCGCGGAAATTCTGAATTTTACAGAAAATTCAAAAAAAATCCCGAAAAAGAGATATACGAAATGGTTTGATTATGATAAAATAAAATTTGTTGTTCAGCTGCGCGGACGTCGAACCGGAGATTATCTGCAGGTCAGCGCGGCGGGCGGACATAAAAAACTGAAGAGATATCTGATCGATGAGAAGATTCCACTGAGAGAACGGGATCGGCTCAGCCTGCTGGCGGACGGGGATCACATTATCTGGGTGATCGGTTACCGGATCAGTGAGGCTTACAAGGTGACAGAGGAGACGAAGCGTGTACTTTGCGTACAGGTCGACGGAGTCCGCGGCTGACCGTCAGATCAGAGAAGATTTGTAACCGGAAGGTACTGAACAGTCAGGAAGATTTTTCATACGGGAGAGAATTGATACATGGACGGGAAGATTCATGTGATGTACAGCGAGGAGCAGATTGATGCACGCATCCGGGAGCTGGGCGCCGCGGTCAGCGCGGACCTGAACGGAGAGCCGGTTCATCTGGTCTGCGTATTAAAGGGAGCGAGCTTTTTTGCCTGTGAACTGGCGAAACGGATGACGGTTCCCGTATATATGGATTTTATGTGTGTTTCCAGTTACGGAAATAACACGCGATCCTCGGGGGAGGTTCGGATTGTGAAGGATCTGGACGACTCTGTCGAGGGGCAGCATGTGCTGATTGCGGAGGATATTATCGACTCCGGAAATACACTGCATTTTTTGCTGGAAGAGTTTCAGAAACGCGGGGCGGCGGATGTGAGGATCTGCGCGCTTTTAAGCAAACCCGACCGAAGGGAGACAGAGGTGCCGGCAGATTATATCGGCTATGTCATACCGGATGTGTTCGTGGTGGGCTATGGTCTGGATTACGCGCAGATGTACCGCAACCTTCCGTATATCGGAGTTTTGGATATATAAACATACCTGAAGGAGGACCGGAGATTGAAGAGGAATTTTAGAGGTTTCGGTATATATATTGTTCTGATTATACTGATTTTTATGATGTGGAGAGCTATGAATACGAGTAGTCTTTCCTATTCCGGCACATATACGTATGCGCAGTTTACGGAGGCTGTGGAGGACGGAGACGTCGATTCCATTGTCATTGAACAGAACGAGGAGGTGCCGACCGGCGTGCTGACGGTGACACTGAACGACGGCAGCCGGATACAGGTGAATGTTTCCGATGTAAGTACCGTGGAGAGTTACCTGCAGGAAGTCGAATTCACCGATTACACGCTGGAAGATGTGCCGGGTGAGAACATCTGGATTTCTCTGCTGCCGTCGATCATACTGATTGTTGTCGTCATTATCTTCCTCTTTATGATGAGCGGTCAGGCCAGCGGCGGGGGCGGCAGCTCCAAGATGATGAATTTCGGCAAAAGCCGGGCGCGGATGACGGACGGAGAGCATGTCAGGGTTCGTTTTCCGGATGTGGCGGGACTGCGCGAAGAGAAGGAAGAACTGGAGGGTATGGTGGATTTTCTGAAAAATCCGGGGAAATATACGCAGCTTGGCGCGCGTATCCCGAAGGGGGTTCTGCTTGTCGGACCTCCCGGTACCGGCAAGACGTTGATCGCCAAGGCCGTGGCCGGCGAGGCGGGCGTCCCGTTTTTTTCGATTTCCGGTTCGGATTTTGTGGAGATGTTTGTCGGCGTGGGCGCTTCCCGTGTGCGGGATATGTTCGCGGATGCAAAAAAACATGCGCCCTGTATTGTTTTTATCGATGAGATTGACGCGGTGGGGCGCCGCCGCGGGACCGGTATGGGCGGCGGACATGATGAGCGTGAGCAGACGCTGAATCAGCTGCTGGTCGAGATGGACGGCTTCGGCGTCAATGAAGGCATCATCGTGGTCGCCGCGACGAACCGCGTGGATATTCTGGATCCGGCTCTGCTGCGTCCGGGACGCTTTGACCGTAAGGTATATGTCGGCAGGCCGGATGTGCGCGGACGTGAACAGATTCTGGAGGTTCATGCGAAGAATAAGCCTCTGGGAGACGACGTGGATTTAAAACAGATCGCACAGACGACGGCGGGCTTTACCGGCGCGGATCTGGAGAACCTGCTGAACGAGGCGGCCATCGTCGCCGCAAAGGAGAAGCGGGCATATATCAGTCAGGAGGATATCAGACGGTCCTTCATCAAGGTGGGTATCGGCGCGGAGAAAAAAAGCCGCGTGATCTCGGATAAGGAGAAGCGCATCACAGCCTATCACGAGTCCGGCCATGCAATCCTGTTCCACGTTCTGCCGGATGTCGGCCCGGTCTATACGGTTTCCATCATCCCGACCGGTGTCGGTGCGGCGGGCTATACGATGCCGCTGCCGGAGAAGGACGAGATGTTCCGAACCAGGGGACAGATGCTGCAGGAGATCATGGTTGACCTGGGCGGACGGATTGCGGAGGAGATGATCTTTGATGATGTGACGACGGGAGCTTCCCAGGATATCAAGCAGGCGACTTCGCTGGCCAAGGCGATGGTGACGAAATACGGCATGTCTGAGAGCATTGGCCTGCTGAATTATGACAGTGACGACGAGGAGGTTTTTATCGGTCGGGATCTGGCTCACACAAAGGGATACAGCGACGACGTGGCACGGCGGATCGATGAGGAGATCAAACGGATTGTCGACGAGTGTTATGCGAAGGCGAAGGCGATCGTTATCGCCCATGAGGATATCCTGCACCGCAGCGCGGAGCTGCTGCTGGAGAAAGAAAAAATCGGGCGCGCGGAGTTCGAGGCACTCTTTGAAAAAGGATGAAGACGGAAAGAGATATGATGAAATACGATAAGACAGATCGGTTTGACGGCGCGGGTACCTATATCCTTCAGATGCGCCCCATCCTGCACAAGCAGGATCTGTTCAGTGACGGAACGGCGGACTACTGCATCCCGCCGGAGCCGAAGATAAATGAGAAAGTGCGGATTCGTTTCCGCGCGGATATCAATAATGTAGATCATATCATCCTCTGCCACGGAGAGGAACGATATGAGATGGAGATCGCCGAGAGCGACGATCAGTTTGATTTTTATGAGACAGAGATTTTGCCGGGCGAGGAGACATTCACCTATTATTTTGAAGTGATCTCCGGCGCGCTTTGCTGTTATTATGACAAGGCGGGGGTGAGCCGGGAGTACCGGCCGCAGTATGAGTTTGCGATTGTTCCGGGATTTTCTGTGCCGGACTGGTCGAAGGGCGCAGTCATGTACCAGATTTTTACAGATCGCTTCTGCAACGGGGATCCGTCCAATGATGTGAAGGACGGAGAGTACTATTATATCAACCGTCCGACAAAGGAAGTGGATGTCTGGGAAAAGCTTCCGGAAACCTTTGATGTGGCGAACTTTTACGGCGGCGACCTGGACGGCGTGATACATAAAATGGATTATCTGGAGAATCTCGGCGTGGAGGTCATATACTTCAATCCTCTTTTTGTATCTGCTTCTAATCACAAATATGATACGCAGGACTACGATTATATCGATCCGCATTTCGGCGTGATTCTGGAGGATGGCGGGGAGCCGCTTTCCGCGGGCTGCATGGACAACCGGAAAGCCTGGATTTACCGGACGCGCGTGACCAGTCTGAAGAATCTGGAAGCGAGCAATCATCTGTTTATTCAGCTGGTGCGGGAAGCGCACCGCAGAGGAATACGCGTGATTCTGGACGGTGTGTTCAATCACTGCGGATCCTTTAATAAATGGATGGACCGTGAGAAGATTTATGAGGACAGGGAGGGATTTGAACCCGGCGCTTACGGAACGGCAGACAGCAGATACCACAGATTTTTTTTGTTTCAGGATGAAGATCAGTTCCCTGATAATGGAACCTACGAGGGCTGGTGGGGGATGAACACGCTGCCGAAGCTGAACTATGAGGATTCGCCGGAGCTGGAAGAATATATCCTGGGTATAGCGAAAAAGTGGGTTTCCGAACCCTACTGCGCAGACGGGTGGAGACTGGATGTCGCGGCAGATCTGGGACACAGTTCAGAATACAATCACAGATTCTGGAAAAAGTTCCGCGCTGCGGTGAAGGAGGCCAATCCGGATGCCCTGGTGCTTGCGGAGCATTACGGTGATCCGAAGGCATGGCTGGGCGGCGATGAATGGGATACTGTCATGAACTATGACGCGTTCATGGATCCGGTCGGCTGGTTTCTGACCGGCATGGAGAAACACAGCAACGAATATAAGGAGTATATGCTGGGCAATTTTGACAATTTTGTCAATTCCATGAACCACTACATGGCAAGCTTTCTCACGCCTTCCCTGCAGTGTGCCATGAATCAGCTTTCCAATCACGATCATTCGCGTTTCCTGACCAGGACAAACCATAAGGTGGGGACATTGGAACTGCTCGGCGGTGCTGCCGCTTCTGAGGGTGTGAATAAGGCGGTCTTGAAAGAAGCGGTCGTGATTCAGATGACCTGGCCGGGCGCGCCGACACTGTATTACGGTGATGAGGCCGGACTCTGTGGGTTTACGGATCCGGACAGCCGCCGCACCTATCCCTGGGGGCGGGAGGATCGGGAACTGATCCGGTTTCACAGGGATATGATCCGCATACACAGGGAAAACGAGGCGCTGCGCACCGGTTCCGTCAAGTTTTTGAACGGAGCGAAAAACATGCTGTGCTACGGGCGTTTTAACCGGAAGCAGCAGTTTGTGGTGATTGTCAACAACGACAGTTACCCGAACACGATCACCCTTCCGGTTTACACGGTGAACGTGCCGTCGAAATGTACCATGCAGCAGATCATGTACACGACGGGAGACGGGTATTCGACTGCTCCGGTGGAATATGATGTAGAGTGCGGACATATCCGGATCACGCTTCCCAGATTTTCGGCGGTTGTGCTGAAGAAAGAATAAAATCATAAAAATACATTTCAGGAGGAAAATATGCAGAAAATAACATTAGTCATCATGGCGGCGGGAATCGGCTCCCGCTTCGGGCAGGGCATTAAACAGCTGACTCCGGTAGGCCCGGGCGGCGAGATCATCATGGACTATTCCATCCATGACGCGTTGGAGGCCGGTTTCAATAAAATCGTTTTTATCATCCGCAGAGATCTGGAGAAGGATTTCAGGGAGATTATCGGAAACCGTATCGAGAAGTTATGCGAAGTGGAATACGCGTTTCAGGAGCTTGACGACCTGCCGGAGGGATTTACAGTGCCTGAGGGACGTACCAAGCCATGGGGAACCGGACAGGCTGTGCTGACCTGCCGCGGACTGATTCAGGAGCCTTTTGCCGTGATCAATGCGGATGACTATTATGGAAAGGAAGGCTTTGTAAAGCTGCATGATTATCTGACGGCTCATGCGTCGGATCAGTATCACTACTGTATGGCCGGGTTTGTCCTGAAAAATACACTGAGTGATAACGGCGGCGTGACCAGAGGTGTGTGCCGGGTGGATGAAAACAATTATCTCACGGACATTGTAGAGACATATCACATCGTGAAATGCCCGGAGGGAGCCATGATCGAGACGACACAGGAGCTCATTGATGTTGATTCTCATGTCTCGATGAATATGTGGGGGCTGACGCCGGAGTTTCTGGATGTTCTCGAAGACGGATTCAGGGAATTTCTGACCGGCCTGACACCGGATGATGTCAAAGCGGAGTATTTGCTTCCCTCCGTGATTGATCAGATGCTGAAAAAGGGTCAGGCGGATGTGACGATGCTTGAGACGAACGATAAATGGTTCGGCGTGACATATGCGGCGGATAAGCAGAGTGTGATTCAGTCGTTTGAGGAACTGATTGAGTCCGGTGTGTATACATCTCCGCTGAATTGAATGCATCGTAACTGTTCAGCGTCTTAACAGTTCCTTACAGTGAATCTTAAAAATTATAGAATATTCAGAAATAAAATGTTGTCATTTACGTGTGATTGTAGTACGATAATCTGCATAATTGTATGTATACTACAGTAGTCTGATGGAGAGAATTATGGCAGGACATAAGAAAAACGCAGCGAAAAGGAAAAAAAGGAAGATCATTCTTTTTGTGATAGAGTTAATCATACTTGCTCTGGTACTTGTGGCATTATATTTTTATCAGAAGCTGAATCTGCTTGATACATCCTATCAGGTAGATCAGGCGCAGATCGAAGTCAATGATGTGGAAGAGGAGACATTGGCAAATTTTGAGGGTTATACAACCATCGCGATGTTTGGTCTGGACAACCGCACACAGGGTGTCTATTCGTCCGGCAACAGTGACGTAATCCTCATTCTGAATATTAACAATGACACGAAGGAGATGTCTCTGGTATCGGTGTACCGGGATACATATCTGAATGTGGCTGCGGTGGGCGAGGCTGATAAATTCCGCAAATGCAATTCCGCGTATGCCTCCGGCGGTGTGGAACAGGCGATCACGATGCTGAACCGCAATCTTGATCTGGACATAGATAATTATGTCTGCGTGGACTTTGCGGCTGTCGCGGAGGCAATCGATATTCTCGGCGGTGTGGAGATCGAGATTGAGTCTGAGGAGGAGTTGTACTGGCTGAATGCCTATATGGATGACACAAATAAAAATCTCGGTACGAACGAGGATTATGTGTCCGGAACGGGGACGCAGACACTGACCGGCGTACAGGCGGTTGCCTACTCCAGGATCCGTTATACGTCGGGAGACGATTACAAGCGTGCGGAACGCCAGCGCCGCGTCCTGTCACAGATGTTTGAACAGGCGAAGAGCGCGAGCCTGTCACAGCTCAATGAGTTGATCGAGACGGTATTTCCGGATATTCAGACGGATCTGGCCAAGAAGGATATACTGACTATGGCGATGGCTATGCTGAATTATGACCTGTCCAGCAGCGGCGGGTTCCCGTATTACAAGACAACGATGACGATCAGCAGCAGTACGGGGAGCGTGGTGGTTCCCCTGGATCTGGAGAGCAATGTCATCGCTCTGCACGAACAGCTCTTTGGCACGGAGAATTATACGCCATCCTCCACGGTACAGGACTACAGCGACTATATCATCAGCGTGACCGGACTGGATGCGGACGACGCGGTGGAGGACCGCTTTACCGATTCGGATGATTTTACCGGCTCGGGTGATGCCGACGATGACACGGAAGCGGAGGAAGAGGCGGAATGATCAGGCTGTTTATTTGCCCGGAGTGCGGATGGATCCGGACTGTATCCAGAAAAAGCGATGTAGAGTGTTTTAAATGTGAGAATGTACAGATGGTTCCATCCAGGCTGGAGTATGCAGCGTATATCCGGATGTCTGAACAGGAGAGGCGGGATTATGCGGACAGCTGGATGTATATTCATAATTGTTCAGAATCTTCACCGCTATGAGGAGAATCCATTCCATCGTTTTGCGATGGGGGTTTCGGTGTGTGAAGAGGGAAAACGGAGGCATTACAGGTATGGAGGTGAAACAGAATGAAAAACAGGAGAATAGCGATCGCGCTGGGACATGACGCGTTGGGTACGACCCTGCCGGAGCAGCAGAGAGCGACGAAACGGGCTGCGGCTGCGATCGCGGATCTGGTGCAGGATGACTGCGAGATTGTGATCACACACAGCAACGGACCGCAGGTCGGTATGATTCACACGGCCATGTCGGAGTTTCACAGACTGTACAGGAACTATACGGCTACGCCGATGTCTGTCTGCTCTGCCATGAGTCAGGGATATATCGGTTATGATCTGCAGCAGGCGATTCGGAGCGAGCTGGTGGGGCGCGGTATTTTCCGCACGGTTTCCACGATACTGACGCAGGTGACGGTGGATCCGTATGATGATGCGTTTTATCATCCGACGAAGATTATCGGCCGTGTCATGGATGCGGCAGAAGCGGAGGAAGAGGAAAAAAAGGGCAACCATGTAACGCTGGTCGAGGGCGGTTTCCGCAGGATTGTCGCTGCGCCGACTCCCATTGAGATCGTGGAACTGGATGCGGTCAATGCTCTGATGGATGCAAATCAGATCGTCATTGCGGCGGGTGGCGGAGGCATTCCCGTTCTGCAGCAGGGAAATAAGCTTAAGGGGGCCAGTGCCGTGATCGAGAAGGATCTGATCGCGGGTCTTCTCGCGGACGGTGTGAATGCGGATCAGCTCATGATACTGACAGATGTAGATTGTGTTTATAAGGATTATGGGAAGGAAAAGCAGGAGCCGATCTATATGATGTCCTGTGAACAGGCGGCGCAGTATATGGCGGACGGAGAGTTCGGCATGGGCAATATGCAGCCGAAGGTTCAGACCGCGATCAGCTTTATCGGTGATTCGGATAACCGTTCTGTGCTCATTACGCGACTGAGCAGCATCAGGGAAGCGATTCTTGGGCAGACGGGGACATTGATTCGGAAATAGCTGTTTCGGCGATTGTGAGTCTCACAATCGCCTTCATTATTATGTAAACAGAACGGACTGTTTTCAGTCACCACTAATAATAAGGAGAATAACGATGAAGACACTCAGAAAGACAAAAATCATCTGCACGCTGGGACCGTCCACGGACGAGGAGTCAATCCTGCGGGAACTGATGCTGTCCGGCATGAATGTCGCAAGATTTAATTTTTCTCACGGCACGCATGAGGAGCAGAAGGCGAGGCTGGATAAGCTGATCAGGATACGTGAGGAGCTGAATCTTCCGGTGGCGGCGCTTCTGGACACGAAGGGGCCGGAGATCCGGATCCGGAAGCTGGAGGGCGGACGCGCCGAGCTGAAGGACGGACAGATGTTTACGCTCTCGCCCGGAGATTTTATCGGCAATGATAAACGGGTTGCGATCACATACGGCGATCTTTATAAAGATGTCTCCGTCGGCAGCCGCATTCTGATCGACGACGGCCTGATTGAGATGAAGGTGCTGCAGATCGATGATAAGGATATTGTGTGCCAAGTGGAGAACGGAGGCGTGATCTCTGACCGGAAGGGCGTCAACGTGCCGAATGCGGAACTGGGACTGCCCTATGTCAGTGACGCGGATTACAGCGATATCGTTTTCGGTGCGGAACAGGGCTTTGATTTTATCGCGGCCTCCTTTACACGGACGGCCGAGGATGTACTGCAGATACGCTCGATCCTGGAGGAGCACGGCCGCACGAATATGAGGATTATCGCCAAGATCGAAAACAAGCAGGGTGTAGATAATATCGACGAGATACTCCGCGTCAGCGACGGAATTATGGTGGCGCGCGGTGATCTGGGAGTGGAAATTCCGATGGAGGATGTGCCTGTGATCCAGAAGATACTGATCTCCAAGGCATACAACGCCGGAAAGCAGGCGGTCACCGCAACGCAGATGCTGGACTCCATGATGACGCGGCCCAGACCGACCCGGGCGGAGACGGCGGATGTGGCGAACGCGATCTATGACGGCACCAGCGCGATCATGCTGTCCGGGGAGACAGCGGCCGGGAAATATCCGGTGGAGGCGTTAAAGACCATGGTAAAGATCGCTGTCCGGACGGAGGGAGATATCGACTATGCCGCCCGCATGCGGCATCGCACGGTCATGGTAAACCCGGATATCACCAACACGATCGCTCACGCAACCTGTACGACGGCGACGGATCTGAACGCCTCCGCGATCGTCACGGTGACGAATTCCGGGTCGACCGCTTACATGGTATCCAAATACCGCCCGACCAGTCCGATCATCGGCTGCTCCGTCTTTCGGGAGACCTGCCGGCTGCTGAGTCTGGCCTGGGGCGTGACTCCGGTTCTGGTGGAAAAACAGGACAATTCCGACGCGTTGTTTGACCATGCGGTGGAACGCGCCGAGGAGGCAGGCCTGATCCGACAGGGGGAGATTGTTGTGATCACGGCGGGTGTGCCGCTGGGGGTATCCGGGACGACGAATATGATCAAAGTGCATGTGGCGGGACATATCCTGCTGATCGGAAAGGGTCTGAACGCGAAATCCGCTTCCGGAAATCTCTGCGTGGCGTTTTCCGCGGAGGATCTGAAGAATAAGTATAAAGAAGGCGATATCATTGTGATGAGTGATACATCCAATGAGATGATGGAGCAGATACGGACTGCGTCCGGTCTGATTCTGGAGGCACAGGGAGAAAATTCCCACGGTGCGATCGCCGGATTGAGCCTGAATCTGCCGGTTATCACGGGAGCTGCGAACGCAACACAGATTTTAAAGACGGGCGCATTTGTGACGATGGACGGCAGCAAGGGGACGGTCAGCTGCAATCGATAGAGATTTGCAACTATTCAGGACAGTACTTCGCACTTGCTGCGAAGTACGTCTGACAGCGTAGATGACACAGGGAACAGAATACGGAAGTGGCGGCCTGTGGGCGGCACGAGCGGGGTTGTGGAGGATATAAACAACAGCGAGCCCCCGCCGCGGCGAGGGAGAG
>JAJBUT010000047.1 GCA_020860185.1 Lachnospiraceae bacterium | reverse complement strand
TGACCAGCGACGCCGCGACACTGACGGTATCTGATGATGCTGGATTTTCCATCACACTGCAGCCGTCCGACTATACGGGGCTGGCCGGGACCACGGCCACCTTCACCGTGGAAGCGGACGGGACAGGCCTGACCTACCAGTGGCAGTACCTGAGTGCGGGCGGCACGATGTGGCATGACTCCGGCATGGCCGGAGCCGACACGGCGGCGCTCTCCGTGACGATGACGGAGGCGCGCGACGGCCAGCAGTACCGCTGCATCGTGACGGATGAGAACGGGGACAGCGTCATCAGCGATGCGGCGGCTCTGAGCCTGCCGTCCGCGGGCAGCATTGTGATCACCGCGCAGCCGTCCGGTTATGCGGGCGCGGCAGGGGATACGGCTACCTTTACCGTGGAAGCGACCGGAAACGGACTCAGCTACCAGTGGCAGTACCTGAACGCCGGTGCCTCGACCTGGAAGGATTCCGGCATGGACGGTGCCGATACGGCGATGGTCTCCGTACCCATCACGGACGCACGCGACGGCCAGCAGTACCGCTGTGTGATTACGGATGAGGACGGGAGTATGGTTGTGAGCGACGCGGTGACGCTGAGCGTGGAGTAAGACATGCAGTCGACATGTGGACCAATGTCATTGAGTTAAGAGAGACCTGGCAAAGAGCGGTGAGGTGTATGCCGGAAAATGGAAATGATGGTTTCCGAATGAAATGAATGAAGGTCAGAAAGAGGGCGGAACTGAGGTTCCGCCCTCTTATACGTGGTGCACCTGGCGGCGCACGTTTCTGACCGGTGCCGCACTCTCGGATTCAGATCGATGGGGGGTGGCTGATTATTACAATTTGATAGTTGTAAAAGGGGGATTTCCGGCATATAATAGGAAATAAAAAAGGGGATTTTCGGCATAACAGATAATAAAAAAAGCGGGATTTTCGGCAGAAGGGAGTGGCGGTATGATATTTGAACGGAAATTATATCAGAAGATGCTGGAATGGAAAAGGGAATTTGACGGAAAAACAGCACTTTTAATAAAGGGTGCAAGGCGGGTTGGCAAATCAACTTTGGCGGAGGAATTTGCCAAAAATGAATATGAGAGTTATATTCTGATTGATTTCTCTATAGCGTCGAAGGAAGTACATGAACTCTTTGAGGATCTGTCTGATCTGAATTACCTTTTTCTGCGTCTGCAGATGATATACCATGTGAATCTGACAGAAAGAAAATCGCTCATTATTTTTGATGAGGTACAGATGCAGCCTTTGGCCAGACAGGCGATTAAACATCTGGTGAAGGATCATCGCTATGATTATATAGAGACCGGGTCTTTGCTTTCGATTAAGAAAAATATAAAGGATATTGTCATTCCAAGCGAGGAGACGCGGGTACAGCTTTATCCGTTGGATTATGAAGAGTTTCGATGGGCATTGGGGGACAGGGCGACGATTCCTCTCCTTCGTACAGCTTTTGAAAATCTTCGCCCGCTCGGGGATGATCTCAATCGAAGGCTGCTTCGAGATTTCCGTTTGTATATGCTTGTCGGCGGTATGCCGCAGGCCGTAGATACTTTTATTACAACGAACAATATGAGTATGGTCGATCAGATGAAAAGAAATATTCTGGAACTGTATGAGGAGGATTTTCGCAAGATTGATCCGACGGGGAGAGCAGGTATGCTCTTCGACGCTATTCCCGCAGAATTGAACAAGAACGCGTCTCGTTATCAGGTGTCCAGTGTGATCGCGGGAGAGAAGGAGGAGCGTGTCAGGGAAATCCTCGCGGATATGCAGGATTCCATGACGGTATATATTTCATATCATGCGAATAATCCGAATGCGGGCATGGCTTTTCATAAAGACCCCGGGCGCTATAAACTGTTCCTGTGTGATACGGGATTGTTTGTAACGCTGGCGTTTAAGGACAGAGAGTTTACTGATAATGAGATTTATGAGAAACTGTTAAATAATAAGCTGAGTACCAATCTGGGATATCTGTATGAAAATATGATTGCGCAGATGTTAAAGACGGGTGGCAACGAATTGTTTTATTATTCGTTTCCGAAAGAAACGTCCAACCACAATTATGAGGTGGATTTTCTTCTGGCAAGGAAAAATAAGGTCTGTCCTCTGGAGGTGAAATCGTCCGGCTATAAAACACATGCATCTCTGGATGCTTTTCAGGAAAAATTTTCTGAACGGATATGGAAGAGGTATTTGATTTATACCAGAGATATCAGGAAAGATACGGATATCATATGTCTTCCGGTATTTATGGTACCCTTTTTGTAGATGTCAGATCATACGTTTACGAAGCGAAAAAGTTGTTTTACTCGTGTGAGTTTCGCTGCAGCAGAGCCTGAGATGTATTTGATTTTGAACATCTCAGGCTCTTTTCTTTTTTGCAATATATTGTATAATGTATACAAAAATACGTTAATAATTTAACAATGCAGAAGGAGATGACTGATGATGGTTGCCGATGAAAATGTGATCAAAATCAAACATGACGTTTTATATGAGGTAGCGAAGCTTGCTTTTGCAGGCACACTGGAGGAGAAGCGAGATCAGATTCCGTACGAAATGATCACAGGTCCGACACCGAAGTTCCGCTGCTGTATCTACAGGGAGCGTGAGATCATCCGTCAGCGCATCCGTCTCGCGGAGGGGAAAGCGCCGGGAGCGGAGGATGACCGGAATGTCATCCAGGTCATCAGCTCAGCCTGCGAGGACTGTCCGATCTCCAGCTATACGGTGACGGAAAACTGTCAGAATTGTATGGGGAAGGCATGTATACATGCATGTAAGTTTCAGGCAATCACGCCGGGAAAATACAGGTCGCATATTGAGGCTTCCAGATGTAAGGAGTGCGGACAGTGTGCGAAGGCGTGTCCCTATAACGCGATTGCGCATCTGGTGCGCCCCTGTAAATTCGCCTGCCCGGTTGACGCGATTACCTACGACGAGTATGGTCTGTCTGTGATTGATAAGGACAAGTGTATCCGCTGCGGTCAGTGCATCCACAGTTGCCCGTTCGGTGCAATCGGCACGAAGAGCTCGATCGTGCCGGTGGTTGATGCCTTGAAATCCGGAAAACGTGTGTATGCCATGGCTGCGCCGGCTACCGAGGGTCAGTATGGAGCGGATATTACCATGGCGAGCTGGAAACAGGCCATGACAGAACTGGGATTCACTGATTTCCATGATGTCGGTCTGGGCGGGGATATGACGGCGGCCAGCGAGGCGGAGGAATGGAGCGAGGCGTATCGTGAGGGAGAAAAGAAGGTGACGTCCTGTTGCCCGGCGTTTGTGAATCTGGTGAGGATGCATTATCCTCAGCTGGCAGAATGTATCTCAGATACGGTCTCGCCGATGTGCGCGGTTTCCCGCATGATCAAAGCCATGGATCCGGATGCGGTAACGGTGTTTATCGGTCCCTGCACAGCAAAAAAATCTGAGATCACAGACCGACAGATCGAGGGAAATGCGGACTATGTGCTGACTTACAGTGAGATTCATGCGATCATGCGTGCGAAAAATATAGAGTTACAGCCATGCGCCAGTGAAGGACAGACGGCATCTGTCTATGGAAAACGGTTTGCAAATGCCGGCGGGGTGAGTGATGCGGTTTTGCAGAGCATGAGGGAATCCGGAGAAACGGTTCAGGTAAAGGTGTGCAGGGCCAACGGTGCCGCCGAGTGTAAAAAAATGCTGACGCTTCTGAAGATCGGCCGCCTTCCGGGAGACTTTATCGAGGGCATGGCCTGCGAGGGCGGATGCGTGGGCGGTCCCAATGCCCATCAGGATCAGGTGACCTGCAGACGCAGCAGAGAACGGCTGCTGGGGGAGGCGGACGACAGAGGTATCCATGAAAATCTAAGGAATTATGATATGAGTGGTTTTTCGATGATGACTGAATCACAATTTTGAGTTTACAGCAGGTTAAAAAGAAGGTACAATGGCAACATGTCTGTCAGCAGCCGGGAGTTTTACTGAGCGTGCTGAAAGCAGAATTGTTTAAGGAGTCATTTGTATATGGATATTATGAAAACACTTGCGCAGGAACTGGAGATTCGTCCTGCACAGGCTGAAGCCGCGATAAAACTGATTGATGAAGGAAATACGATTCCGTTTATTGCCAGATACCGCAAGGAGGCGACCGGTTCTCTGAATGATGAGGTGCTTCGCAAACTGCTCGAACGCCTGAATTATCTGCGAAATCTGGAAGAAAAAAAGGAGCAGGTGCTCTCGGCGATTGAAAAGCAGGGAAAGCTGAATCCAGAGTTGAAAAAGCAGATTGAGGAAGCGGCAACGCTTGTAATCGTGGAAGATCTGTATCGTCCTTATCGACCGAAGCGCCGCACGCGCGCGACCATTGCGAGGGAGAAGGGACTGGAACCGCTGGCAGATCTGATGATGCTGCAGGTGATAAAACACCCCCTGATGAAAGAGGCGGAGGCTTTTCTTTCTGAGGAGAAAGAGGTACATACCGTGGAGGAAGCCATAGCGGGCGCCTGTGACATTCTGGCGGAAAGGATTTCGGATGAGGCGGATTATCGTATTCACATCCGGGAAATGACGATGCGGCACGGTCTGATTGTCAGCGAAGCGAAGGATGAAAAGGTACAGTCCGTTTATGAGACATATTATCAGTATACGGAACGTCTCTCGGGCGTGGCCGGACATCGCGTTCTGGCGCTGAACCGCGGAGAAAAAGAGAAGATCCTGAATGTCAGCATTGAAGCGCCGGAGGAGCGGATTCTGCAATTTCTGGAGCGCAAGGTTATTGCGCGTGAGAATCCGTATACGACGCCGATGCTGAAAGCAACCATTCAGGATGCATACCGCCGTCTGATCGGGCCGGCGATTGAGCGGGAAATCCGGAGTGAACTGACCGAAAAAGCCCAGGAGGGAGCGATATCGGTTTTCGGAAAAAATCTGGAGCAGCTTCTGATGCAGCCGCCGATTGCCGGACAGGTGGTCCTTGGCTGGGATCCGGCTTTCCGCACGGGCTGCAAGCTCGCGGTTGTGGATGCGACGGGCAAGGTGCTCGACACGGCTGTCGTCTATCCGACCGCGCCGACCAATGAGTTTAAAATTCAGGCCGCCAAAGATACGGTGAAAAAGCTGATACAGAAGTACGGTGTCACTCTGATTTCCGTGGGAAATGGGACAGCCTCTCGCGAATCGGAGCAGGTGATTGTCGGGATTTTAAAAGAGATCCCGCAGAAGGTCTCCTATGTGATCACGAACGAAGCGGGTGCTTCGGTTTATTCCGCGAGTGAACTGGCGACGGAGGAGTTTCCCCACTTTGATGTCGGGCAGCGAAGTGCGGCCTCCATTGCCCGCCGCGTGCAGGATCCGCTGGCGGAGCTGGTTAAAATTGATCCGAAATCCATCGGCGTGGGGCAGTACCAGCATGACATGAATCAGAAAAAGCTCGGAGAAACATTGAACGGCGTGGTGGAAGACTGTGTAAACCGCGTCGGGGTCGATCTGAATACGGCGTCTGCAGCCCTGATGGAACATGTGTCCGGCATTACCAGGACGATTGCCAGAAATATTGTCGTATATCGTGAGGCAAACGGACGGTTTCAAAACCGCAGGGAGCTTTTAAAGGTGCCGAAGCTGGGGCCGAAGGCTTATGAGCAGTGTGCGGGATTCATGCGCATTACAGGAGGGACGGAACCGCTGGATGCGACCAGCATTCACCCGGAAAGCTATGAGGCGGCCGGGAAATTGCTGAATCGCCTTGGGTTTACAAAACAGAGTTTTTCCATGCAGAGTGTGAAGCAGATTCGGATCCGGGATTATGGACAGACCGCCGGGGAGATCGGAGTCGGTGAACTGACCCTGCGCGACATTGTGAAAGAACTGTGTCGTCCGGGCCGGGATCCGCGCGATGAGATGCCGAAGCCGATTTTGCGCACAGATGTGTTGGAAATGAAGGATTTAAAGGAAGGTATGGTGCTGAAGGGAACGGTTCGCAATGTGATTGATTTCGGTGCGTTTGTGGATATTGGTGTACACCAGGATGGACTGGTTCATATCTCGCAGCTTACGGATCAGAAGTTTGTAAAGCATCCGCTGGAAGTGGTGAGTGTCGGCGACATCGTGGATGTCAGGGTGCTCAGCGTGGATCTGTTAAAGAAGCGGATCAGCCTGACGATGCGGCGCGGATGATGTACCGTCGGTATTCCGGATACACAGCAGCGAAGCAACGGCGGTAAAAACCTGGCTGATCAGCATAGCCCAGAGGTAGGCTTTCAGGCCGATGATCGGGATGCCGAGACAGATGAACGCGATGCGGATCAGGGAGGCAAAGAGGTTGATCGCCAGTGTCGCGCCCGCTCTGCCCAATCCGTGCAGGATGCTCCCGAGCGTGCTTCCGAGGAAGATGAACGGGCAGATCCAGCACAGGGTTTTCAGATAGACGCCCGCGAGCGTGTTTCCGAAGAGGTGACTGCCGATCCAGCCTCCGCCAAGCAGGAATCCGAACGTGCATAGAAACCCCAGTACAATGCAGAGCTCGACGGTTCGCTGTACGGCCCGGCGGATGAGAGACAGGTTTCCCTGCGACAGGGCGCCGGAAATCGAGGGGAGCAGCATGACGGACAGGGAGTTGCTTATCACGGCCGGAAACATGATGGTAGAGAATACCATGCCGGTCAGGATGCCGTAGACGCTCAGCGCGTCTGTACCCGTGTATCCGAAGAGCCGCAGGGAGTATGGAATCAGAAGGGATTCCGCGCTGGCGGACAGACTGCTGATCAGACGGTTTGCGGTCAGCGGGATCGCCAGCGACAGCAGATTTCTATAGTATTTGAACAGAGAGCGTGAGCTTCGTCCGAGGCTGAGGCTCTCTGTTTGCTGTCGGGCAGCTTCTGTTGCTTTCTGTATTGTCTGTGTGTGTTTTCCATATGGAGATCGTCTCCCCGGTTTTGGTTTCGAACCCTGCAGCAGGCGGTGATTGTCCCGCATGCCGGAAAAACAGACAGCGGTTACGCAGTAAAGCACGGCGCCGACCTCTCCGATGAGGATTCCCCATACTGCGTCAGAGACGGATGGCGTTCGTCCCTGCGCCGACGCAATCTGCATGAGCATCCATACGCTTCCGACACGGATCGTCTGTTCAAAAATCTGGGAAAAGGCCGGAACCATGGCTTTTTTTCTTCCGAAGTAATAACCGCTGATGCAGGAATGCACCGAGGCGAAAGGGATGGCCCATGTCATGATGCGCAGCAGATCCGCGGCGTCCATGCCCTCCATCATAATCTGACAGAACCAGTCCGCGTTTCCGCGGATCAGGAGCATGCAGAGGACGGAAAGTGTGAGGGTTACGGATAATCCGGCCGCCAGATAGCCGTTTGCTTCCCGATCTGACTGGCAGGAAGCGCAGAATCGGGAGACTGCGGTCTGGATGCCGGCGGAGGACACGGCGAGGAACAGCGCGAAGATCGGAAAGATCAGCTGATACATTCCGAGTCCATCCGCACCAATTTCTCTGGAGAGGAATATCTTATAATAGAAACCGATACATCTGCTGATGATTCCCGTGACCGTCAGGATCAGGGTGCCGGAAATCAGACTGCTGTTGGAAAATATCTTTTTTTTCAAGGATTTGTTCTCCGTGTGAGGATAATGATACCGCGAGCATACTGTTATAAAATCAGGTACAGGCAATTTCTGCATGCATAAGCGAACATGAATGTATCCTTGAATCACACATACAGATGGTAAATCATGAACAGTAAAACTCTGGTATTACAGTCTATGTGCGGAAAATTCGGTGAGAACTGAAAGTTTAAAGGAAACTCTGATGAGACAGACTATATATTTTGACCATGCGGCGACGACCAGACCCTTTCCGGAGGTGCTGGAGGCAATGCTGCCGTACTACAGCGCCAGTTTCGGAAACCCGTCCTCCGCCTATGAGCTGGGGGAGGAGAGCAAACAGGCTGTCGAACAGGCGAGAAAAATGATCGCTGCCACTCTTTCTGTGGAACCGGAAACAATTTATTTCACTTCGGGGGGAACAGAGTCAGATAACTGGGCTCTTCGATATGCGGTAAGTGAAGCAGGAAGAAAATGCAAACGTAAAGATACGGAACGAAGCGGGCAATGTCAGGACACCATTCGAAATGGGGGCAGCCGGAATCAGAAAAGTGAAAGGAACATCCGCCAGCCCCATATTATAACTACGTCGATCGAGCATCCGGCGGTATTGCGCACCTGTGAAGCTCTGGAACGGGAGGGGGCGCGTGTCACCTATCTTCCGGTTGACAGGGGCGGAATCGTGGATTTAAGGGCGCTGGAGCGGGCTGTCTGCCCGGAGACCGTACTGATCTCCGTGATGTATGCGAATAATGAAATCGGAACGATTCAGCCCGTAGCAGAGGCGGCGAGGATTGCCGGACAGAACGGCATTTTATTTCACAGCGACGCTGTGCAGGTTTACGGACAGCTGCCGCTGGATCCGAAGCGGCTGGGCATCGATCTGATGTCAGTCAGCGGCCATAAGCTGAACGGACCCAAAGGCGTCGGCTTTCTGTATGCGGGAGAGGGAATTGATTTGAAGCCTCTGCTGCGCGGCGGATCCCAGGAAAAGAAAATGCGGGCGGGAACCGAGAATGTCCCGGGCATTGTCGGCATGGGGATGGCGGCATGGATGTCGCATCGGATGCTGCGCGAAAAAATGTATCGGGAGACACAACTGCGCAATTACTTTATGAAACGTCTCCTGACAGAGATACCAAAGATAAAGATAAACGGCTCCACACATCAGCGGTTGCCGAATAATATCAACGTCAGTATCAGCGGTGTCAACGGAGGCGCACTGGTAGCGCTGCTGGATATGGAAGGAATCTGTGTCTCCGCCGCTTCCGCCTGCTCCGCCGGCAGCGACGAACCCTCCCACGTACAGCTCGCCATCGGCAATTCTTTGGAGGAAGCGCAAAGCGCCGTCCGCATCACGCTGGGGCCGGAGAATACGCGGGAGGAAGTGGATATCACGACAGATACTATAAAACGACTGGTGAAGAAGCTCAGGCTTTAATTTTTCTTGTACTTTGTCTCGCAGTATTTGCACCGGTAGACTTCCTTGTCAGGATCGGTCAGATAGAACACCTGATCCAGTTCCTGCTCAATGGAGGAAATACACCGGGGATTCTTGCAGCGGATGACATTTTTGATCTGTTTCGGCAGCTCAAGAACCTTTTTTTCGACAATCTCCTGATTGCGGACAATGTTCACCGTGATGTTGTGGTCAATGAAGCCGAGAATGTCCAGGTCGATGAGCGACGGATCGCATTCGATTTTCAGGATGTCCTTTTTCCCCATTTTATTGCTGCGGGCGTTCATGATCATGGCCACGGTGCAGTCCAGCTCGTCCAGTTTCATATAATGATAGATGGAGAGGCTTGTGCCGGCCTTGATGTGGTCGAGCACATAGCCTTCTCTGATCGCGCCTACGTTTAACATTTTATACCTCCGGCGATGACGGGAGCCCGCAGAGCGGATAAGTGAGACAGGAAATCTCTGATTTCCGTAATCGAACTTATGCGGAGCTGTCATCGATTTTTATAGATGTTGGCGCGCTGCGGCAACAGCGCACAGGAGTTTATACAGCGGTTACACAAGCTCCAGCAGGGTGAGAATCAGCGCCATGCGGACATATACGCCGTACTGCGCCTGCCTGAAGTAAACGGCCCGCGGGTCGTCGTCCACCTCGACGGAAATCTCGTTTACGCGAGGGAGGGGATGGAGCACCAGCATGTCCTCCGGAGCCAGTTCCATCTTTGCTTTGTTCAGGATATAAAAATCCTTCATGCGGATGTAATCTTCCTCATTGAAGAAACGCTCTCTCTGCACTCTCGTCATGTACAGAATGTCCAGCTCGGGGATGGCGTCTTCCAGACGAACCGTCTCCCGGAACGGGATGTTATTTCGAACCAGAACTTCGTCGTGGAGGTTGCTGGGAACGCGCAGCTCCTCCGGGGAGATCAGCACGAACCGGATATTCGGATAACGGATCAGTGCATGGATCAGGGAGTGGACGGTACGGCCGAACTTCAGGTCGCCGCAGAGGCCGATGGTCAGGTTATCAAGTCTGCCTTTCAGACTGTAGATCGTCAGAAGGTCGGTCAGGGTCTGGGTGGGATGCTGATGACCGCCGTCTCCCGCGTTGATGACGGGTATGGCGGATTTCTCAGAGGCTACCAACGGGGCGCCCTCCTTCGGATGGCGCATGGCGCAGATATCCGCGTAACAGGAGATGACGCGCATGGTGTCGGCGACACTTTCTCCCTTGGAGGCGGAAGAATTCGCTTCGTCGGCAAAGCCAAGCACGCGTCCGCCGAGGTTCAGCATGGCGGCCTCGAAGCTCAGGCGGGTCCGGGTGCTCGGTTCATAAAAGCAGGTGGCAAGCGTTTTTCCGTCACATGCGTGCGCGTATTTTTCCGGATGATTTTCGATATCATTGGCCAGATGAAGAAGCTGATACAGCTCTTCGACCGAAAAATCCAGGGGACTGATCAGATGTCTCATGAATACCTCCTCTGTGAATGTG
>JAJBUT010000111.1 GCA_020860185.1 Lachnospiraceae bacterium | reverse complement strand
GTGGCGAACCTGGTGCGTCGGGAGGCCCGGAACAGGAATGGAAGTGGTGCGGCGGAGATTACCATTCGCGATCTGATCCGTACGGCGCTGCGGATGCGGCCGGATCGGCTGATTGTCGGGGAGTGCAGGGGCGGGGAGGCGCTGGATATGCTTCAGGCCATGAATACCGGTCACGATGGTTCCTTATCTACGGGCCATGCCAACAGCAGTGAAGATATGCTTTCCCGTCTGGAGACTATGGTTCTCATGGCGATGAATCTGCCGATGGAGGCGATCCGGAGACAGATTGCTTCGGGAATCGATATTCTGGTGCATCTCGGGAGACTGCGCGACAGGAGCAGGAAGGTAATGCGCATCTCAGAGATTCAGGATATCCGTGACGGGAGGATACAGCTTTCCACTTTGTATCGGTTTGAGGAAACAGAAGAAAGAGAAGGTAAGATATATGGCGTCTGGGAAAAAGAGAGGGATTTACAGCATACCCAAAAGCTTCAGTCAGAAGGACTGGCAGAGGCGTATGAGAAGCTTTGCGGGCCGGACTAAAAAACGCGGCGGTCCCTATCATACCCGTCTGCCTCCGGGGTGGATGGTCAGACAGACGGTTTCGGGGATTCTTCTTTCAGCGGGTGTGGCATTTGTATTCTATCGATCTGTCTGGGCGATGATTCTGGGGATTCTCATTATTCCGCTTTATATTAAAAAGAGCAGAAACCGGTGGATGCAGAAGCGCCTTCGAGATTTACAGCAGCAGTTTATTTCTGCCATGCAGATGGTTTCCGGTTCTCTGAATGCCGGATATTCCATGGAAAATGCCTGGAGAATAGCGGAGAAGGAGATGATCTCATTGTACGGAGAAAACGCGGAGTTTTGTGCTGATCTGCGGTATATGAATCAGAGGATGACTATGAATGAATCTCTGGAAAGGATCCTGTCAGAATATGCTGCACAGAGTGAAGTCGAAGATATTTGTCAGTTTGCCGAAGTTTTTTCTTACGCAAAACGCAGCGGAGGAGATCTGACGGAGATCATTCGTTCGGTGACAGGACGGATGCAGCAGAAGGCGGAGATTCTGTCTGAAATCGAAACTGCCGTAGCATCAAAAAAAATGGAGCAGGGGATGATGAATCTGCTGTTGCCGGGAGTTCTGCTGTTTGTGACGATCAGTTCACCGTCTTATGTCAGTACGCTGTACCATAATGCTCTGGGAATTCTGGTAATGAGTATTTGTCTGGGAGGTTATCTGTGCTGTATGTTCTGGTCGGAACGGCTGACAGATATTTCGGTATAGAAGAATCGGGACAGTCTGTATTTTGAGGGATTGCTTTCTGGAAAGCAGATACTGCGAAGAAGCGATTTTGAGTGATAAAACCCAGAGAATTCATGGAATGAAAAAGAAAAATGAGTTTAAAAATATCTTTGTTGAGATAGTCAAAATGCTGAAATCCCATAAAAATTCCGTTCTGATCCTTGGGCTGTTTGCACTGCTGTCCTCGGGGATGTGGCTGAAGGATCAGGCGGAAACGGGGGATTCTGCGGGAATTGTAGAAAGGGATGTCAAGGGCGGCAGTACACAGAACAGAACCTTTTCGTTCCGGCTGGAGCGGGAATCAGATGGGGATACACAGAGCGTATCAGATGATTCACAGGTTTCCGGAGAGTGGAATGTTTCAGACGGACAAAATGACGGATTTGCGGATACCGGTGAACTGGAACTGGATATTTCCCCGGTGCAGCCTGGGCGGGAGGAAGCGTTTGCTTTGCTTGAAGAGGCAGTTGACGAATGGGAGGAGGTTTTCCTGGGGGAAAATGCATCTGTCAATGAGGTGAGGGAAAATCTTGTTCTTCCATCTGAGATTTGTGACGGTCTTGTTCTGATCACTTACGAGAGCAGCGACTATGGGGTCCTTCAGACTGACGGCACGGTTGAGTCAGACACGCTGACGGAGGAAGGAACGCTGGTGGAGCTGACCGCGGCGTTTACTTATGGGGAGTACACGCAGATAGAGACAATGGCACTTTGTATACTGCCGCCTGCGGAAGGAAGTTCGGAATGGATTTACAATGAACTGGAAGAAGCAGCGCAGCAGGCTGAGGAGAACAGTCGGGAGGATAGCAGTTTTTCACTCCCGGAGTCTGTTGCGGGATATCGGGTCATCTGGGAAGAGGATCAGGATTACCAGTGGGTTTATTTTCTGCTGATCGGCATTGTTCTGGCGATTTGCCTGGAGCAGAGAGACAAACAGGCAGAAAAGGACAGGAAGAAAAAAAGAATGGAACAGTTGGAATACGAATATCCACAGATGGTAGATCAGTTCTCTGTGCTGATTGACAGTGGCATGACGATCCGGGGTGCCTGGGAAAGAATACTAAAAAAGGAACCGTATGACAATCGGAAAAACGCAGGGAATAACCGACAAAAGAACAGTGCTCTGCAGGAAGAGATGTGGATCACATATCGCGAGATTAGGGAAGGAAGGGGCGAGAGGGAAGCTTATGAACGTTTTGGCGACCGCATCGGTCTGATGCCTTACAAAAGGTTCAGTTCGATTCTGGCACAGAACCTTTCCAAGGGTACGAGGGATATGAAAGAGCTTTTGCAGAAAGAATCTCTGGAGGCACTGGATATGCGGAAAAACCGGGCGCGCAGGCTGGGCGAGGAGGCGGGGACAAAGCTGTTGTTTCCTATGCTTGTGATGCTGATGCTGATTCTGCTGGCTTTGCTGTTACCGGCGCTGACCAGCCTGTAGAAGAAAGCTGTTTTCGGTTTCCTGCCATGTATCCTGCCAGAGAGCGCTGGAATAAAAATCAGTCGGAATGAAGAGAACAGGAGGGGAGATATGAACGAATTAAAACGATTTATAACGGAAGAGGATGGAATCGGTACGGTGGAGATTATTTTGATTCTGGTGGTTATTATCGGCCTGATCATTATTTTTAAAAGCCAGCTGACGACACTGGTGAACAACACATTTTCCAATATCAGCAATCAGGCGGGAACTCTGTAATGAGACGAAGAGGCAGTATCACGCTGTTTCTGGCCATGCTGCTGACATGTTTTTTCTCGGCGGTCTTCGCTTTTCTGGAGGCTGCCCGTGTCAGCGGGCTGAAAGCGAACAGCCAGATCAGCACCATGCAGGCGGCGGATACCGTAATGGCATCCTATAACCAGGCTCTCTGGGGAAATTATCATTTGCTGTTCTGGCAGGCTCCGGAGGGGGATTTCCCTGATCTGGATGCACTGGAGAGTCTGCAGCAGGATGCGATAGAGGGAAATCAGACATCCTCTGCTCTCCTGCAGAAGAATTACTATATGCTTCAGGTTCATCTTGCGGAAGTTACGACGAGTTCTTATCAGCTGGCGACGGATGACGGTGGGATTGCTTTCCGGGAAGAGGCGGCAGAGATGATGAAATATACCGTGGGTGAAGAGGCGGTAAGTGCGATGCTGGCATGGGTAACCGGAGAGGAAGCGGCAGAGGAATCACAGACCGATCTTGAGTCTGAGGCGATTGATGCGCTGGAGGAGCTGGAAGCCGCCGTGAGTGCTGACGAAGCATCTTCTGCTGCAGGTGAGGGCAGTTCAGCGGAAACATCTTCTGATTCAGGTACGAGCGGAACGGCGGATGTATCGTCCGCTGCAGGAACGGAGAATACAGAAACCGCTGCAGGCGGGAGTTCTTCAGAATCAATCGAAGCGAGTACGACAGAAAGCGCAGCTGCGGGAGTCTCGATTACGGAAAATCCTCTGGCCTGGGTAAAGAAAATGAAGAAAAACGGAGTCCTGGCATTCGTAATGCAGGAGGAAAGCATATCGCAAAAGTCAATTGACACGAGTACCTGCATTATGAATCGCACACTGGAGAGTGGGAATATGGCAGTCTCAACGACTCAGACGAGCATAGAAAAAATGCTGTTTTATCTGTATCTGGATCACTATTATACGGATGCCTCGGAGGAGTCCGCGGATCATGTCCTGGATTACGAACTGGAGTACATGATCGCGGGAAAGGATGGAGATCAGGAAAATTTAAAAGCTGTCGTGCGGCGTCTGCTTCTGATGCGGGAAGTCACGAATCTCGCTTATCTTGAATCCAATGCGGAAAAGCAGCAGGAGGCCGCTGCGGTTGCAGCTGCGCTGACTCTTGCGGTAGGACATCCGGAGCTGGAACCATTGGTGAAACAGGGAATACTGGCGGCATGGGCTTATGCAGAATCTCTCAGCGATGTCCGCATTTTGCTGGAAGGCGGGAAGGTTACTCTTGTGAAGACTTCGAGTCAGTGGCATACGGAACTGACGAATTTATCAACTACGGTATTTTCCACGAGCGGAAAAGATCAGACAGAAGGGCTTACCTATGCGAATTATCTGGTGTTGTTAATGTGGGCGACCTCTGACGAGAAGCTGTCGCAGCGGGCGATGGACATGATTGAAAAAAATGAGGATGTCAGGATGGATCAGATGATCTGTCGCGCACAGTGCGTTTATGTGTATGAGGCGTCGCCCTTATTTTGGAATTTTGTTACATTGGGACAGAATTCCTTCGGAACATATCAGTTTCAGGATCAGACCGGTATTTCATTTCCGGGGTCCGGTTAACACAGTGCAGGAAAGGAGGCAGACATATTACAGTGCTTTTGCGTCGATACAGAATACAGAATCGTCTCCGAAAAAAATCTAACAAATCTCTCTCAAATCACATGCAGACAATTCTTGATTTTGTTCCTTTTGTTTCCCTGATGAACATGCGCGCAAAAGCACTGCAATATGCCTGCCGGAGAGGGAGTTTTACCCTGGAAGCCGCTTTTGTACTGCCGCTGTTTCTGTTTGCGGCTGTGGCGGTTCTCGGCATGTTCCCGATGCTCATGATTCAGACACAGGTAAATGCCGGACTGCAGTATACTGCCAGAATTCTGGCTGTTTCATATCAGGATTCGGATGAGGATCACACGGTGATTTCATTTGCGGAGGGACAGATTCTGTTTCGTACCTATATGAACGAACATGGTTATGAGGCATCTGTTCTGAAAAACGGGCTGAACAGCATTTCTCTGCTGGAGTCTGATCTGACCGGTGAATACATTACACTGACGGCTTCTTACGAGGCGGAATTGCCGATTTCCTTCTGGACGATTGATGCACTGCCGATCCGGCAGAGCGTGAAAATGAAGAAATGGACCGGAGCCTCGCAGGATGATCAGGAGGATGGAGAGGATGACTATGTGTATATCACACCGTCGGGAAGCGCTTATCACAAAACAGCGGAATGCGCTTATTTAAAGCTGTCCATCCGGAGTGTTTCAGTGTCGCAGATCGCTTCGCTGAGAAATCAGAACGGCGGTATATATTATGCATGCAGCTGTTATAATGGCGGCAGCCTGGCTTATATTACCGATTACGGGACGCAGTATCATGGAGATTTGAACTGCAGCGGGTTAAAGCGGACCGTCTACAAGGTGTCAATGGAAAATGTGGGAAGCCGGCATGCCTGCTCGAAATGTTACAGTGAATAAAAATCACGTAACTGATCAATACCTTCACAGTTATGAGAAAAAGTCCATTTAACATCGCTGCGCGATGAGATTTTTTCCTGTAACAGGATGTGAACTGGAAGAAAATATGACAGCAGCACGGTCCGCGTTCTGTACGGCAAATAGGAAACGGAGGAGTCCTGTGGCGGGAAAGTGTTTATTATTGTTTTTTTTGTTTGCTTTTGCATGGATTGATCTGAAAAAGAGAGAATTGCCTCTGATATTGCTTGGAGTCTGCGGAGCACTCGGAGGAATGATTTCCTGGAGGGCGGACACGCTGCTGTGGTCGGATGTTGTGGGTGGAATGTGTATCGGAGGGGGATTATTATTGTTTGCTCTGGTATCAAAGGAGAGCGTCGGTTTGGGCGACGGACTGCTGTTTTGTGTCACGGGGATCTATCTGGGATTGTGGCAGAATCTGTTTCTCTTGTTTGGAGCGGTTTTTTTCTGCGCGGCAGTGGGGGCAATCCTTCTTATCAAGAAAAAATGTACGAGGAAGCAGCAGATTCCGTTTGCTCCTTTTGTTCTTGCAGCGGATGTGGCATTGCTGTTTCTTCTGTCGAGATAGACAGATGCAGAATAAGAAGGAAGGATGTTTTTTGTATGAGAAAGAAACAAAGAAAAATAAAATTTGACGGAAGTGTATGCAAAACAGCGGTGGGAGCTTCTTTTACGGTGGAGTCCGTATTTCTTTTTCCGATTATTATATTTCTGACAGCGTTCATGCTGCAGCTGTCAATCAGCTGGTTTGAAAGTGTTCAGCAGGCAGCAGCAGATGTGGATGTGTTGCGAGAACTTGATACCCGGTCATATTTTCTGCGACAGGATCTGTTGCAGGGAATTTGGGATTCTCTGAAATAGGGGCAGGGGATTTACTGAAACAGGGCATATGAACCTGAGGAAAAAGGGACCTGGGATACTGAAATATGTGAAATAGGATTTTCTGAAACAGGAGATGTAAATGGCAGGAAACAAAAGGAGAAGATATGGACGTAAAGACAAGAGAAAAATGATGAGGGAAGGAAAGAGAGATGATTGTTGAATATTTAAGGACTGCTAAAAAAAGTTATATGATCATAAAAGAAGCGGATTATCCGTTTGAGGAGTATGAACTGAAGATGGTTTTGCACAATGACATTCCCTGTCTGCTGCCGATTCAGGTTATTGTTGAGGATGGAAAGGTGGAATACTGGTATGATGTGACCGGGATGCAGTCGTTGGAAAAGCAGTTTTCTCTTGCTTCCGCCGGAGAAAAAGAACTTCGGATTTTATTGCAAAATCTGATTGAAATGAAATCGGCCATGGATGATTACTTGCTGGATGACAGAAATATCCTTTTTTCTGCGGACAAGGTTTATGAGGATCGTTTTTCCGGGAAAATTCGATTTTGTTACTTACCCGGACTGAGCAAACAGCAGCCGCCGGGTTTGAAAGGATTGTTCGAGGATATTTTGCAGCATTTGAATCATTCGGATCCGGTGGCAGTGAAGATGGGTTATGAGATGTTTGAGCGATGTGCGCAGTCTGATTTTGTAATGGAAGATTGTTTCGCGTGTCTGCATATTCAGAATCAGAAAGAAAAACAGCCGCTGCGGGAGATATCTGATTCTGCTGAGCTGGAAACATCATGGAAGAATGATAATTTATATTTGCGAAAGAACAATATGGAGGAGGAGAGAGAAGCAGAGAATCAGGTGGATCATCCGAAATTCTTACGTGAAGAATCTTTTCCGGGAAAAAGATACAGAAAAAAGAGAAAAAGAGAAAAACAGAAAAAAATTGATTATGGAAAGATTCTTGAAGAGAAGCATGAGATATTGTATGCGGCGGAAGATATCGGAGAGACAGGACATACAGAATTTTTTGCGGAGGAGGACAGAATAAAGACATGGGAATTGATTTACAAAGGGGACGGAATGGAGTCAGATCTGCGGCCGGTGTCATATCCGTTTCTGATCGGGACAGATGCCCGACGGGTGGATGGCATACTGCAATCCCGCACCGTGAGCCGGATGCATGCCAGACTGCTGCTGGAGGATGAAAAGCTGTATGTGGAGGATTTTAATTCTACGAACGGAACCTACTTGAATCAAAGACTGATGCCTATGAATACGCCGGTGGAATTACATGATGGAGACCGTATTGTTTTTGCTACGGAAGAGTATATGGTGACTTCTCAGAAATTGCTAAAAAAACATAAATAATATATGGAAGAGAAACATGGAATGGCAGCGTGAAAAGATAGACAAATGGGAAAAATCATGATAACATGAGCTCGGCAATGCATAATATTTTTAATTACGGAGGATGATAGAAATGTATATTACCTGTTTGGATATGGAAGGTGTTCTGGTACCGGAGATCTGGATTGCGTTTGCGGAAGCGAGCGGCATCCCCGAACTGAAGAAAACGACGCGCGACGAGCCGGATTATGACAAGCTCATGCAGTACCGGCTGAATATTTTAAAGGAACACGGGCTTGGCCTGAAGGAAATACAGGCAACCATCGCGAAGATCGACCCGATGCCGGGCGCGAAGGAGTTCCTGGATGAGCTCCGTTCCTGCTGTCAGGTAATCATTTTGAGTGATACCTTTGAACAGTTTGCAACGCCTCTGATGAAAAAACTCGGCTGGCCGACGATTTTCTGCAATTCTCTTGAGGTGGCGGAGGACGGCGCGATCACGGGCTATAAGATGCGCTGCGAGAAGTCTAAATATACCACGGTAAAAGCGCTGCAGTCCATCGGATATGAGACGATCGCCAGCGGCGACAGCTTTAATGACCTCGGTATGATCCAGGCCAGCAAGGCCGGCTTTCTGTTCAAAAGTACGGAGCAGATCAAGGCGGATTATCCGCAGATCCCTGCATTTGAGGAATACGACGAGCTTCTGGCGGCGATTAAAAACGTGATAAAGTGAGCGGGCCAACGTCTCGAGAACTGAGCGCAGCGGAGTAAATGCGCGGCAAAACACAGATTTTTCACATGATTTTCAATATTCCTTTAAACCTTTGTATGTATACTGTACGGGACAGTTCGACAGGCTGTTATTAAATCGAAAGGATGGATATTGGTATATGAAGAAGAAATATCTGGCGATCGTCATGGGATTGATGGTTGGTGCGTCCCTGCTGGCAGGTTGCGGTACGAGCCAGAGTACGGACAGTTCGGTGCATGAGGAGGAGACATCTTCCAAAGCATATGGTGAGATCACTGCTTTGGGGGACAGCAGTTTTACATTAGATTCAGGGATTGGCGATGCGATTGAGGTGACAGTCACCGACGATACGGAGATTTCGACACAGGTATCTTCCGGCGGCATGGGCGGCGGAGATATGTCGTCTGAAGATAGGGAGATGCCGGACGGAGAATTTTCCGGAGGCGGGTCTCCGGGTGGAAACGGCGGTTTTGGCGGTGATACATCCGGAAGCGATGATGCCGACAGCGATTTGGAAAGTGCCGGAGACAGCGCGGACACATCAGACGTTGAATCGGAAGATACCGCGGACAATGCAGACGCGGCGGACAGTGACGGCGCGGATGCGTCAGCTGCAGACGACAGTGATTCGACCGGTGAGAATGACGGCAATACTCCGCCGGATATGCCGTCCGACAGCGACAGTTCCGATGGAGAGATGCCTTCCGGAGGAGGTTCAGACGGAGAGATGCCTTCCGGAGGAGGTTCGGATGGAGATATGCCGGATATGTCGTCTGACGGCGGAGAGGACTTTGGCGGCAGTATGGGTAGCGGCAGTGCGACAACGATTGAGTTTGACGATCTGTCTGTCGGCGATGTGGTTGCGGTAACCTATGATGCGGACGGAAATGTGACGGCGGTGATGGTGCTTTATTCCACTGACATGTCGACGGAAGTAAGCTTTGAGGAGAGCGGAAGTGATACAGCTTCCTCTTCCGGCATCAGTTACACGGCGGTGAATGAGTACACGGCTGATGCGACGGTGGATGGGGAAACTATCTCATCCACCGGAACGGATGAAAACGTGCTTCTCATTTCCGGCGGCGCGATCGTGACGATTACCGACAGCACTGTAACCAGGACATCTGATGACAGTACCGGCGGCGATAACTCCAGTTTTTACGGCGTCGGCGCGGCGATTCTGACCACGGATGGCGCGACATATATCAGCGACACTACGATAGAGACAGACGCAGCCGGCGGCGCAGGTGTCTTTGCTTACGGCGACAGCGTAGTTTATGTAGCTGACAGTACGATCACAACGCAGCAGGATACTTCCGGCGGTATTCACGCGGCCGGTGGCGGCACGCTGTACGCCTGGAATCTGGCAGTGGAGACGAACGGAGGATCAGCAGCAGCCATTCGGAGTGACCGGGGCGGCGGCACCATGGTGATCGATGAGGGAACCTATACATCAAATGGCACCAGTTCACCGGCGGTCTACTGTACGGCTGATATTGCCGTTCATGATGCGACTCTGACGGCGACCGCATCTGAGGCAGTTTGCATCGAGGGGTTAAATTCATTGCGTCTGTATGACTGTGACCTGACCGGCAGCATGCCGGATGACAGTCAGAACGACTGCACCTGGAATGTCATTCTTTATCAGAGCATGTCCGGGGATTCTGAGGTGGGCAACAGCGTGTTTGAGATGGTCGGCGGTTCGCTGACGGCAGAGAACGGCGGCATGTTCTATACGACCAACACAGAATCCACCTTCACACTTTCCGATGTGGATATTACCTATGCGGAGGATAACGAGTTTTTCCTGCGGTGCACAGGAAACGATAATGAGCGCGGCTGGGGCAGCAGCGGATCCAACGGGGCAGACTGCCTGTTTACCGCCATTGATCAGGAGATGAAGGGTGATATCATCTGGGACAGCATCAGCCAGCTGGATTTTTATATGACGGATGGAAGCACGCTGACCGGCGCGGTACTGGATGACGAGACTTATGCCGGAAACGGCGGCGACGGATATTGCAATCTGTATATCGGTTCCGGCTGCACCTGGATCGTGACCGGCGACAGCGTGCTGAGTGACCTGCAGAATGAGGGAACCATTGTGGATGCTTCCGGAAACACTGTCACGATTCAGGGCAGCGACGGTACCGTTTATGTGCAGGGAACCAGTCAGTATACGGTTACGGTGGATTCCTATGAGACCAGCGCGGATCTGACCGGCGCGTCCACTGTCTCCGAGTGGAGTGATTATGAAGTGGAAAAGCCGGATGAACTGTAAGCGGAGCTTTGACTCTCCGGTGTACCGTTTTCTGATTAAGGAACTGTTCAAAAATAACTTTTAATATTGCTTGTCTTTTTCTCCGATAGCA
>JAJBUT010000145.1 GCA_020860185.1 Lachnospiraceae bacterium | reverse complement strand
GGTTGGGACGCAACTATGAGGAAATTCAGGAACAGTGGCGTATTCTCACAAAGGAAAAAGGTATCGACATCTGTGTGATTGATATGCCGATGCTTGACACCTGGCGCAGAAAAGACCTTGTGGGTACGTTCGTTTCGGACATTGTTCTGCAGGTGCTGCCTTTTGTAGCAGAAAACGAGAGGACGAACATTCGTCAGCGTCAGGCGGAAGGAATCGCCGCTGCAAAAGCCAGGGGCGTATGGTGCGGCAGAATTCCTGCTCCGCTCCCCGATAACTTCGATTACTGATATAAGCGGTGGAAGTCCGGCGAAAGCATCTGCGCGAATGCGGCAAGGGAGTGCGGCATTCCGTGTCTTCTTTTTGGTACCGGGCTGATAGGTATGAGCCAGTGTGAAATGAGTGAAAGTTGTGCAGAAATGCGCACAGTTTCAAAGGCATAAAGAATAACCGCAGTTCGTAGGCGTATTGGTATGAAAGTATGCGGCTTTTGATCTTTCTATCATCAAATCGTCGGGAAGGTTAACCTTTCTGAATCGTTGAATATCCTTTAGTACACATCCAATTATTCATGATTATAACACACGATACAGCGAAATACAAGAACTTACTGTATGAAAATTCAGAAAACTTTGCTGGCTGATGCAGAAAAAAATTTCGTCAGAAAGGTTAAGGTTCCCGTACAAGGATACCCGAAACAACTCGAAGATGTCAGGCTTTATTGGCAGTTACAGGCAATTTTATGGATGGAATGTATGTTGATTTTTGGCATGCTTTCAGGCAGGAAAATACTTTCAGTCAAGAAGATGCCATGCTCTGTATAGATGAAGCAAACAGAGAGTTGCAAGGACAGTTGGGCACACAGATAAGATTTCCGTGTGGGGAACAGACATGCGCCTATTTTAGTCACAGCAAAACATTATGGCATTAGGTAAGGCAAAGGTATCGTGGAGACAAAGCAATACTGCATTTGTCTGGAACCTCGCGGAACAGATGCCTCACAGAGGAGAAGATTGAGGGGTGATGCTGATTGGAAAATTAGCGTGTTTATATCTGCGGCGGAGCCGCAAGGTTCGGGATGAGTTATAGGGCTATATAGGAGATGCTTTCTTTTATAGATGCTTTGTACTCATCGGGGCGAAAGCCCACATGAGCAGCTATGCTCAAGAAATTTTATGATTGGAGGAATAGCAAAAATGACTAAGCAAAAGTCAAAACGTCTGATGAGCTTGCTTTTGTCACTGGCGATGGTGATGTCGCTGGTCGTTACGCCTGCGTTTGCGGCGGGGACTGATGATGACACCACGGAGCCGGAAGAGATTACTTCGTTGGAAGTGACGCAGGCTGAGGATGAAGCGCTTACGGTTGACTATGTCGAGGACGAAGCAGATTCTGAGGAAAACGGAATCATGCTGCTGTCAGAAGAAGATAACTGCACAGAGAGTTTCACGGCTAAGATTGGCGACACAATATATACCACCCTTACGGCAGCAATCAATGCAGCAAGCGCGGGAGACACGATTGTTCTTGGCAGTGATGTGTCCGAGACAATCGGCATCTCAACCGGCAAGGATGTTACCATCGACCTGGCAGGCCACAAAATCAGTTCGCCTGAAGGCAGCACCACAAGACTTATCACCATGCGTGGCGGCAAGCTGACAATTACCGATAGTAGTTCCGGCGGAACAATTACTTCCAGCGTTGGCGATGCGGTAATTCTTCTTGCGGGCGGCACTCTGGTTGTTAATGGCGGCACAATTTCCGCAACTGGCACAATCCCTGCAATCGTCAATGCCTGGCAGAACAGTAACTATGCTGATGAAGCAAGTACCGTTATCGTAAATGGCGGCACAGTTACCGCTGCCGGTGCGCCTGCTCTCAGAAACAATGCAGCGGGCTGCAGCATTACGGTCAACGGAGGTGAGATTGTTGGTTATTCAAGCAGCACCGGTTATTACATTGTTGATTCTGCAAGTGAAGCAAATTCCGGTTCGGTAGTCATTACCGGTGGATATTTCACAACAGATACAAACAGCGCAAGCCAGGTTCTTTTCTATCAAGGGAACAGCGGCAACATCGTTATTTCTGGCGGCTATTTTAACAATGCAATTTTGTGGATTAACAGTGCCATGCGTGCGGCCGGTTATTCCAACGCGGAGTTGGATACAGCGGAAACATACAACAATGTAGATTATAAGTACACTGTAGCAAGCTCGGCAGTATTTTACGGCACCATTTCCGAAGATGAAAATGGTGAAGAAGTAATTACTTATCTTGGCAGTGACTCAACGCCTCAGAAGGCAGTCAACGCTTTGAAGAACGGTGATCATGCTGAGAACACCACAATGTACATTGAGCTTGCTGCCGATGTTGTATCCACAGTTGATGTTGGCACCGGTTCGGGCACAAGCGTTGTATTGGAGCTGAACGGACACAATATCAGTGCAAGCTCAGATGCCGCAATCGTTGTTCAGGACGGCGTAACCCTTACCGTTCGTGACAGCGAAGGTACAAGTACAGTTTCGAGCAGCTACTCCAACGGTACAGTTCGTAACCGCGGCGGCGTTTTGAATATCGAAGGCGGCATTTACACAAACACGACCGGCTGTGTTCTGCAGAACAACGGCAGCAATGAGGCAACTGATACAACCTATGTCACAACCATTTACGGCGGTACCTTCACCGGTACATTCTCGGTGGTCAAGGGCAGCGTAACAGCGTATGCGGGCATCACTGATAGTAATGGCGCGAAAACCTACTATGCTACATTGAATAAGGCTGTTTCTGCGGCGGCAAGCGGCGATACGGTTACGGTTTATTCTAATGTAGAAGTTAATACACAGGTTGTAGTTTCCAAAAAAGTAACGCTTGATTTGGCGGGCTATACCGTTTCCCGCGGTGATAGTCTTGCTTACAGTGCGCTTATTGTTGTCACTTCGGGCGGCGACCTTACGATTGAGGATTCAAGCACTGATGGAACAGGTACCATTGATGGCGGCACCGTCTTTACCAATTCGTCCGGCAACACTTTTGTATGCATTGCCGTACAGATTGTAAACGGCGGAGCGGTCACTTTGACCAGCGGCACCTTGAAAGGCTTCTATGCAGTTTATGCTTACGGCGCAGGCTGCACATTTAACGCGACCGGCGGTAACGTCACGGCAAATGAGTATGCGAACAACTACACTTACGGCATTTACATGGCTCAGGGAGCAGACGTAACGCTTTCCGGTAGTGTTCAGGTAACAGCTGACTCTGAAACCGGTTACGGCTGTGCAATCGCAAACTTCGGCGGCAACAGTACAGACGCTACAACCTTGACCATTAAGGACAACGCAGTTATCACCGGTTCTACCTTCGGTATTTCCACTAACGGCTCTGCCAGCAGCAGCTACTGGTGCGGAAACACAGCTATTGTTATGGAGGGCGGCACAGTTTCCGGTACCTGGGGCATGTATCTTCCTGCTGTAAGCAGTACAACCACCATCTCCGGCGGCACGGTTACAGGCTCAAGCACTGGTATTGAAATCCGCGCTGGTTCTCTGACCGTTACCGGCGGTGAGATCACAGGCAACGGCAAACCGGGCTCCACAACCTCTAACGGCAGCGGCACAACTTCAGTCGGCGCAGGCATCGCCATTTCGCAGCACACCACAAAGCAGGCAATTACGGTTTCCATTTCTGGAACAGCAGTTGTCACCGGCTATACGGCGGTTTGGGAGAATGATACTCAGAGTAATGGCTCTGAGTATACAAAGGATATTACCATCACAATCTCCGGCGGTACATTCAACACTATCGAAGAAAGCACAAGTTCTGCTGTCAGCATTGAAGATGCAGCTTATGCAACGGTCGCAATCTCCGGCGGCACTTACTCAACAACGGTTGACCCCGAATACTGCGCTGACGGTTACACCCCGACAGAGACGACTGTCACGGGTGAGGGTGGCAGCACTACTACCACCTACACAGTAGCTAAGTTCTATCTCGGAATTTCCACTGACAGTGCTGGAACCGATGAATCTGTTCCCGCAACAATCGTCGATGGCGCAGGCACAAACACGATGTATGTGAAGGTTTCTGCAACAAATATCAGCAGCTACACCACGACTGCTTATCCGACAACATCGGAGACCTACACGAGCAGTAGCTCAAACGACAGCGGCTACTACATCTTCGCAGGTTGGTACAGCGCTACCACCAGTGAGGACGGCACCACGACCTACACGGCCATGACTTCCTTCCCGACGGAAACCACCGCTTATGCAAAGTTCGTCGAGGCGAATACAATGAGCATCAAGGGTGTCGTAATGGAGAGTGTTACCGATGGTGATACCGAAGGAACAAAGTACTGGCGGATTGTCACTGGTTTGGATTCGCTCAATTATGATTACATCGGCTTTGAAGTGCATATGGATACCAGCACAGAGGCGACTGCCATCAGCGGCTACTATTGGAGAGATTATACAGCTCAAAGCGCAAATAACAGGAAATTCGAGGCCAGTGAGTTTGGAACTTCCGCCAAGTATGTATCTGTGTGCCTGGTAAGTGAAGCTGATAGCGCAACAAGTTGTAATGTGCGCTCCTGTTGGACAACGCTTGACGGCACTAAAGTTTATGGGGCATGGTACACCTGCACATATACTTCCACTGATAACAAGTACAATGAGCTGAATGTTACGGAGGTGACTGCAAATGAATAACAACACATTGAAATACGTAACACATGAGTTGGAAATTGTTTACTTTGATGGAGCATCCGACAATTTTGTTCACTGTAATATTAGTGGACAGGAAACTAGTGGCACTGGTACCTATAGTTGGGGGCCTGTCCGTTCTGACTCCTAAATTACATTTGAACTAAGACTAAGCAATATCCTCTGTAGCCGGTTTAGGCTGGTTGCAGGGGATTTGTACTTTACGGTCAATGCCCAAAGAGAATCTTGATACGATGATTTACCACGGGTGTCAAAATCCGGGTCGAGTTTGTGTATCTGGGTGATCCAGTGGTAATACATATTTTCTGTATAGCCTTTCGCTTTACAGAATTGGCTGACGGACATACCGTTGTCCAGGCGCTCTTTTACAAGAAGTTCCCACCTTTGGATTTTTTGCATACGAGTTTCTTCCATAAATGATAATCCTCCAATCTTGTTGTTAACCTAATGGGCGGTGCCTTAGAAATTCATTTAATAGCAGGATATCATTTTTGATTAGAGTTTCCTAGACGCTTTTTATTTGACGCTTACGCTGGAAATGGTCACAGCGGAAATCACCGACAAGGAACTGCGTAGAGCGACCATTGAGGACTGCCTTGCAGCGATGGAGAAACTGCCGGCTGCACTTGATGCCTTTGACGAGACGGCATTCCACAGCCTGGTGGATTACATCACTGTGTATTCAGCGGACGATGTCCGGGTAACGTTTAAAGATGGGACGGAGATTCAGGCATGAGATTGCGACGGCTGGGATGCTGCCTTTTTTTCGTGCATCTATTCTCACATTATTCTCTGACATTTCTCTGACAAAATTTAAATTTCCTCTTGATAGAAACGAACAAATGTTCTATTATATACACATTGGTTGCACGATATGCAGAAAACTGCATAATGAGCTTTGAAACAAAAATTTACTGCAACGCATTTATGCTTGAAGCATTTATGTGATCAGTAAGACTTGGCTCGTCTCGGCATGGTTTGGCATGGCGTGGTGTGGAAAAGCTACCCTCCAACAAAAATTATAAAAATTTTTAACGAGGAGGTACAAATTATGTACAGTGAAAAGACTTTGCGCCGTCGTGCGCACAAAATCGGCTATCAGGTGGTAAAGGGACGCAGGAATTACGTTTCCGACCGCAACGGCTTTATGATCCTTAACCCCGTCCTGAACTGTGTCGTTCGCGGCACGATTGACGGTCTAACTTTCTGCATGGACGTTGATGATGTGGAAGATTTTCTGAAGGATGAGTATGAATCACTTGGTTTGAGCTGGTAAAATAACCATTTTACCCATAACGTGCAACTGCAACCTCCGGTCTCTCTATGAGGGTAGCGCCGGAGGTTTTTTATTTTACAGCTGCTCTATAGTATAGAAGTTAAAAAAAGTCGGAAACCCACAGTCCCGACTGCCTGCACACCCTCATGCTCTCCTGCACACCCTCACGCTTTCTTGCACACCCTGAAATCTGTTTGCACACCCCTATGCACACTCGCGCAGAGCTCCGTTGGATTGTATCAAATATGCGGGGTAAATATCAATCATGATGATTGAGACGACACAATCGCTTTCATTGTCATATTCCGCAGTAGAATATCATATAGTAGGACAGGAGGGGATGAGGATGGATCAACAGCAGTATTCTGACCGTCGAAGCTATGTGGAACAGGTAAGAAGCAGTTTCGGAGAACCTTCGGAACAGTCAAAGCCGGTCTCTTATGAGAGGGACGCCGAAGTGCCGGAGAGACGAAGCCGGGGTTTTTTTAAAGTGAGATTTGTGCTTGCGGTGCTGCTGTTTCTCGGATTTCTTCTTCTCAGGCAGACAGGGTGGAGTTTTCAGGAAATTGACGCGGAAGCCATTCAGGAGGAGATCAGTCGGAGTATCACACTGCCGGATTCTTTTCCGAGCGTGTCTGATCTGATCAACGTGACGGAGGACGAGTCAGCAGAATAAGGAACTCTCGGAAACGACTTAAGTCGTTTCCTATAACTTATGCAGATTGTGCCGAATAATGTGTGAAGCACAGGTCCTAATTACAGAAGAATCTTCATCAGGATCATAATAACGCCGAGCACGGTCAGCACGGCGCCGGTCACGAGACCGACCGTCCGGCTGTTGACCCGGTTCGCGAACTGTGCGGACGCAATCGAAGCGGCGGACTCGGTCGCCATGCACAGAATGAGGATTTTCCATTCGTCAAAGAGTATTGTCGGATCGATGAGAGAGTGGCTGACAAATGCGATGATGGCGGTAAACGTCATGATGAAGGTGCTTGTCCCGACAGCGATCTTCCGGTTCATGCCGAGAAAAGCAGTAAAGACCACAAGCATCATCATTCCGCCGCCGGAGCCGACGAAGCCGGTGCCGAATCCGATCGTCAGGCCGTAGAAGAGGGAGGTGGCAACGGCTCTCCGGTTCCGACGCCCGCTCCGAGAGCGGCGATCAGGCACCAGAAATATTCCATGTTTTCTCCTTAACCCGGATCATCCAGAATATAATTTTGTGATTTTTGATTACATTATGATGATTATAATTCTTGTTTTGCGGTTTTGTCTATGATAAACTAAGAAAAATATTTACAAATCATATGCACGTGACAGGAGATTTTTATGGAAACAGATTTACAGATGAAATATCAGAATTTACGAAATTACATCCGGCAGGCCGGCAGCGCTGTCGTCGCCTTTTCCGGCGGCGTGGACTCCACATTCCTGCTGCGCGTCGCACATGATGTGCTGAAAGACCGGGTCCTTGCCGTCACTGCGAAATCCTGTTCCTTCCCGGAGCGCGAGATGAGTGAAGCCGTGGATTTCTGCGCGAAACATGAGATTGCGCACGTCATCTGTGAGTCGGAGGAGCTGGAGATTGAGGGCTTCCGCCAGAACCCGACAAACCGCTGTTATCTGTGCAAGCATGAACTGTTTGAGAAAATATGGGTGATTGCGCGGGAACGGGGGCTTCGCACGGTGATGGAGGGCTCCAATCTGGATGATGACGGCGACTACCGTCCGGGTCTGCAGGCTGTAAAGGAGCTGGGAGTCTTAAGTCCCCTGCGTTATGCCGGACTGTCAAAGGCAGAGATCCGGGCGCTTTCAAAAGAACTGCGACTTCCCACCTGGGACAAACCGTCCTTCGCCTGTCTGTCCTCCCGTTTCGTGTACGGGGAGACGATTACTGAGGAAAAACTGGGAATGGTGGACCGGGCGGAGCAGCTCCTGCTCGACCTGGGCTTTCATCAGGTGCGTGTCCGGATTCACGGGACGATCGCGCGGATTGAGATTGAACCGGCAGAGTTTGAAAAGCTGATGGCAGAGGATATACGGGAAACAGTTTACCGTCAGCTGCAATCGTTTGGATTTTCCTATGTCACCATGGATCTGATGGGATATCGGACGGGGAGTATGAATGAGATATTATAAAAACAGAATAAAAACAGAAGCTGATCGGTGTATAAAATCCGGAATCCTGTTGCAGTACAAAATCCTGTTGACATTCGAAATTGATAGTGTTAGTATAAAAAATGTTATAAGACAAAATCATTGAGCAAAAAGAGTACTTTTATGTGCTGCGCTACAGAGAGCCGGAGCTGCTGAGATTCCGGCACGCAAGTATAAAAGGAATGGGTTTGTGAGATGCTTCCGCGAAATTACGGAGTAGCGGATGCCGTGTCCTCACGTTACAGAGGAAAGATATAGAAGCGGATATAATGTTTTCTCCATGACTCACCGGCGGATTATTCTCGCTTTGCCGGGGCAGATCCTGCGTGGTCAGGGAGTGACACATGACGACTCCTTCTGTATCGGATGAGGTTGCAGGAATATTCTGCCGGATGATTCTGCAATGAACAAGGGTGGCACCACGATGATTCGTCCCTGACTGTGATTGATTTACAGTCAGGGCTTTTTTGTGCACAGGAGCGCGTAAGGAATTTTTGCAGCTTTGCCGCATGCGCCCTGCGCTGCGCAACGAGTAAGAGGCAAAAGCTGCCTCCTGCTCGATTTTCCAATATGCAGAAAGGACGTAAACGATGAAACGAATTCGAAGGGTATATAAAAAAACGGTCAGCATTGTCCGGGAGACGCCGATCGAGATGTATGAGAATATGGTCGGCGGCCGGAAAGGCTTTCTGCTGGAAAGCTATGACAAAAATTATGACACGTTCACGATTTTCGGGGCGGATCCGGAGGAAATCATTACTTCGAGGGACAATGCGCTTGTCATCACGAGGGCGGACGGCTCTGTCGAGATCCGGGAGGGGAATCCGCACGAGCGTCTGAAGGAATATTATGACGAGTTTGAGATACGTCAGGATAACCATGAGCTTTCTTTTACCGGCGGACTGGTCGGAAATCTCGGTTATGATTACATCCGCTACACGGAGGTGCTCCCGGATGAGAATCCGGACGACATCGGCATTGAGACGATTCAGATGATGCTGATGACGCGTTTTATCGTGGTGGATCATCTCTCGGAGACGATGACAGCGGTCGTCCTGGAAGAAGATTCCGGGGCGGGCAGGGAACGGGCGCTGGCCGAAGCCGCGCGGATGCTGGACGCGGCGCGGACGGATGTGCCGGAAAATCACAGAAACGGCGCATTCATCCGGGATGGAAAGATTATCCACAAAACAGATACGCTTGAGGAGTACGGTGAAAAGGTGGAGCGGATCCGGCATTATATCCGTGAGGGACATATTTTCCAGACCGTGCTGTCACAGCGCTGGACGATCGAGACCGGACAGGACGGATTTACGCTGTATAAGCATCTGCGCGAGATCAATCCGTCGCCGTATCTGTACTATTATAATTACGGCGATTTTGAGGTGATCGGCAGCTCGCCGGAGATGATTGTGAAACAGCAGGGAGACCGTGTGTTTACCTGCCCGATCGCGGGGAGCCGCCCGCGCGGTAAGTCGAAAGAGGAGGATCTGGCGCTGACGGAGGAGCTTCTGGCGGATGAGAAGGAGCTGGCGGAGCATGTGATGCTGGTAGATCTCGCCCGCAACGACATGGGGCGTATCTCGGAGTTCGGCACCGTGAAGCTCATGGAATTCATGAAGGTACAGTATTATTCTCATGTGATGCACATCGTCTCTCTGGTGGAGGGACGAAAAAAGGGCGTGTACCATCCGCTGGATCTGGTGGCCTCCTTCCTGCCGGCGGGAACCTTAAGCGGTGCGCCGAAGATCCGCGCGATGGAGATCATCGATGAACTGGAGACCACCCGCCGCGGTCTGTACGGCGGTGCAACCGGGTATGTGGATTTCTCCGGAGACATGGATTTCTGCATCACCATACGCACGATGATCAAACAGGGAAATAAGGTATATCTGCAGGCGGGCGCCGGCATTGTCGCTGATTCTGTTCCGGAGAAGGAATATCAGGAATGCTGCAACAAGGTGATGGCACTCGCGAAAACGCTTGTGACGGAGGAAAACTTATGATCTTACTGATTGATAATTACGACTCATTCACCTATAATCTATATCAGTTTATGGGGATATTTACCGATGACATTACCGTCGTCCGGAATGATAAGATTACCGTTGAGGAGATTCGGCAGATGCATCCGGAGCGGATCGTCCTCTCGCCGGGACCGAAGAGTCCGAAGGAGGCGGGCATCTGTCTGGATGTGATCCGGGAGTTTTATGACAAGCTGCCGATCCTCGGTATCTGCCTCGGCCATCAGAGCATCGGCGAGGCGCTGGGCGGAACGGTTTCCTACGCGAAGAAGATTTTTCACGGGAAACAGTCCACGATCCGGCATTCCGGCACGGGAATTTTTGAGGGCGTGCCATCGCCTCTGAAGGTGGCGAGGTATCATTCACTTGCCGTGCAGAAGGAAGGGCTCCCGGACTGTCTGGAGATTCTGGCGGAGACGGATGACGGGGAGATCATGGCAATCAAACACAGGGATTATCCGGTGTACGGGATGCAGTTTCATCCGGAGTCGATCTATACGGAGCACGGAAAGAAGATACTGGAGACATTTCTGAATATACTATGAAAGTGTCGTCAATAGACAGACAGATGGACATGCTTGCATGGCCAGATGGCTGGATATTCGACGACCAGGACGGTATGAGTATGTAGGCCGATAGGCCGGAATACGAATACCGGCGGCGATTGCGGGAGCAGCTTGCTGCGGAGCAATCGACTTTCATAGATG
>JAJBUT010000084.1 GCA_020860185.1 Lachnospiraceae bacterium | reverse complement strand
TACCTGATTCTGTATTGTGATACTTAAAGAAAAAATGATACCGCTGTGCGGTATTCTGCGCCCCCTGCGGGACGTTTAGTGCCAAAATGAGTGTTTTCCGAACGCAAAAAAGCGTGCAGCAATAACTGGTTTTACGCAATTTGCTACACGCTATGCAATTATTATAACGATTTCGCCCGAAAATGCAAGTATTTTTTCGGCTCAGATTCACTGTAAAAAACAGCACATATTCTTTCGCGACCATTACCGCAGCTGAACCACTTCCTCCGCTGTATATAATTTCAATGTATCTGATTTTTCCGCCTCCGCAAGAAGCATTTCATCGAAACCGGATGCCGAAAAGAGATAATAATAAAACTCTGCCTGCTTTTTTTCAGCGGCAAGCTTTGCCGTCGTATCCAGGAACTCCGAATAACGAAACGGGGCATTTTTAAATTTACACTCGCCGATGAGATACTGATCCCTTCTCGGTGAGAGGGCGAGGATGTCAATCTCCGTCTCCGCCATGCGGTTTCCTGATTCTGAATTCACGTCACGCACGGTTGTCTTTCCCATCCATCTCCCTATCCTGTTATATCGAAAAGGAAGCTTATTTCTCTTTTGCAGCTCCCGCACAAACTCCCTGCTCACGTCCTCGAACACACCGGACGCGAATGCATGAAGCTCCGGCGCGATCAGATACCGGTACACGCCGTCCACATCTCCGTCCTCCAGCTGTGAATAGTTTCCAAACCCGAACGCATACCAGAAACGGAAAAAATTGTCAGTCAGACGATACATTCCGCGGTTGCTGTTCCCCCTTTCTTTTTCTGAGATATCTACGGAAAACTCTCGTTCCACAATTCCCAGTTCCATAAGATTTTTCAGATAAACACTGGTCTTGGAGTTGTTACAGAGAAGCGATTTCTGACTGATCTCATTCAGCTTTGTGCTGCCAAGCGCCACCGACTCGATAAGAGAATTGTAGACGGGTGTCTCCCTCAGCTCCTGATGAAGAAGGAACTCAACCTCACTGTACAAAATACAGCCCTTTGTAAGAATATTTTTCTTAATATTTTCCTCCAGGCTCAAACCATTTTGAAACTGATTCAGATAATGCGGTATTCCTCCGAGAACCGCATAAGCCAGAATCTGATCCTCCGGCGAATAATCCGGAAAAAATTTCTTCGCGTCATAAAAAACCATCGGATTCATCTTATAGATGCCGGTCGCTCGTCCGTACAGAGGATTTTTCTCAGCCAGAAGCTCTTTTTCAATAAAACTCATGGCGCTGCCGCATAGAATCAGCATAATCGAATGATCTTTAAACTCCGCATCCCACATATTCTGCAAAAGCGACGGTATGGCGGTATTGCGCTGACACATGTAGGGAAACTCATCGATCACAACCAGTTTTTTCTTCTCTCCATAGGGCAGATCCAAAATAGAGTGAAACGCCTTTTCCCAATCCGGAAACACGGTGACGTACTGTTTCGCCGGGAGATCCTCGCGCAGCAACTGTGCCGAAAACTTTGCCAGCTGCGCCTGGTCCGTACACTGTGTGCAGGAATAAAATACATGCGGCTTCCCCTCGCAAAACTGTTTCAGTGTCTCTGTCTTTCCGACACGCCGTCTCCCATACAGGACAACGAACTCAGCATGCGATGAAATATATCTGTCCTCCAGAAACTGAAGTTCTGCTTCTCTTCCTATAAACATATCCATCCCTCGCTTTTATATGCACAGGGACGCGTAAGGAAATTTTGCAGCTTTGCCGCACACGCCCCGCACAACGAGTATGAGGCAAACGCTTCCTCCTGCTCGATTGTTTAAATCGTGATTAGTCTAATCGTGATTTGATCATATTATACATGGGATGCAGAAAAAATTCAAGATATTTTCCGCTTTCCAGGCATAATTATTTCTCCAGACTGTTCCGAATTGCCGCTTTCGGTCTTTTCCGTTAAAAACGCACTGAGTTCATCAATGCTTTTGTGGGAGTGACCAGTAACTCTATTTACCAATCCTGCCGACTTCAATTTATGAGCCAATGTAGCCAAAAGCAAACTCGTGTGATATAATGAGCGCAAGTGAGGAAAAACCATGCTCGCATGGATTTGACGAACGGCGAAGTGAATCGTGATGAAATCACGATATAATGAGCGCAAGTGCGAAAAATCCACGCCTGCATGGATTTTCCACACAGCGAAGTACACAATATACCAAAAAAAAGGAGCCTCAAAGACCTGTGAATAAACGAAAATTTTTCTCAACCATCGGAATCGCCTACTTCCTTCTGATCCTGCTGATGCTTGTTTTACCGACAATCCTGGCGCTGATCATACAGACGGCCGCCCCCGGAAGCCTGTACCGCTATCCTCTGCTCTACTGGATCATCTCCCTGGCGCCGCAGTACCTGGTGGCAATGCCGCTCTGCGTCCGCATCATGCGCCGTCTGCCCGCCGTAAAACTATATCAGAACCGTATCGGAGGCGGCGGAACATGGTTCTCCACGCTGTGTATCGCCATATTTATCATGGAAGTCGGGAATATCATTGGCAATCTGGTCAGCACGCTGATCAGCCGTCTTTCCGGTCTGGAGGTAAGCTCCGGCGTCGAGGAGCTTTTATCTGAAGGAAATCTCGGCATGATCTTCCTTTTCTCTGTAATCCTCGCACCGATCCTGGAAGAGCTGGTCTTCCGCAAGCTGCTGATCGACCGCACCGTCGTGTTCGGAGATCGGACCGCCATCCTGCTGTCCGCACTGCTCTTCGGGCTGGCGCACGGAAACTTTTATCAGTTTTTCTACGCGTTCGGACTGGGATGCCTGTTCAGCTACGTTTACATCCGTACCGGGAAGATCAGATATACCATCTCTTTCCACATGATGATCAATTTCCTGGGCGGCTTTGTCAGCTCTTTCCTGCTGGACAGACTGGAGTACAGCCGGTGGAACAGCGCGGATTATAATGAGATGATGTACGCCATGTTTGCGCATCTCGGCGCGCTGCTCGGTCTCGCTCTGTACGTCATCCTCATCATCGGCCTGTCGATTGCCGGGCTGGTACTGTTCATCACATCCATCCGGAAGGTAAAGCTGTATCCCGGAGAATACGAAATGCCCGCCGGGGAAACCGCCGGAACGGTATTCGGAAATGCCGGGATGATTCTTTTTCTGATCATGGCGGCGGTGACGTTTGCAATTGAAACGGTTCAGTAAAAATTTCGTAACGGTTCAGTACCTCCACAGTTACGATGAAAAGTCCATTTAAAATCGCTGCGCGATGGGACTTTTCCCTGTGTAATCTACACTATCAGACGTACTTCGCAGCAAGTGCGAAGTACTGTCCTGAATAGTTACAAAATTTCACATAACAGGATTTTCTTTGTCTCCTGTACCTGGTAACCAACGCTCATCCACTTCTTTCTTCAACAACTCAAACGCCCGGATATAATCAGATTTTAAGGAACGGATTACAGTCAGAGCCTCCTCTTCACTGTAAGTATAAGAAAGAATATTTCTTGCTTCCAGTAATTTCAGCCACAATATCTCGTCGCTTATCATATCGCACTGATAAGCAATTTTTATAATCGCTCTCGGAGAGCCTATTTTATTTTCAAATCTGCCATGTCTTTCAAGAATCTCTTTCATCATTTTCCAGGACTGCTCAAAGCATATTTCAAACAACCCGACAATCCCCGTCTGCTCAACAATGCTGTAAGGTTCCTGCAATGCCAGCCCTTCCTGCAGATTAGCAAGCGCTTTACAGAAATTCTCATACTTTTTCATAAATTACAATTCCTTCTTTCTCAATTTCGCTTTTCAATTCCATACTGATTTCTTTATTATCAAAATCCACTACATCAAATGTCAGCAATGTATGTGCAAAATCTTCAAGATCAAGGTAAAAAGCTGACGCATCGCCACCGCTTACTGCTAAATCAATATCACTTTTGGAAGTATATGTTCCCCTTGCTCTGGAGCCGAAAAGGATTATTTTTTTTTATTATTTCTCTGAGCGTAGAGTACAATGTCCGCCATCGCACGTTCAGGCATATAATCAGTCATACCTGCTGTCCCCTTTCACCGCATTCTGAAATACATCTGCAATCACGGTTAAAATATATTATACGGAAATCCTCTGTAAAACACAATGTATTTTTGTTATATCAGCATTCATACAATCATTGCAATGCTTTTAAAAAACCGAACCAGAAACTGCCGCGCCAACGAATCTCTCCGTCTGCGCGGCAGTTAACGGCATAAAACCGTCTGCTATAATTTCAATGACTCTGCTGTCAGTTTTTCAGGCTTTTAAACCGTGGGTGTCAGTGGCATCCTCCGCAGCCGGAGCAGTCGCCTCCGCAGCCGGAACAATTGCCGCTGCATCCGCTGCAGCCGGTCTTTCCCTTATGATGAATCCTGTCATCCAGCAGGTACCAGACGTCCAGACCAACAATTCCAAAGACAATAATCGCTACGATCACGGTTGCCATGACTGCCTCCTTTCATTCTCTGTAAGAATCGACACGCCCTGATTTCTTAATATCAGCCCTATGCGGTCACCTCCACGCCGACATTTTTCTGATACGGATTCTTCCGAACCAGCATGTAAATGTAGAACGCCAGTATGATGATCGCGATCACCAGTCCGACCGGATGGACATTTCCCGCCACCGCGCAGCCGATCTGATATACGATGATGGAAACCGTGTAAGCCAGGATACACTGATAACCGATCGCCGCCCAGAACCATTTGTTGTTGTTCATTTCTCTCCGGATCGCGCCCATCGCGGCAAAGCACGGAGCGCACAGGAGGTTGAAAATCATAAAGCTGAATGCCGCCAGCGGTGTGTAAGCAGCCTGCAGGGCAGCCCAGATCTCAGCGCCGTCCTCAGCGACCTCATCAAATCCGCCATAGAGGATACCGAAGGTACCGACAACGTTCTCCTTCGCGATCAGGCCGGTAACAGCTGCCACCGTCGCGCGCCAGTTGCCGAAACCGGCCGGGCGGAAGATGATGCAAACCGCATTTCCGATCGCCGCGAGAATCGAATCATCCGCGTCCGCAACCATACCGAAGCCGGAGCCTGTCATGCCGAATCCCTGCAGGAACCAGATCAGTACGGTGGCCGCAAGGATAATCGTGCCGGCCCGCTTGATGAAGGACCAGCCTCTCTCCCATGTGGGACGAAGGATGGAACCGAGTGTCGGGATACGGTAAGCGGGAAGCTCCATGACAAACGGAGCCGGGTCGCCTGCGAACGGTTTCGTCTTCTTTAACATGATACCGGATACCACGATCGCCGCGATACCGATAAAGTAAGCGGATACGGATACCAGACCCTGATGTGCCGGGAACATGGCGCCCGCGATCATGGCGATGATCGGCATCTTCGCGCCGCAGGGGATGAATGTCGTCGTCATAACGGTCATACGGCGATCTTTTTCATTCTCAATGGTACGGGAAGCCATAATGCCCGGAACGCCGCAACCCACGCCGACCAGCATCGGGATAAAGGATTTTCCTGAAAGACCGAACTTACGGAAAATACGATCCAGTACAAACGCCACACGGGCCATATATCCGATCTGTTCCAGAATGGAAAGCATCAGGAACAGCACCAGCATCTGAGGTACAAAGCCGAGTACCGCGCCGACGCCGGCCACAATACCGTCGTTGACCAGCCCGGCCAGCCAGGGAGCCACACCCGCAGCATCCAGAGCGTCACCCAGGACTGCGCAGATGCCGTCGGCAAATACCGTATCATTGACAAAATCCGTCAGGAATGCTCCCAGCGAATTCATCGCCACCCAGAATACCAGGAACATAACGCCCGCAAAAATCGGAAGACCCAGGATCCGGTTCGTCACGATGCGGTCAATCCGGTCGGAAATCGTCAGATCGTGGAGCGCCGCTTTTTTCTGAACCGTGTTCTCACAGAGCTTCGCGATATAGGAATATCTCTGGTTCGTGATAATACTCTCCGCATCGTCGTCGAGCTCATTCTCACATTCCGCAATATGCTCCTCGATGTGCTTCATCAGATCTGCCGGGAAGTTCAGCTCCTCCTGCACTTTGGAATCACGCTCGAACAGCTTCATCGCGTACCAGCGGAGGTTCTCCTTTGCGACCTTCGACTCGATGGACTCCTCAATATGGGCGATCGCGTGCTCCACACTTCCGGTGAATACGTGCAGCGGCTCGGCAAACTTTGCTTTCTTCGCTGCCTCAACAGCCTTCTCCGCCGCCTCGACACCGCCCTCGCCCTTCAGCGCGCTGATCTCGATGACCGCGCAGCCGAGCTGCTGACCGATTTTCTTTACATCAATCCGGTCACCGTTCTTGCGGACAACGTCCATCATGTTGACTGCGATGACAAGCGGGATGCCAAGCTCCATCAGCTGCGTCGTCAGATATAAGTTTCTCTCAAAATTCGTACCATCCACGATATTGAGGATGGCGTCCGGGCGTTCATTCACCAGATATGTACGGGATACAACCTCCTCCAGTGTATAGGGGGAAAGGGAATAGATACCCGGAAGATCCTGAATGATAACCTCACCCTTATGTCCTTTTAATTTTCCTTCTTTTTTCTCAACGGTAACGCCGGGCCAGTTTCCCACATACTGGGAGTTGCCGGTCAGCTGGTTGAACAGCGTCGTCTTGCCGCTGTTCGGATTACCTGCGAGTGCTATTTTTATGCTCATGTAACTCTCCTCTCATATCATAATTTCTGTTTATTCCACTTCAATCATCTCAGCGTCCGCCTTGCGGATACTGAGCTCATAGCCGCGGACATTCAGCTCAATCGGATCGCCGAGCGGAGCCACCTTGCGCACCATAATCTCAACGCCCTTCGTGATGCCCATATCCATGATACGGCGTCTGGTCGGACCCTCGCCATGAAGGCGTTTTACCACCGCGGTATCGTTTACCTGTACATCCTTTAATGTCTTCATGCTATCTCCTTTCCCAAATCATGAATCTGCGATTCACAATTGCATTTCGTCACCCGGCAATTTTATGCAGGCGAAATTCACTCACCTGCACTCATCAGATCATAATCCTGTTTGCCATCGTCCGATCCAGGGCGACGCGGCTGTCCTTCACCTGAATGATCAGATTCCCGCTCACCTCGCTCACGATCTTGACCGATTCCTCTACAACCAGCCCCAGCTCCGCCAGGTGCTGTCTGACCTCGTCCTTGCCCGTGATCTTTTTGATCACGACAACCTCTCCTGCTTTTGCCATAGATAAGGGCATCATCGCATTTCCTCCCTGATTAGTTCCCGGCAATTGCTTTTATGATATGCTATTCATCATTAGTATCCAGCAATCATTTTTGCAAAATGCTATTGAATGTTAGAACTTTCTAACCTGACATTATGGAGTTTATCACTGCTCATATTTATTGTCAAGCACTTTCCATTTTTTTGTTTATAAACATTTTATATTTCGTTGCCTTTGACTCGTCTGCCGGCGCCCGGTATCTTCTGATTTTCATACGGCCTCGCGGCTATATACGGGCAAAAACATCTGACCTCTGTGATTTCCAGCTCAGAAACTGTCACGAAATTACCTGAGCAGATTGTGCCGGATCATTTTGTGACAGCTCCTCAGTTCTCCCACGGGCGAATCCGGTAAACCGCCCCGATCTCATCACAGATGCGGCGGCATTCGGCTTCCTCCTCACGGGTAATCGTCGTCTCGACGGTCGTCATCACGACCCGCGGCACATGCTCCGTGCATTTCTTCGCAAAATCGAGCATCGCGTCAAAAGAACGGTCGCCGAACCGGCTGCGCACCAGCTCGTGATACCGCTCCGCATTCGGTGTATTCAGGCTGATGGAGACGGTATCCGCCAATCCCTCAAAGTCCGGCGTGATGTCCCGGTTCCAGATCAGGTTTCCCATTCCGTTCGTGTTGATACGGATCGGTTTCGCATATGTCCGTTTCACATGATGTGCGGCAGCAAGGAGAACCGGAAGTGCTTCCGTCGGTTCGCCAAAGCCGCAGAAAACAACCTCGCCGAACCGCTCCATATCATATGCCTCAAATGCCGCGATCACCTCCGCCGCCGTCGGTTCCCGCTCCAGCCACAGACTCCCGGACTCACCCACCCGATCCATGGTCTGACGCAGGCAGAAGGTACAGGCGCAGGGGCATCGGTTTGTCAGATTGACATATAAATTATTGTGTATTTTATAAAGAATTTCCATAAAAATCTCCATTCCGCCGCCCTTCGACCGGCGGCACAAATAATGAAAGAACTTCTTTCACGTGAATCTCCATTCCGCCGCCTTTCAGCCGGCGGCAAAAACAATAAAGAAAGACTTCTTTCAGACCAGTCACCTTGCCAGCTTCCCGAGATGATCCTCGAAGCACACGCCGTCTGTCATCGGGATCTCACGCTCGATGGAGCTGATAATGCAGACCTTTATAAACCCGGCCGCCTTCCGCACCGCATCCTCCAGAGACGCGCCGTTCACCACATCTGCGGCGATGATCGAGGAAAAGATATCTCCCGTCCCATGACGGGCCGGACCGACCTTTTTCGTGCGGACCAGTTTCACCTCCTGTCCCCGTTCATAGCAGAGATTGGTCAGATAACTGCCCTGCGGGATGCCGGAAACTACGATTTTTTCCGCCCCCATCTCACTCATCATCTCCGCCAGTTCCGTGACTTCCGCGATTTTCCAGTTCTCTTTGTATGGCGTATCCGTCAGAATGCACGCCTCCGTGAGGTTCGGCGTCAGAATGTCCGCATAAGGCACCAGCGTTTTCATCTCGCTGCACATCTCCGGCGTATAGGTAGCGTACGGCTTTCCGTAATCCCCCATAACCGGGTCGACCAGCACCGTCGTCTCATCCCCGGTAAACTCCTCCAGAAACCGCTTGACCAGAGCGATCTGCTCCTTTGATCCCAGAAAACCGGTGCAGATTCCCTCAAACTTCAGTCCGAGCTTTTTCCACTCCGCCATGTACGGCTCCATCTTTGAGGTATAGTCGTCAAAGAAAAAGCTGTCAAAAGCGGTGTGATTGGATAAAATGGATGTGGGCAGCGGACAGCACTGCACCTTCATCGCAGAGATAACCGGCAGCGCCACCGTGATCGAGCACCGTCCGAATCCGGAAAAATCATTGACGACTGCTATTTTTTTCTGATTGTTATGTGATTCCATTTTCAAATCCTCTTTTCCTGTATAAACTTTAGATGGGTTTCCTTCTTCCGAGTATCATACAAAAGAACTGGCCCTCGTCCAAGGTCCAGTTCTTTTTATATCATGCACGCCAGTTTATTCATCAACTTCTTTCACAAAATCTGCCGAATGCCGAGCTATTCTTTCATCTTCTTCAGAAATCCCTTCCATGTCGGCGGATAAATCAGAATCAGCAGCGGGAATAACTCCAGCCTCCCTGCAACCATGTCAAACATCAGCACAAATTTACTGAAATCTGAATAGAAGGAATAATTCTCCATCGGGCCGACCAGATTCAGACCCGGACCGATATTGTTGATCGTCGCCGCCACAGAGGTAAAATTCGTGACCAGATCCACATTTTCCAGAGACAGACAGAACATGGAGACCACAAAAATAACGAAAAATGCGACAAGATAGACATTCACGCCGCGGATCACCTCATCCTCCACCGTTTTTCCGTCCATCTTGATCTTTTTTACACTCTTCGGGAACAGGTAGGAGCCAAACTCGCGTATCATGGTCTTGATCAGTATGATCAGACGGGAGACCTTCATACCGCCGCCCGTGCTCCCCGCGCAGGCGCCGCAGAACATCAGCAGCACCAGAATCAGCCGCGACGTTTCCGGCCAGAGATTAAAATCCACCGTACCGAAGCCTGTCGTCGTGATAATCGACGCCACCTGAAATGCTGCCTCGCGCAGGTTCTGTTCAAACGAAACGGCGGTATTATAAATATTCGCCGTAATCAGGGCAATCGCGCCCAGAACGATGATAAAATAATACCGAACCTCTTCCATATGAAAAATCTGCCGCCATTTTTTAAACAGAATCAGATAATAGGCATTAAAATTCACGCCAAACAAAAGCATGAACACAGTGATCACCCACTGAAGATACGGGGAATACCCCGCAATGCTGTCCGAACGTATCCCGAAGCCGCCGGTACCCGCCGTACCGAGAGCCGTCGTCACCGCATCGAAAAAAGGCATCCGCCCCGCGCGCAGAAACACGAGCATCAGGACAGTCAGCCCGATATAGATCAGGTAAACGATCCGCGCGGAGTGCATCAGCTTCGGAACCAGCTTCGCCACTGAGGGGCCGGTCGTCTCCGCGCGCATCAGGTTCATGTTGGAACCGCCGCTCATACGGATCACAGCAAGCAGGAAAACCAGGACGCCCATTCCGCCCAGCCAGTGAGTGAAGCTTCTCCAGAACAGCATACAGTGCGACAGAGACTCCACGTCATTCAGGATCGTCGCCCCTGTCGTCGTAAAGCCGGAGACCGTCTCAAACAGCGCGTCCGTAAAGGACGGAATCTCCCCGCTGAATACAAACGGCAGGCAGCCGACCAGGCTGATCATGATCCAGCTCAGCGCCGTCGCGATACAGCCCTCACGCATATAAAAAACCGTGCGCTTCGGTTTAAACCGGGTCAGAACCAGCCCCACGCAGGCACAGCAGACACCGACAATCAGAAAATACCAGGCAGAATCCTCATGATAAAAAAGGCCTGTTGCCCATGGGAGAAGCATGAAGATCCCCTCCAGAGTCAGTATCCAGCTTAAAATATATCGAATCATAGATTTATTCATAATCTATTCCTTCTGTTATTCGCAATCCGGGCTATCGCCCTTCTTGCTCATACCGGCTAAGGAACTGTTAAGAAATAACTTTTAAATAGTGCGCCGGATTTTTCTTCGAGAG
>JAJBUT010000082.1 GCA_020860185.1 Lachnospiraceae bacterium | reverse complement strand
GGAATATAATACACTACATCAGAAAACATATAAAACTTATATGAGTTATAGGAGGCGTAATCATGGCAAATATTTATAAGGGAACCCTGGGGCTGATCGGAAATACTCCGCTGCTGGAGGTTGTAAATATTGAGGCTGATCTCGGATTGAAGGCGAGAATACTTGTGAAGCTGGAGTATTTTAACCCGGCCGGTTCCGTGAAGGACAGGATTGCAAAAGCGATGATCGAGGATGCGGAGGAAAAGGGTATTTTAAAGAAAGATTCCGTGATCATTGAGCCGACATCCGGAAATACGGGGATTGGTCTGGCAGCGATTGCTGCGGCGAAGGGTTACCGGATCATACTGACGATGCCGGAGACCATGAGCGTGGAGCGCAGGAATATTCTGAAGGCATACGGAGCGGAGATCGTGCTGACCGAGGGCGCCAGGGGTATGAAGGGCGCGATCGAGAAAGCGGATGAGCTGGCGAAGGAGTATGAGAACAGCTTCATCCCCGGACAGTTTGTGAACCCGGCAAATCCCGCCATTCATTATGCGACGACCGGACCGGAGATCTGGAACGACACCGACGGCGAGGTGGACGCCTTTATCGCGGGCGTCGGCACAGGCGGAACCCTGACAGGTGCGGGCGAATACCTGAAAGAGCATAATCCGGACATAAAGATTGTCGCGGTCGAGCCCTCCGCATCGCCGGTTCTCTCTCAGGGAAAGGCCGGAGCGCATAAAATTCAGGGGATCGGCGCCGGATTTGTGCCGGATGTTCTGAATACGAAGATTTACGATGAGATTCTTCCGATTTCGAATGACGATGCGTTTGAGTGGTCGAAATATCTGGCGAAGCAGGAAGGTGTTCTGGTCGGGATTTCCTCCGGGGCGGCGCTGAAGGCGGCTGTTGATCTGGCGAAACGCCCGGAGTTTGAGGGAAAGACAATCGTGGCAGTTCTCCCGGACAGCGGTGACAGATATTATTCGACACCATTGTTTGTGGAGTCCTGACATGACAGTTCACGGTACATCCGCATCTGCCCGCGATTTTGTCAAGCATCCGCTTAAGAGGACGCCGCCAGATATGGATGTGTCATTCATCATTTATAATTTACACAAGACCGATAGGAGATATAGAAAATATGGCAGATAAAATAGCAAGAGAAGACAGAAATTTAAAATTTGAGACCTTACAGCTGCATGTGGGACAGGAGCAGCCGGATCCGGCCTCCGACGCGCGGGCGGTTCCGATCTACGCGACGACCTCTTATGTGTTTCACAACTCCGCGCATGCGGCGGCCCGCTTCGGTCTGGCTGACCCGGGCAATATCTACGGCCGGCTGACGAACTCTACGCAGGGCGTCTTCGAGGATCGGATCGCGGCTCTGGAGGGCGGTGTCGCGGGACTCGCCCTGGCATCCGGCGCGGCGGCCATCACCTATACCATTCAGGCGCTGGCGCAGGCCGGAGAACACATTGTGGCACAGAAGACCATCTATGGAGGAACGTCGAATCTTCTGGCGCACACGCTTCCGCTTCTCGGAGTTACGACGACCTTTGTGGACGCGCATAACCTCGAGGAGGTAGAGGCAGCCATACAGGAGAACACCAAGGCGATTTATCTGGAGACCCTGGGCAATCCGAACAGTGACATACCGGACCTCGACGCCATCTCCGCTATCGCGCATAAACACGGACTGCCGGTTGTGGTAGATAATACCTTCGGTACGCCGTACCTGATCCGCCCGATTGAGCACGGCGTAGACATCGTAGTTCATTCCGCGACCAAGTTTATCGGCGGACATGGCACCACGCTGGGCGGCGTCGTCGTGGACGGCGGCACCTTCGACTGGGCGGCGAGCGGCAGATATCCGTGGATCTCCGAGCCGAACCCCAGCTACCATGGCGTGAAGTTTACGGAAGCGGCGGGACCGGCAGCGTTTGTCACCTACATCCGTGCGATTCTGCTGCGCGACACCGGCGCGCTGATCTCCCCGTTTGCAGCGTTCCTGCTCCTGCAGGGCACGGAGACACTCTCCCTGCGCATCGAGCGCCACAATGAGAACACAAAGAAAGTCGTCGATTATCTGGTACATCATCCGCTCGTTGAGAAGGTGAACCATCCTTCCCTGCCGGATCATCCGGATCACGCCCTGTATGAAAAGTATTTCCCGAACGGCGGTGCGAGCATCTTTACCTTTGAGATTAAGGGCGGACAGGCACAGGCGCATCAGTTTATCGACAATCTCGAGATATTCTCCCTGCTGGCCAATGTGGCGGATGTGAAATCACTGGTGATCCATCCGGCCACCACCACCCACAGCCAGTGCACGGAGGAGGAGCTGCTGGATCAGGGCATTAAACCCAACACGGTTCGCCTGTCCATCGGCATAGAGAATATTGACGATATCATTCAGGATCTGGACGAGGCGTTTAAAACGCTGCAGTAGTAACATCCGACATCCGATACTGAATAAAGTTCCTGATTCCCCGGGCAGATCTGATCTGTTCGGGGAAATTGCGGTTGTTTTGAAACAGAATTGACAGGGGGTATTATCATAGATGAAGTTTTCAAAAAAGAGCAGGTACGGGATCACGGCATTGATCGATCTGTCCGTCTATTCAAAATCCGGACATGTGGCCTTAAACAGCATCGCACAGCGGAATCATATTTCGGTGCAGTATCTGGAGCAGGTGTTCGGCGCTCTGCGCCGCGCGGGCATCATTCAGAGCGTCAAGGGGCCGCAGGGCGGATATCTGCTGAGCGACTCGCCGGAGCGCATCACGATGGCGTCCGTCATCGAGGCGCTGGAGGGCAGCTATCATCTGCCGGATGAGCACCTGTCCGGGGATCCCGCTGAGCAGGCGGCGGCCTGCGCGATACAGCGCCGGATCGTGGACGAGGTGAACCGACAGCTCGATCAGGTGCTGCAGAATGTCACGCTGGCGGACCTGGAGAGAGAATATATGAACTGTTGCGGGGAAGGTGAAATGATGTATTATATCTGACGGATGCTCGAAACCACAACGTTTTCGGCCTGACCAGTAACGATGATTTGAACTTTTGCAATTCTGTTCGACAACCCTCCCGGACTGTGTTATAGTATACTCATCCAAAAAAATAAGGCATTTTATCTTCAGGAAGGAAAAGGTTTGAATGGGTGAGTATTTAAATCCGGGCAATGATGGTTTTGAGACAATCATAAACGGTATTTATGTCGACAAGACAGGACTGATTGATTATATAAACAGCACGGTCAATACGCCGCTTAAGCTGACATGCTTCAGCCGTCCCCGTCGTTTTGGAAAATCCTTTGCTGCGAAAATGCTGTGCGCTTACTATGACAGGAGCTGTGATTCGCGTTCGCTTTTCGAAGGACTTGAGATTTCGGGGAAACCATCGTTTGAAAAGAATCTGAATCAGTATGATGTGATTTATCTGGATATTACATGGTTTATTTCCCGTTCCGGCATCAGGGGACAGAATCTGGTCTCAGATTTGCAGTCCGCTGTGATCAGGAATCTGCGGGAAGTATTTCCTGATTATGTTCATGAAGACGAGACTTTTCTGCCGGATGCACTTTTGAGTGCAGCAGGGAAAACAGGACGCAAATTTATTGTCATTATTGATGAGTGGGACGCGTTATTTCGCGAAAAAAAGAACGATATTTCCCTGCAAAAAGACTATATTCAGCTTTTGAGAGGGTTGTTTAAGGGTGGGGCAACGACTGATAAGATGATCGCTGCCGCTTATATGACGGGGATTCTCCCGATAAAAAAATACGGGACAGAGTCAGCATTGACGGATTTCAGGGAATATACGATGACGAGACCCGGACGGCTGGCGGAATATGTGGGGTTTACGGAAGATGAGGTGCAGCGTTTATGCGCTGACAGCCGGATGGATTTTGATGATATGCGCACATGGTATGACGGATATTCATTCAGCCGGATCAGGCATGTGTACAGTCCGAATTCGGTCATGAACGCGCTGCAGGAAGGAGAGATTTTAAATTACTGGACGCAGACAGAGACGTTTGAAAGTCTGAAAGAATATATCGGCATGGATTATGACGGGCTGAAGGAAGCTGTTATTGATATGCTCGGCGGCAACCCTGTCGGTGTTAAAATCAGTACGTTTCAGAACGATATGACATCGTTCAATAACCAGAATGATGTACTGACGCTTTTGATCCATCTGGGGTATCTCGCCTATGATTCGAAGAGCAGGCAGGTCCGTATCCCGAATCTTGAGGTGGCTGAGGCATTTGAAGATGCGGTCACTACGGGAGAATGGGGCATGATCGGTGAAGCAATCACGCAATCGGAGCATCTGCTGGAGGCTACTCTTCATCAGGATGAGGAGGCGGTGGCAGATGCGCTGGAGCTGATTCACGGTTCGGTTTCTTCTGTTCAGCAGTACAATAACGAGGCTTCTTTGAGCTGCGCTGTTACGATTGCATATTATACGGCAAAGCGTTTTTACAGCATTGTACGGGAGCTCCCTGCGGGAAAGGGATTTGCTGATCTGACGTTTATTCCCAGAAGGGGTGTGGATAAACCTGCCATGATTGTAGAACTGAAATATGATCAGGACGCGGATACGGCGATACGACAGATTCATGAAAACCGTTATGACGGAGCGTTGAAGGATTATATCGGTCATCTGCTGTTGGTCGGGATTAATTACGACAAGAATCTAAAGGGTGCAAATACGAAGAAACACAGTTGTCTGATTGAAAAAGTATAAGGAACTGTCATAAAATTCCCTGCCAGAGGCAGTTTCGTGTAAAGCGGAACTGCCTCTGACAGTTTCATGCCAGTCCCTCCTTCTGTGTATACATTTCACCGAGATCAAGGCAGCATTCTGACAAACCGCTGGTGTCCAGAGCAATATAACACTTGAATGACTTGATATTTTTATGGCCAAGAATCTGCGCCGCCGTAGATACAAGCGTTCTTGACTCTACCATACTGGTTCCCGCTGTTCTTTTCAGCGCATGAAAAGTTTTGCCATCATAGCCGGTCCTCAGAATTCCTGTCGCTTCCATGTATTTGCGCAATGAGAAATTAAAAGATGCAGAATCGGACATGCGCAACCCTTCGCGGGAAAGATAAGCCGTGTAAGAGATGTTCTCGGGCTAACACAGGATTCAGAAATTACATTTACATTTGTATATCGGATATGTTATACTGTCTGGCAGACAGAAAACGAAACCAACGGGGAACTGAAGAGGAATGAGGGGCAGAGCAGACATGGAGGATTTACTGGTTTGGGTCGATGAAAATGATCATGAGATCGGCAGCGGCGAAAAGATGGATACTCACATCAGAGGACAGCTTCATCGTGCTTTTTCTGTGTTCCTTTTCCGTGAGAGCGACGGAAAGCTGCTGATCCACCGGCGCGCGGAGGGAAAATACCATTCCGGCGGGCTGTGGACGAATTCCTGCTGCTCTCATCCTCGCAGGGGTGAGGATCTATTTGATGCCGTGATTCGCAGGATGAGGGAAGAGCTGGGCTTCGCTCTGTGCGATGATGAAGCGGACGGACGCGTGGATTGCAGGATGAGGGAAGAGTCAGATTTTACTCTGCATGAAGGGGGAACGGATGACAGTCTGACGGCTGCGACGGGCGCTTATGGTGGACTGAGTGAGCTTGGCCGTTTTCAGTATTACCAGAAATATGAAGATTGCGCGGAGCACGAGATCGACCATGTGTTTTACCTGACGGTTCCGGATGCGCAGATCACACTTTCGCCGGATCCGGAGGAGATCTCTGAGATACAGTGGATTTCCATCGACGACCTGCTGGTGTGGATGACGCGCAGGCCGGAGGATTTCACAGCCTGGTTTGCCCCGGCGCTGGAGATTGTACGGGAATATATGTGACAGTTCCTAAGGTGATAAAAGGTCATAAATCCGGTGAGAATGTGACCTGGCCGAAATGACGGACAGGGCGGCTGTCCTGTTTTTCCGCATCGGAAAAGAAGGAGAGTAACTGTGAAGGTACTGAACAGTTAAGAAGGAGATAGCAGACTGTGAAATGGAAGAAATATACGATAACGACGACGACCGCAGCGGAGGATCTCGTCAGCAGCATGCTGGACGATCTGGGCATAGAGGGTGTTGAGATTGAGGATAAGATCCCGCTGACCGCGGAGGATACGGCGAAGATGTTTATCGACATCCTGCCGGAGCTGCCGCCCGACGACGGGGTGAGCTATATGAGCTTTTATCTGGATGCGGACGGGGATTACGCGGAAAAGATGGCGCAGGTCAGAGCGTCGCTCGCGGAGCTTCGTGCATTTGCGGATGTGGGTTCGGGTGAGATCGCAGAGAGCGAGACGGAGGATGTCGACTGGATCAATAACTGGAAGGAGTTTTTTCATGCGTTTACGATCAGTGCTGCGGCGGATGGCGCCGGTACTTCTTCCGGGCAGCGGGAGATCCGGATCAAACCGACGTGGGAGGAGCCGGAAGCCGCGGATGAGGACCGGATTCTGATCGAGATCGATCCGGGCATTTCTTTCGGGACGGGAAAACACGAGACGACACAGCTTTGCATCCGTCAGCTCATGAGATATGTGCGGCAGGGCGATGAGGTGCTGGATATCGGCTGCGGCAGCGGTATTCTGTCCATTGTCAGTCTGAAGCTCGGCGCAGGTCATGTGGTCGGGACGGATATCGACGAGGACTGCCTTGTCTCTACCCGTGCTAATTTTGAAGTCAACCATCTGGCACGGGAACTGGGGGATTTTTATACAGGGAATCTGATTGATGACACCGAGCTTCAGGCGCAGGTCGGCGCGGAGCGGTATGATCTGGTGGTTGCCAATATTCTGGCGGATGTGATCATTCCGATGGCGCCGGTCATTCCGGCACGCCTGAAGAAGGGAGGGATCTTTATCTCCTCCGGTATTATTGATTTTAAGGAACGGGAGGTTGTCTCTGCGGTCGAAGCCGCCGGGATGGAGGTGATCGAAGTGACCCGCCAGGGCGAGTGGGTCGGGATCACGGCGCGCAGATAATGGCGCGGCTGCCCGTAAGAGCGCCGGATCGGCCGGTGAGACAGAGTATACGGCGGCCATATCAGACAGCAAAAAATCAGGAAGGATACTGGCTCAGCCGGTGAGATACGGGTATACGGCGACAGCAGCGCATGGAAGTTGATTATGCATCAGTTTTTTATCGAAGATCATCAGATCGGAAAAGAATATATTACCATCACGGGCAGTGATGTCAATCACATTAAAAATGTCCTTCGCATGCGTTCCGGCGAGAAAATCCGCGTCAGCAGCGCTTCCGGACATGATTTTTTCTGTGAGATCGCCGAGCTGGGCGACGCTTTTGTGCAGGCTGATATTCTGGATGAGACGGTTCCGAAAACAGAGCTTTCTTCCAGAATCTATCTGTTTCAGGCGCTTCCGAAGGGCGAGCGGATGGAATATGTGATACAGAAAGCGGTCGAGCTGGGCGTGTATGAGATCATCCCCGTGACGATGAAATACTGCGTTGTAAAGCTGGATGAGAAGCGCGCGGAGAAAAAGCAGAAGCGGTGGCAGGCTATCAGCGAGAGCGCGGCCAAACAGTCCAAACGCAGCCGGATTCCGCGGGTTCATCCGGTGATGAGCTATGCGGATGCGCTTGTCTATGCGGGCTCCTGTGCCGTCCGTCTGGTTCCTTACGAGAATGAGAGGGGTATGCGGGCGACGGCGGAGGCTTTGGAGAAGCTGAAATCTGCCGGTTCCGTCAGCATATTCATCGGACCGGAGGGCGGATTCGCTCCCGATGAGATCGAGGCGGCCCGGCAGAGCATGGATGTGATTTCGCTGGGCAGGCGTATCCTGCGCACGGATACGGCGGCCATCTGCGCCATGTCGCTCGTGATGCTGACACTGGAAGAATGTGAGGAATAGAAAATGCAGATATATCTGGATAATTCCGCCACAACCGCGTGCTCAGGAGCCGCGGCGGAGCTGGTTGCGCGTCTTTTGACGGAGGATTTCGGCAATCCGTCCTCAATGCATTTAAAGGGCGTGGAGGCGGAAAAGTATGTTAAAACTGCGGCGGCCGATATCGCCGCGACTCTGCGCTGTAAGGAAAAGGAGATCGTGTTCACCTCCGGCGGCACAGAATCCAACAATCTCGCGATTCTCGGCAGTGCGATGGCGAACCGACGGCGCGGAAAGCATATGATTACGACAGCGATCGAACATCCGTCGGTTAAAAACACCATGCTTTTTCTGGAAGAGCAGGGGTTTGAGATTTCCTGGCTGCCTGTGAACGCGGACGGTGAGATTTCCCTGCAGGAGCTTTCTGAGATGATTCGTGACGACACCATTCTGGTTTCCATTATGATGGTGAACAACGAGATCGGATCCCTGCAGCCGGTTGCGGAAGCGGGATGCCTGATTCATGAACGGAATCCGGAGACGATTTTTCATGTGGACGCGGTTCAGGCTTACGGGAAATTCCGTATTGTGCCAAAGAAAATGGATATCGATCTGCTCTCGGTCAGCGGACATAAGATACACGGACCGAAGGGCGTCGGTTTTCTGTATGTCAGAGAGAAGACGAAGATCCGGCCCGTTCTGTTCGGCGGCGGACAGCAGAAGAATATGCGCTCCGGCACTATCAATGCGCCCGGCATTGCCGGAATGGGCGGCGCGGCGCGGGAGGTCTATGAGCATCTGGATGAAAAGACGGACAGGATGTATGCGCTGAAAGAATATTTTTCCGGCAGACTGCTGGCGCTGGAGCAGGTATCCGTGAACGGGAAAACCGGCAGAGACAGCGCACCTCATATCGTCAGCGCCAGCTTTCCCGGCGTGCCAAGCGAAGTGCTTCTGCATGCGCTGGAGGACAGAGGCATTTACGTATCCGCAGGAAGCGCCTGCGCCTCTGCCCATCCGTCCGACAGCAGCACCCTTGCCGCCATCGGTCTGGACAGACAGCATCAGGAATCCACGCTCCGGTTCAGCTTCAGCATACATACGACGAGAGAAGAGCTTGACTGTACTCTGGATGCGCTGTCTGAACTTCTGCCGCTCCTTAGAAGGTACAGAAGGTTTTAGACAGCGGGCAGGACAAAACAGATGTCCCGGACGATCTCACAGTCAATGAAATCACATATAAAGAAAGGAAATTCCATGTTTCGTTCATTTTTGATAAAGTATGGAGAAATCGGCATCAAAGGAAAAAACCGTCATGTGTTTGAGGATGCACTGATCCGCCAGATATCCCTGGCTTTACATCCCGTGGAGGGTGAGTTTGAGATCACTTCTGAACGCGGCCGTGTTTATGTGGAGGCAAAGGGTGATTATGATTATGACGAAGCCGTTCTTGCCCTGACGCGGGTGTTCGGTATCGTCGGTATCTGTCCGATGTGGCAGGTGGAGCTTCATGACATGGATCAGCTGATCGCCGATGTTCTGTCCTATGTGGATGCCGTATATCCGGATAAAGACAAAAGCTTTAAGGTGTTTACAAAACGGGCGGATAAAAGCTTTCCGCTGGATTCCCAGGAAATCAACGCCGAGCTCGGCGGCAGGATCCTGGATGCGTATCCCGCGATGCATGTGGATGTGCATCATCCGGAGATTGAGCTTCATGTAGAAATCCGTGCCAGAGTAAATATTTACTCGGAAGAGATCGCGGGACCCGGCGGCATGCCGGTCGGAACGGCCGGAAAAGCGATGCTTCTGCTGTCCGGTGGCATTGACAGTCCGGTGGCAGGCTATATGATCTCGAAGCGCGGCGTAAGTCTGGAGGCGACCTATTTTCACGCGCCGCCCTACACGAGTGAGCGCGCGAAACAGAAGGTGGTGGATCTGGCAGGGATTGTCGCCCGGTACAGCGGCTCGATTCGACTGCATATTGTAAATTTTACAGAGATTCAGCTGTATATTTATGATCAGTGCCCGCACGATGAACTGACGATTATCATGCGGCGCTATATGATGCGGATCGCGGAGCATTTCGCAAAGGAGAGCGGCTGTCTCGGACTGGTGACCGGCGAGAGCATCGGGCAGGTGGCCAGCCAGACCATGAAATCGCTTATGGCGACCAACGAGGTGTGTACGCTGCCGGTGTATCGTCCGCTGATCGCGTTTGACAAAAACGATATCATTGCCGTTTCGGAGAAGATCGACACCTATGAGACGTCCATCCTTCCGTTTGAGGATTGCTGTACGATTTTTGTGGCGAAGCATCCGGTGACGAAGCCGAATGTCAATATCATCCGGCGTTCTGAACGGAAGCTGAGTGAGAAGATTGATGCGATGGTGGAGGAAGCGATCCGGACGACAGAGACGGTTGAGGTGTGCTGATGCTCACTATAAAAAAGAATGCGCCTTGGCGCATTCTCGCGCCGAGCGCGGTCGCTATCAGCGACTTTTTCCTGTCGCGCGAGTGCGCATCCACAGCGGAGCGTTTTTTATCATATAGGAAGTTCGGGGAACTTTCCTATATGATAAAAAAAGCCCTCCCGCCGCCATGGGGGGAGGGAGAGCGCAGAATCCGGGTCGGATCAGGCCAGATATATCTTCAGCGCTTCGATAATCTCATCTGCCTTCGCATCATCTGCGTGGATGGTGAGCTCGATGGGTCTCGACAGATCCAGACTGAAAATGCCGAGCATGGATTTCGCGTCGATGACATATCTGCCCGAGATCAGGTCGAAATCACAGTCGAACTGAGAGACATCCTTTACAAAGGTTTTTACTTTGTCAATGGAATTTAAAGATACCATAACTTTCTTCATGATACAAGCCCTCCCGTCATGTGTATGTACTGCTATCGCTGGTTGTTACTATAACTTTATTCCGGATAAATGTCAATAAAGCGATGTAAAATCCTGGTAAAAAAAGATGATAAAATATTTATTATGAAAGTGTCGTGAATAGACAGTCAGATGGGCAAGCTTGCTTGCACAG
>JAJBUT010000204.1 GCA_020860185.1 Lachnospiraceae bacterium | reverse complement strand
CGATTTTGCGAATCGTCCATCGCAGGATTTCGCCTTTTTTCTCTGCATTCATCAAGCTGCCGCTTCCGCCGAAGTCCGCGCCGAGGAAGAATTCAACAGCTCCGGTCGGACACTCCTTGACGCAGGAAGCGCAGCCCCAGCAGTCACGCGGATAATCCATACGGGCTCGTCCTTCAGACAGGGAAATCAGTGTTCCCGGACATACTTCGACACAGCCTCCGCAGCCGACGCAGCGCTCCCGGTTTATTCGTATACTCATTCACAGCCTCCCCTTCCAACGTGCTCTCTCTGTTCCGGATACCGATACACGTTTTCTTTCACTATATCCCGCCAGATGGCTTCCTGCTTTCCGTTCCTGTATCTGGAATTAAGGTAGGCAAAATACTTATGATCCGTCTCAGGATAATCCAGATTTTCCCCAAACACATGCCATCTGGTCTCTTTGCGGTTCAGAAGATGGAAAATCAGTGTCTTGCATACCGTCAGCCGATCCTTCAGTTCATACACAAAAAGCAGCTCATGCATATTTCCTGCTTTCAGATATTCTGTCTGCGCAGTCAGGCGGTCGATCTCTGCATCTGCCAGACAAAGCTGCCGTTCTGTGTAGCCGTAGCGGGAGGAGATGCCGCCGGCATATTCATCCATGACCTTCTGCATCCGCTCCTCCAGATCCTCCGCGGAATAAATCGCGTTCGTGCCGGAAAGTGCATTCGCATAGGTGTCAAGGATCTCCCGAATCCGTACCTGAAGTTTGTCATCTGTCTCCGGTTCTTCTCTCTCTGTACATCCGTCTGTGGTACTGCCCGGTTCATACTCTCCCTGAGAAATATAGTCATTGATACTCTCTGCCGCGATTTTCCCCTCCGCCAGAGCACCTGTCACATACTTCTGCGGACAGCCGCCCGCCACATCTCCGGCAGCAAAAAGCCCGTGGATCGTGGTTTCCCGCCGGGTGTCCACCCAGTATCCGCTGGCTGTATGACCGCCCACGACATAGGGCTCCGTCCCCTCAATCTCCACATCCCGGTCGGCCGGACCTGCTCCCGCCTCCATCCATCGGAGGGTCTGGGACGGACACATATTCAGGTAGGCTTTGAAAAGCTCCTGTTCCTGCCTGCCGGAGATGCCGACGGTTTTCAGATAACAGGGTCCGCTTCCGAGACTGTTTTCCATCACTGTCCCATACACACGCTCACTCGTCGTGAGCCCATACCGGTCTTCATACACGAATCCTTTTGCGTTGACCTGTCTGGCTCTGACTCCCTGAGCAATGGTACCGGTGGGTGCGATCGTATCCTTGCAGCGAAGAGCGACAAATCGCATCTCAAAAGAGGTCATTTCTGCGCCTGCCCGAATCCCCATTGCATACCCTGCGCCGGTGAGAAACGGCGGATACCACATTTTGTGTCTGGAAAATCCGGGGTTATTCGGCCGGTACAGGCCCGCGGCGCCTCCTGTCGCCACCAGAACAGCCTTCGCGCGTATCACATACGCCTTCGGTTCCGTTACGGAAAACCCCACGGCGCCCAAGACCGAGTCATTATCCGTCAGCAGGTCTGTGATGTTAAGATGATTGATCACCGTTACACGATCCGCGCAGTTTACAGCGTCCGCCAGAATCAGCTTGATATTTTCGCCGTTTATCTTGATATTACGGTTTCCGCGCGTCACATACTTTCCATTTTCATCTTTCAAAATGACGAGTCCCAGCTGCTCCAGATCCGCGGTGACTTCATTAAACAGTTCCGCTGCCGTGATCAGAAGATCCTGCCGCACGATTCCGGCCGCGTCTTTCGCTGCATAATCCACGTAATCCTGCGGCGACCTGCCCTCCGTGATATAAGCGTTAATAGCGTTGACACCTGCCGCCAGACAGCCGCTGCGCCGGATATTCGCTTTCTCCGCAACCAGAACAGACAGGTCGGTGTTCCGGCTCAGCGTCAGTGCGGCATAGCATCCTGCAGTTCCGCCGCCGATGATCAATACATCGGTGTCTATGAGATGAGTTCCAAACGCCTGCTCCATGATTTTGCTTCCTTTGCTTTATATTTGTTGAAATACTATACTTTCTCATGAGATTTACGCTTACGGCAGCCACTCCAGCCCCGGCCAGTCTGCGCTCTCCGTATTTTTCTGCGGCTCTCCGGGCGTCGTTCGCCCGTTTTTGATATAAGCAGCTGCCCGTTCTGTCAGTTCTTTCTCAATTTCCGGGCGAAGTCCGTAGAGATTCTTCTGCTCGCTGATGTCCTGGGAGAGATCATAGAGCTGACAGGGCGTATCATCCCCGTATATGCCTCCCGCGGGAACCTGCGCATCCGGTCCCATTCCGCCGGAACCCGGGCAGAACTCCAGCTTCCAGTTTCCTTTTCGGAGGGAATAATTGAAAACGGAATGATGAATCATATCCTCCCGGATGGGTTCTGTCCCGCCCTGCCAGACGGACAGCGCCGAAAATGAATCTTCTCCCGCTTCATCTCCGTATGTGAAGCCGGTAATCTCCGCAATGGTGGCAAAGACGTCAGTCAGGCATGTCATCTGGCTTCGCTCGACGCCCGCCGGCACATGTCCCGGCCAGCGCACGATAAACGGAATGCGATGGCCGCCCTCCCAGATATCGCCCTTCTTTCCCCGGTAAATAAAGCTCGGGTTGTGCCCCAGTCCCTTTAACGTCGGAAAATCCGCGATGCCGGAGCAGCCGTTGTCACTGGTAAAAATCAGGATCGTATCGTCCGCAATCCCTTTCTCACGCAATTTTGCGTCAAGTTTTCCCACAAAACCATCCACCTGCAGGACAAAGTCTCCATACCTGCCGATTCCCGATTTTCCCTGATATTCCGGTGCAGGCAGCAGCGGTCCGTGTACGGCCGGTGTCGGATAATAAATAAAGAACGGCCGGTCTTCCCCCGCGTATTCGTCCACGAGCGAGAGAACCTTCGCGTCCATATCCGGAACGACCTTTGCCGGGTCATAATCCGGCGCAGCCGGTCCGTACTCCACCTCCGTCTGCTGTGTCGGTCCCACGCGATCAAGCCTGCGCACACCGGTCATATGATCCGGCGGCGTCAGCACATGGTCATTCTCGATGTATACAAACGGCGGCTGGTCAAGCGACGCCGGCAATCCGAAAAAATAGTCAAACCCGCGCGTATTCGGACCGTCCGCAATGGGCGCAGTGAAATCGATGCCCACCGCGCATTTATCCTGATCTCCGTTGGGATCCCGGTAGGTCGATGGCAGGGTATAACCGTCCTTCACCGTCCAGTTCATCCCCAGATGCCATTTTCCGACGCACGCCGTGCGATATCCCTGCTTTTTCAGGAACGTTCCGATCGTTTCCCGCCCCTCCTCGATCAGAGGGCTGGACTGCCCCGGCAGCACACCGCTTTTTAATCGGGATCTCCAGTTGTATCGCCCGGTCAGCAACGCGTAGCGCGACGGCGTGCAGAGCGCGGAAGACGCATGACAGTCCGTATTGCGCAGGCCGCCTGCGGCTACCGCGTCAATATGCTCTGTCCGGATTTTAGATTCCGGGTTAAAACAGGACAAATCGCCGTATCCCAGATCGTCTGTCAGGATTAAGATTATGTTAGGTTTTTCTCCGGCCATTTTTTTGTCTCCTCTTATAATGCTGTCTGTTTCACAACGCAAATAGATTACAATTCCGCAAAACATAGTTTTCTTATATGTTATATGTGATATGATAGCACGGCAGGTCACTTTCTGTCTAATACGCAAAAAAAATAACCGGCTATAGTTTCAGTCTATAGCCTGTCATCTTTCCCGTAAAATTCTCTAATCAGCTTATCTGCGCTCAATATATCTCACCCTTATATATCCCGGAGGTACTTTTTGATCGTTTCAACATACTTCTCTCCGACAGGACTTAAAACCATATTTTTCAACATGACAAAACCGATTTCCATCGCACCCATCGATTCTTCTTTGTCTCTGAAAGGCACCGCCACAAAATCATCGCCATTCAACTCTTCACAGATAATGCCGGAACACAGAGTATAGCCGTTCAGGCCAACCATCAGGTTCAGCATCGTTCCCCGGTCATTGGCTTTTATACTCTGTGCATATTCATTCGTTGAGAGTACCTCCTCTGCCAGATAAAAAGCGCTGTCACTTCCCTGCTCAAAAGACAGGCAGGGATAGTCTGCCAGCTGCTCAATCCCGATACTCTCTTCCGTTGCAAGGGGATGATTCTTCCACAAATAAACGTACGCATGGCAATCTACAAGATGATGGAATTCCAGATTGGCCGATTTCATCAGTCTTGTCATGGCCTTACGATTAAAATCCGAGAGATATAAAATGCCGATTTCACTTCTCATTGTACTGACATCACGAATCACTTCCCTCGTCATCGTCTCCCGGATCGCAAACTCATACTGCGACATATCGTAATCTTTTGCCATGTCGACAAAGGCTTTCACAGCAAAAGAATAGTGTTGTGAGGAAACACCGAATTTCTTTTTGTATGTACCGTTTTTTCCGTATTTCCCCAAAAGAGTCTGATATTTACTGTAAATATCTCTGGCATACGGCAGAAACTCCGCTCCGTCGTTCGTCAGAACCACGCCGCGCCCGCTTCGGTATAAAAGCGTGATGCCCAACTCTTTTTCCAATTCTTTCACCGCGTTAGTCAGCGACGGCTGGGACACCAGGAGCTTCTCCGCCGCCCGGTTCATGGAACCCGTCTCCGCTATGGTAATGATATAAGACAACTGAATCAATGTCATGACCCCGCCCCGCCTCTCTGTAAATCATGATTGAAATCATCTCTGGTTTTTCTTATAACCTTGTATTCATATCGATATTATATGTATTTTGAATACTAAAAGAAAAAGGTATATTTGTCAAGTGGGAATTCATTTCCAGAATTACAGATATTCCAGTATCACTTACTGTTAAAAAAGAATGCGCCTTGGCGCATCCTCGCGGAGCGTTTTTTGTATCATAGGACGAACTTTCCTATGATATAAAAATAGAATCCCGCTTTGCGGGATTCTCGCGCTGCCGCGCGTCTGCGTAAGCAGACATCTTCCTTTGCGCGGCATGTGCATCCTCGCGGAGCGTTTTTTGTATCATAGGACGAACTTTCCTATGATACAAAAATACCCTCGGAAACCACTGTCCCAGGGGTATTTTTTAAGATTTGTGTCAGCATTGACTGTCTGCAAGTACCACTTTGCAACGCTTTTTATATCAGGATTCAGCCGAGCAATGCCAGCAGTTCCTCCTGCGACAGGCTCGCCAGCGATGCACTTTCCCCGGAAAGAACCTGATCCGCAAGATCTTTTTTCTCCTCCTGCAGCTTAAGAATCCGTTCCTCAATGGTTCCTTTCAGTATCAGGCGGTACACCGTGACCTGCCTGGTCTGCCCGATCCGGTGGGTTCGATCCGTCGCCTGGTTCTGCGCGGCCAGGTTCCACCACGGGTCGTAATGGATGACGACATCCGCCCCCGTCAGGTTCAGCCCGTTGCCGCCTGCCTTGAGCGAGATCAAAAACACCGGGATGTCCCCCTCGTTGAACTGATGCACCAGCCGGATGCGCTTTTCCTTGGAGGTGGAGCCGGTCAGGATATAGTACGGGATCCCTTCCGCTTTGAGATCCTCCTCAAGAAGCGCGAGCATCGAAGTAAACTGAGAGAAAAGAAGCATCCTGTGGCCGCCGTCCATCGCCTGTCGGATCAGACCCATCGCTGCTTCGCGTTTCACACTCTCCTTGTGATAATCCTCGTAAAGAAGCGATGGATCACAGCAGATCTCACGGATTTTGGTGAGCTCCGCGAGGACTTTCACTTTTCCTGTCCCAAAAGTTCCGTCCAGGATGCCGTTTTTCAGTTTCAGGATCTCCGCGTCATAGAGTTTCTGCTGTTCCCCGGAAATCGGCACATAGCGCACCTCCTCAAGCTTTGCGGGAAGGTCTTTTAAAACATCCTCTTTCCGTCTTCTCATGAGGAAAGGCGAAGTCATCTTTTTTAATTTTTCCATTGCCTCCTTCTCTTTGTTCTTCGTGACGGGAATCGCAAATCTCTGCTCAAATTCCTTCTGCGAATACAAAAAACCCGGCATCAGAAAATCAAAAATGCTCCAAAGCTCAGAAAGGCGGTTTTCGATCGGCGTTCCGGTCAGAGCGAGTCGGTGACCGGCCTTCAGCGTCTTTACGGCCTTCGAGACCGCTGCGCCTGCGTTCTTGATATACTGCGCTTCATCAAGGATCACATAAAAGAAATCTTTCGCTGAGAGTTCCGCGATATTACGCTTCAGCAGATCGTAGGAGATAATGTACACCTGCGTTGTATCCCACGCCGCGAGGGCTTTTCTCCTTGCCGCCGCGCCGCCGGTGATCGGTATGGTACGGATGTCCGGCGCAAATTTCGCGAATTCCTCCTGCCAGTTATAGACAAGGGAAGCGGGGCAGACCACAAGACTCGGCTGCTCCGTTCCGGATTTTCTCCCGTCGTAGTCGTACGAGAGAGCGGCGATTGTCTGCAGCGTCTTACCCAGGCCCATCTCGTCCGCCAGGATCCCGCCGAACCCGGCCTCCTCCAAAGTCCTGATCCATTTAAAGCCCATCGCCTGGTATGGCCGCAGGGTTCCGGCAAGATTTGCCGGAGGTTCGCTCTCGGAATCCCGGATTGTTTTAAAATTACGGATGATGCTGCGATATACCCTGTCTCTGGACGAGTACAGCGCATCATGTTCCTCGAGGAGCCTGTCGATATACAGTGCGCGGTAGAGCGGCACTTTCGCGCTTTTTTTAATCACATCCTCAGGGCTCAGATCCAGTTCCAGCATAAAATCACTGATTTCGGAAAGCTGATCATCCTCTGCCAGATCCAGAAAATCCCCGGATGAAAGCACATGAAACCGTTTCTTCCGGCGGTAACTCTGCAGCACCTCCAACAGCTCCCGCTCCGATATCCCGGAGGACGTCAGTGACAGGTCGAGAATGCCGCTCTCCACGGAAATGCCGACCTTTACTTTCGGAACGGGGGCAACCGTAAACTTCCGGAACGCTTCGGAGCCATGTACCGTACCATACTTTTCGAGAACAGCAACGCCGGACTGCAAAAAATCAAAGAGCTGCTCATCATTAAAAACTCCCGAAAAGACCCCTTCATCGTCAGAAATCACAAGCAAAAGACTCCTGACCGCATCAACAACCCGCCTTTCCTGTTCAATGTCCCTGTACCCGTCTTTCTGATCTGAGATACCAAGCGTGCATATCTTTTCCGTGTCTTCTGATCCCTTTCGGCTCTTCTCCCTGTAACGAACCTTTCCCGTGCACCGCAGGAGATGAATCGCTTCGCGGCTCCTCTTCCGTCCTTTTTCCGCATGAGAACCGGTGCTGTCCGAAAAATCCAGCGTCTCACAGTCAAGATAAAAATCAAAATGAGGCTCGGGAGGCAGGTATCCTTCCGCCTCCTGCTCGCAATTATCCGTAAAATCAACCGATGGGTTCTCTAAAAAAGCCGGCACAACACGGTAGTAGAATTCCTGCAGGTTTGAAAGACCCACCTGAAACCGGAAGTATCCGGATGAATCTGCAACCTTGTCAAACGGCTTCACCGTCTCCTGTTCCTTCTTTGTAATCCGGGAAAGGCCATCCGCATTCAGCGTATAGCGATGGGAGCCGCTGCCGGAAAGCAGTACAGGAATCAGACCGTGTACCGCAATCCCGGAAAAGACGCCTTTCGCGTCCGACAGGCGGTCGCATGTCAGGGAGAGACGGATGTCCCTGTGACCCACCGGGATCTCCTTGCTCGTCACCCCATTTGTCTTATCCTGGTATTCTGCCTTCTGTCCCTCCCAGGCGTCATAGAAATTATCCAGAACCGCGCCTTTAAAATCCAGGTTCGACGTGACATTGATCGTTCTGACGCTGTGCCAGGAGCGCATATTTTTCGCCGCAATCTGTGAATTAATGTCGGAGACATCACCGACCTTCCTCTGAAGAAAATCATAAAGTCCGGCCGAACGATCCGTAAAGTCATATTCCCCAAAATCAATACTTTCCGTCTTTGACAGGGTGAGAACAGCCCTGTCGACGTAAGCCGCGACCAGCCCCCTGACATTGCGGACTACGATCGTCTTTCCTCCCGCCCTCTGTATCCGGAAACTGAGCTTTGCCGCCCCGCCTTCCATGATAATGCGGGGATACAGTTCTACGGCTTTTATCCTCTGTGGTTCAGCAAGATCCGTCTTCAGAGTATCCGCCCGGTTCGATTCCTCCAGGCTCCTGAAAAATTCCCTGGCCTTCTCATCCGTGAGGTCTGCTGTCTCTTCCGCCAGTTTATCTGTCTTATCCCAAAGCATCTTGCACAGAATCAGGCCGTTTATATTGAGATAATGTTCCGCAGGGCACCGGCCGTTCGGATCGTCATCGAATCCATCCTGTGTCTCATCGTCATAATAACCGTTCCGATAAGATTCTAACCTGCCCTCTTTGTCAAGATATCCGTCTCTGGCATCAAGAAACAGTCTGTTTCCCGTAAGGCTGGCATTTCCAGCCGAAAAGGAATAGTTGAACAGCGAATCGTATCCCGTGAGTTTCGCCAGAAATGTCCGTGTGCCGTCACGGTCCTTCTTTTCATTTGCACTGATATAAACAGATTTCGGATGATTTTCCAAAATGTCTTTTGCCATGTGCATCGAATACGGGTCCGTCACATAATCCTTCAGGGCGGTCCTCATGTCGTAAAAAGCAATTCCGCCGGGATCCCTGCGCCCCCGGAAGAAATCCAGCGCAGGACATGGTTCAAGCCCGTATTCCTCTCGAAGACGCGCCTGCTCCATAAGTTTCTTTTTTCTCATGACGCCATGAATCCGCACCGTGCTGGCACGGCTGCTCTCTTCCGTGACGATCAGGCCGCCGCTTTTCTGCTCCATATGGTACAGGAGGGCAGCTTCATGACAACACAGTCTGCCCTTTTGTCCTTCCGGACAGCCACAGGAAAAAAACGATGCTTCCAGTTCCGTGTTCAGATCGAGCGGCCAGTGATTGATTGAAATCGGAAAACACGGATCATTTGAATAATGAGAATAATAAGGACTGTTATACGACAGGCGGGATTTTTGCGAGATTCCTGCCGCTTTTTTCTCCTTCGAGTCAAGATAATACTCAGCCCTCAGACCGTTCCAGTCTCCTGTAACTTCTATTCTTGACTGCACGGCATCGCCTGCGGCCTGTTTAATCAGAGCCGCAGGAAATAAATGCCGCCACCGGACAGGCCTGCGGAGCGGCTCCTCTGATTCCGGATCCTCATTCAGGCAGAATTTCTCACGTACCTCATCTGTAATCATTAAATCTTCACCCATCTGAATATCTTTGCCCATCAGTCTCCCCCGATTGATCAGTTAAGTGTAAAGGCTGATTCCTCAGCCCCCTTGTCCTCCGGTTCAAATCGTGATCAGATCATGAATCTGCGGTTCATAAATACACTTTGCCGCTCATTATATCATGTGCAAAAACAGAACATGATCGCATTTCGCCGTTCGCTGAATGCGCAAGTGCATGCTTCTCACTTGCGCTCATTATAACATGTAACGATTGCCCGCGCAATACGGCAAGTCCGCCTTTATAATACATTCTATAATATTCTGTTGTCCAGCCAAAACCACAGTTTATCGGCCTTATTTCAACACCATGCAGGACTGTTTTCCCAGTGTGAGCCCCCCATCTTCTGCTATCCCCCTGCCGACCGAGAAAACTATATCTCTGCCTGCCGCGTCAACCGGCGCTGTCACAGTCTCAGTCGACGGGTTCAGTGCAATCAGAATATCTCCCCTGCGATACACAAACGGCAGTTTCCCGCTCTCAGCATATACGACTGCAAACTCCGCGTCTGCCTGCAGATCTTCCTCTGCATGCCGCAAAGCCAACAGAGCTTTCACTGTATGAAGCAGAGAATCCGCCTCTGCTTCCTGTGACTCCACACTGGGCGCGTCAGGCATCGGATCCACCGGGAGATATAATGCATCTGCCTCACTTGTGGAAAATCCCGCGTTTTTTCCTTTCGTCCACTGCATGGGTGTGCGGGCGCCTGTCCGAAAGTACCCGCCTTCCTTTGTCGGGATGTTCAGATAACGCATGCCGATCTCATCACCGTAATAGAGGAAAGGCACGCCCGGCATTGTAAATATGAACGCATAGGCAAGCTTCAATTCCTCATCCGACAGATTATATTTCGGGCGAACCGTGTCGTGGTTACAGGTGATCAGACAATAATAGCCGTCGTCTTTTGTCGCCTCGTAATCCGGCAGATATTCTGCAAGGAACCGGGTAATATCGCCGTGGGTGTCTTTCTTAAAAAAGCTGTTATCATCCTCTCGCGGGGCATCCGGCATGCCGTAATCACGCATGAGTGTATTATAACCGTTGTCCGGACTATTCAGATAGAAATCCATATGGAATCCCGCTTTCAGAGATAACTGCGGGGCTCCCCACTCAGCAACAATCGCCGCCTCCGGATATTCCGCATCCAGCATTTCCCTTACATTCCGCCAGATTGCACAGGTGCCTGATTTCTTCTCATCATCATTTTTCACGAGGGACATGGCCATATCCACACGGAATCCGTCGCATCCGTGGTCCAGCCAGAAGCGCATGACATCTTTCATCGCTTCCCTCGTTGCGATACAATCCGGATGATCCATCGGAAGCTGCCAGTCCTCTTTACAATCCAAAAAGCCATAGTTTAAGGCCGGCTGGCATTTAAAGAAATTCAGCATATAAGTACCGTTTCGCTCACATTCGCCACCGATATAAGGGTATCCAGGCATCGGCTGAAAGCAGAAATCCGACCAGATATAACGGTTGGAAAATTCATTCTTTTCTGCCTTTCCGCTCTCCAGAAACCACGGATGCTCTTCCGAAGTATGTCCCGGCACAAGATCCAGCAGCACATGAATTCCTCTTTTATGCGCTTCTCCGAACAAACGATAGAGATCATTGTTCGTCCCATAGCGGGGCGCCACTTTTTTATAATCCCTCACGTC
>JAJBUT010000012.1 GCA_020860185.1 Lachnospiraceae bacterium | reverse complement strand
CGACCAGTGCCCGACGATTCCCGTCCGCTCCAGATTCCTACGGGAAAAAATATGACCGAACTCCCGGTCCCCGTGGGCGGACTGGTTTTCATTCATAAAATTCATGTCGATGGTATCATAAGGAATTTCCCGGTTGAACTGAGTGTGCAGATGAAGCAGCGGCTTTCGGCACTCCTGCAGACCCGCAATCCAGGATTTTGCAGGGGAGAAGGTGTGCATCCAGGTAATGACGCCCGCGCACTCATCATCCGCATTCGCATCATTAAAAACGCGGCGGATCATTTCGCCGGTAATCAGCGTCGGTTTTAAAACCACCTCAAACGGAAGATTTCCGCCGGTATTTAAGGCGTCCGCGATGACGCGGGAATGCTCCGCCACCTTTGCCAGACATTCCTCCCCGTACAGATCCTGCGAACCCGTACAGAACCAAAACTTATATATCTTATTTTTCATAAAATCAATCCTCCTGCTGCCCATAGTACGCTCCTGCGCCGTGTTTTCGTTCATAATGCTTCTCCTTCAGTTCGCGCGGCGCCGGTTTTACCTCCGGGTTCAGCCATTCGCAGCGCGCTGCCATCTTCGCACATTCCTCAAGCACCATCGAATGATGAACGGCATCCCCTGCGCTCCTCCCCCAGGTGAAGGGGCCGTGATTTTTACACAGAACGGCCGGAACCGCCTCGTAATCCTTCTTCCGCTCCGCAAATTCATCCGCGATCAGCACGCCGGTCAGATATTCGTATGCAGTCTCAATCTCCTGCTCCGTCAGATTCCTCACACACGGAATTTCTCCGTAAAAATAATCCGCGTGGGTCGTCCCGTAGCAGGGAATGTCGCGCCCCGCCTGCGCCCAGCTCGTCGCCCAGGAGGAGTGCGTATGCGCCACACCCCCGATTGCCGGAAAACGATGGTAGAGCACGAGATGCGTCGCCGTATCGGATGAGGGATTCAGCCGACCTTCGACCCGCCGACCCTCCAGATCCACGACGACCATATCCTCCGGAGACAGTTTGTCATACTCCACACCGCTGGGCTTGATGACAAAGAGACCGCGCTCCCGGTCGATGCCGCTGACATTGCCCCAGGTGAAGGTGACCAGATGATATTTCGGCAAAAGCATGTTTGCCTCATAAACTTCTTTTTTCAGTTCTTCTAACATGTCCGTTCTTCTTTCCTCTGACTTTTTATTTCCCGTCTCATCTGTCCGCTCCGCGATCTTCTTCCACTGCCGCCCGTTCTACGGACAATCCTTTTATATACCTCTCCATATATGCCTCAAATCCCCGCACATCCTCCGGGTCTGGTTCCGTCACATAGCATTCCGAGTGCACAAACACGCGCTGCTCCAGATAATCTCCCAGCGTCATCCCGCCCCCGTTCAACATATATGACGCGAGAAGTGCGATCCCCCAGGCGCCGCCCTCACCGGCTGTCTCCATGACCGCAACCGGTGTGTTCATCGCCGCCGCCATGATTTTTGCTCCGACCTCTTTTGTCTTAAACAGACCGCCGTGTCCCATCATGAAATCCACCGGAACATTCTCCTGTTTCAGCAGAATATCCAGACCGATCTTCAGCGTGGCCACCGCCGAGTAAAGATTCGCCCGCATAAAATTCGCCAGATCAAGCGTACTGTCCGGATGTCGCATAAGCAGAGGACGGCCTTCGTCAAACCCGGTAATGCTCTCGCCGGACAGATAATTGCAGACCAGAATACCGCCGCCATCCGCATCTCCCTCCAGAGCTTTCCGGTACAGCGCCGTGTAGAGACGATCGTCATCTGTCTCCATGCCGAACAGTTCGCCGAACTGCCGAAACAGATCGATCCACGCATTGAGATCCGAGGTACAGTTATTGCAGTGAACCATGGCAACCGGATCTCCGGTCGGCGTTGTCACCAGATCCAGTTCTCTGTAAACCTCAGACAGATTCCGTTCAAGTACAACCATCGCAAAAACAGATGTCCCGGCTGATACATTTCCGGTTCGCTGCCTTACACTGTTCGTCGCGACCATTCCGGTGCCCGCGTCTCCCTCCGGCGGGCAGAACGGAATCCCCGCCCGCAGACAGCCCGTCGGATCCAGAAGCCTCGCTCCTTCTTCTGTCAGAACACCGGCAGATTCACCGGCTTTTAAAACTCGGGGGAAAATATCAGCCAGTATCCATGGTATGGTCTGATTGTCTGCCGCAGCCGCCGAATCATCCGCGCACCTCCGGTCTGCGGCCGTCTTCTTCCTGTCATCCGTATCCAACCTGACCGTATTGACGATCAGAGAGTCAAATGCCTCCATTTTCAACACATCAAACTGCCCGGTTGCCGGATCAACGGGGAACATGCCGGACGCATCCCCTGCCCCCAGGACCTTCTGCCCTGTAAGCTTCCAGTGTACATATCCCGCCAGCGTCGTCTGATAACAGATCCGGCTCACATGATCCTCCCCATTCAGAATCGCCTGATATAAATGGGCAACACTCCAGCGCTGCGGTATGTTAAATTGAAAAAGATCCGTCAGCGCATCCGCGGCCTTCTCCGTCATCGTGTTCCGCCATGTCCGGAACGGAACCAGAAGCTCATCATTTTCATCAAATACCAGATACCCGTGCATCATGGCACTGATGCCAATCGCCGCCAGGGTTGTCAGTTTTTCACCGTATTTTTCCTCCACATCCCGCGCCAGATCGGCATAAGCGGCCTGCAGTCCGATCCATATGTCCTTCAACGAATACGTCCATATCCCGTTCGTCAGGCAGTTCTCCCATGTATAACTTCCCTGCGCCGCGAGTATGTGGTCAGGAGTGATCAGAACCGCCTTGATCCTTGTGGAGCCCAGCTCGATGCCCAGAATTGCCTGCCCAGCAGCGATTGCCTGTTTTATTTTGGTCTGATTTCGTTTCATTTTCTTCTCTCCCATACCGGTACAGCGTTTTTTGCTGTACTGGCCATATATATGCGTACCTCCCCACTGCTAAAATATAGCAAATTCATAACCAGGTCAATGTTTTTGTCAATCCTGGTTATAAAAATTATGGAAACGACGGAGTAAAAAACGGCATCCGGACCGGAGCCTGAATGCCGCTGTTGCCTGTATGCTGTTATGATTTCCGTGCCGTCCTGAAACGGAGCCGTCGCCTCCTCATACTGACCGCCGGGCGGGCAGCCGGATTTCGAATCGCTCCCGTTTACTCTGAGCGCACAAACGTATTCGCTTCCTCCTCGCCGCGCAGAACACGCAGTCCACCGAGCGCCAGAGATTCCATCTCGTTCTCGCCCGGGTATACGGTCACCGGTGCGATCCATTCCACATTTTTCTTTACTTCATTCGTGAAATATTCCGAATACGCGATGCCGCCGGTCAGCACGATTCCCTCAATGTCGCCGGCCACCGTTGCGGCCTCCTCACCGACACAGCGCGCCACATTGAGCGCCATGGCGTCATAGATCAGTTTCGCATTCTCATCGCCCGCTTTTATCATTTTCTCCACCTCACGGCTGTCGTTCACGCCGAGGTGCGCCACAAGACCGCCTCTGGATTTCAGCTTTTTCAGCATTTCCTTCGTGGTCATGCCGGACTCGCCAAAATAGCTTGTGAAGGACTGAATCGGCAGCTTGCCGGAACGCTCCGGAGCGAACGGTCCGTCCTCATCATTGATAATATCAGCAACCTTTCCGCCATACTGCAGGGTAACGGAGATACCGCCGCCCAGATGAACCACGATCAGCTTGCAGTCTTTGTAAGCCTTGCCGTGCTCGCGCGCGTATTTCATGGCAGCCGCGCGGGTGTTCAGATTGTGACCGATGCCTTTTCTGGTGACTTCCTTCAGACCGGTGATCTTCAGGATCGGCCACATCTCATCCACGGTCACGCCGTCATAGATAAAAGCCGGTATACCGAGCGGAGTCGCGATTGCTTCCGCGATCACAGCGCCCAGGTTCGAAGCGTGCTCCATGGCCGGCTTGTTCTTCAGCTGCCAGACCATATCATCGTTGACGACATAAGCGCCCGCCTTCACCGGCGGAAGCAGACCGCCGCGGGCAACGATACCGGTCAGTTCCTCCAGCTTTACCCCCTTGTCCTTCAGAACATCCAGAATCATGTCCTTCCGGAACTCATACTGATCCACGATCAGATCATACTGTGCGATCACTTCCGCAGAGTGGGAGATGCTCTCCACAAAAATCTGGTTTTCATCCTCATAATAGGCGATCTTTGTGGATGTAGAACCCGGGTTCAGAATCAGTAACTTGTCCATAGTAAAAATCCTCCTCTAATTATACTTTTGTTATATCTTATCATATAACTTATATGATGTACAATCCTAAATTAAAGAAAAATATCCATCGCCCGGAATCTCTGAAAACGCACAGAAATTCGTGCCGATATTTTATATTAATTTCACTTGCGGGAATTTCATATAAGATATATTATAAGAAAGGCGAAATCGCGCTGCCGCGCCGCTTCGCCGAATACTATTACGAGGATATAATAATGACTTTAAAACCGACTCTTATTGACTATTTAAAAGATAAAGCTGCCGTCACGCCCGATCATATGGTTTTCCATTTTGTCGACTACGACGATGAAGCACATACCTGGACACAGGAGATACACTCCTTTCAGGAGGCCTGGCACAAGGCGCTGGAGATCGCGTATATGCTGCGGAAAAAAGGGCTGCGCCCCGGCGACCGCGCGGTCATCTTTTCCATGCAGGACTTCGGAACCATGTATGCCGTGTACGGATGTATGATGGCAGGTGTGGTTTTCACGATCATCCCGCCGCCGCTGGACGAGGACAAGACAGAACGTCTCATATCCGTATTAAAGTCCTGCCACCCGAAGGCGCTGATCTCCAATTATGAACTGGAGCAGGGCTCTGAAGTGAACATCGTCGGCCGCCTTTTAAAAGAAGCGTTTCGCGATACCGCCCGGTTAAAACGTATCTATACCGATCGCCTGGATCCCTACCGCCGCGAGGATGTTATCGTCCCTTCGAGTCCGGATCAGCTCGTTTACCTGCAGTACACCTCAGGCTCCACAAAAGCGCCGAAGGGCGTCCGCGTGACCTGGAAGAACCTGATGAAAAATATTGAGCAGTGCCAGTCATGCTTAAGTCTCGACAATGTCTCGCTGGCTACCTGGGTTCCGTTTTTTCACAATCTGGGTCTGGTCGTCACGATCTGCATGCCGGTTGTCGCGACAAGCTCGAAGGGCTATTACCTGCAGACGCTCCGTTTCCTGGAGAATCCAAAGCTGTGGCTGCGCCTGATCTCGGATTTTAAAATCACGCTGACCGTCGGCCCGGGTTCTGCCTATGACGCCTGCACGCGTATCTTTTCCGATGCGGAAGCAGCCGGATATTCGCTTGGCCAGGTGACTCATTTTATGAACGGGTCGGAGTTTATCAGCGCCGGACGTGCAGAACGCTTTACGGAAATGTTCCACTGCGCGCCCAATGCCATGGCGCCCGGCTACGGCGTATCGGAGAACGTCTGCCTGGCCACCTTTGCGAGCCAGGATTACCGCACTCTGACACTGGACTATGAGGCGTACCAGAAAAACCGCGCGGTAATCGTGGAAGAACCGGACGCTGACATAGATGAAAGTACAGCCACAGCGGACAAACCGCACATGACCGGCTCTTTTGCGGCAGACACCCAACACATAACAGACTCTGCTGCGACGAATGAATCGCATACCGGCGGGAGCAGTGCTGCTGCCGCTCCGGCACACCGCCACACCACAGAGATCGTCAGTGTCGGCCGGCCGGTCAAAGACCTGACTGTCGTCATCGGCAACCCGAAGACCAAAAAAGTATACCCCGAACTGCGCATCGGGGAGATCTTCCTCTCCGGAGACAGCGTAGCGGACGGCTACTGGGACAACCCGAAGGACAGCCGGAACTTCCACGTAAAAATGGAAGGATATGACTGTGAATTTTACAAAACCGGCGACCTGGGCTTTTTATATGAAGGAAACCTCTACATCACCGGGCGCATCAAGGAGATGATTATCGTCAACGGACACAACATCTATCCGTCCGACCTGCAGGCGACGATCAGCCGCCATGTGCCCGCGCTGACCGGCGCATCCTACGGATTTTTCTCCTGCACGACGGACACAAAGGAGAATGTCGTCGCCGTGATCGAGGCCCGGCAGGGGGAGGAGTTTGCAAAGAGAGTCCAGGAGATCAATAAAGCCGTCTCCGACCGCTTTGCCTTCTCCTTCTATGATGTCGTCTTTGTCCCGCAGAATACGCTTCCGCGAACGGACAACCGCAAGCTGCAGATGTTAAAGGCGCGCGCTTTATATCAGGAAGGAAAACTGCAGCTACTGTACAGCAGTCATGATTCCTCCATTCACAGGAAGAGCGGATCTCTGATTGAAAAATCAAACGATCTCGCGGATGAACTGATTGATAAATCCATAGAACGGGCAGATGAACTGGTAGACAAGGCCGACGATATCCTGCTGCAGGTGCGTTCTGCCTTCCAGAGAGTATTGAAAATCGACCAGTTCAGTCTGACGGATTCCTTCCTCGCCCTGGGCGGGGATTCCCTGATGGGATTTGAGCTGATTCACAACATCGAAGAAAAATACCACATAAAGCTCGACCTGCGCGAGCTGCTCCGTGATGCCTCCGTGACCGGCATCACCCGATACATCCACGCCGTCCTCGCCGGAACAAAAGGCAGAGGAAGAGCCGTCAATCTCTCAGCGGAATGCCGGCTGGACGAGCGCATCCGATTCAGTGCGGATTACCTGACAGCGCCCGCGGATTGCCGGAAAATCTTCCTCACCGGCGCTACGGGATTCCTGGGTGCCCAGCTCATCCACAGCATCTTCCGCTATTATCCGCACGATGGTCTGGAGCTCTGGTGCCTGGTCCGCGCGGACTCCGCCGGGGCGGCCATGGATCGTATCCGAAAGAATATGCAGCATTACCGTTGCTGGAATGACGGCATGGCGCATTATATCCATCCGGTTGTCGGCGACCTCGCCTCCTATCACCTGGGGCTGGACGACGAGACCTGGACGGCTCTGTCCGAACGGATGGAAGTTATTTACCACAACGGTGCGGTCCTGAACTTCGTGTTCCCCTATGAATACTTAAAAACAACCAACGTCAACGGCACGGTTGAGACCCTGCGTCTCGCCGGCGCAGGATGCGCAAAATATTACCACTATGTCTCCTCCTACAGCGTGTATGACACGCCGGACAACTACGGCAAACGCATGATGGAGGATGCTGACCTGAATACCTGGCGCGGCTTTTCACTCTCCTACTCTGAGACCAAATGGGTTTCAGAAAAGATCATCGGCATCGCCAGACAACGGGGACTGCGTGCGGCGATCTACCGCCCGGGCGACATCACCGGCGCCGCCAACGGCATCTGGGAGCTGGAGGACATGGTCAGCCGTCTGATGGTCTGCACCATCCAGATGAAAGCGGTGCCGTTTGCGAGATACGAGTTTCACATGACCCCGGTAGATTATGTGGCAAAAGCTCTGATTTACATTTCCAGAAAAGAGGAAGCTCTCGGGCACGCCTTCAATCTGGTCAATCCGATACCGCAGACCTTGCATTCACTGGTCACCTGTATCCGCGCCTGCGGTTATACGGTACGCCACATTCCGTTCCGCGCCTGGCGAAGCCGGATTAAAAAATCCGATGCCGCGGAGAACGCCATGGTTCTGCTTGAATGCCTCTTTGAAGCCGGAAATGACAGCAATCCGAATGTCATGCGGCACTTTGTCAGCAAGAATCCGGTCTACGACACAAGCAACACCCGGCTGCTGCTCGGTCAGTCCGGCATCAGCTGCCCGCCGGTGAATCAGAAGTATATTGCGGCCTACCTCAGATACTTTAAAACGAAAAAATATATCTAAAATCAAACGATGCAGACCGGTGCACGGAAAGACCACGGTCTGTATCGCCAAAAAGGGAGTTTCCATGAAAATAGGAATACCGCGCGCTCTGCTCTATTACCGCTATGCCGTCCTCTGGGAAACATTCTTTTCCGAGCTCGGCATTGAGACAGTCTTAAGTCCGCGCACAACCAAAGCACTTCAGGACACGGGAGACCGCTATGCCATTGATGAGAACTGCCTTTCCAGCAAGCTCTTTCTGGGACATGTGGCCGCACTGGAAGGCAAATGCGACAGGGTGTTCATCCCGCGCATCGCCAATTTCGGAGAGGAAGGCGTTCTCTGCTCCCGATTTGAGGCCATCTATGATATCTGCGTCAACACCTTCCGGGAGAAAAACCTGCGTTTTCTCTCCTGCGACGTCGACCCGCAGCAGAAAAAGCCGGAGAAGGAAGCATATATAAGTCTGGCACGAGAACTGAACAAAACGCGTCCGGAAGCGGAAGCCGCCTGGGAAAAAGCCCGGCAGGCATGGAAAGCCGACATTCAGAATAAAGTCAAAAAACAGGAAGACGCCATCGCCGCCACGGACAAAATCCGGGTGCTGGTCGTCGGGCACAGCTACAACCTCTATGACGAATATATCGGACAGCCGATCTTAAAGGGCATCCGCCATCTGGACGCGCTGCCGGTCTGTTCCGACGCCGTGGATCCGGCACAGGCCCAGAAGGATTCCCTCCGGATCTGTGAGCGGGTTCCGTGGATCATGAGCCGCGAGCTGCTGGGAGCCATTCAGAAATACCATGACTGTGTCGACGGCATCATACTGCTCACCGCTTTTCCCTGCGGACCGGATTCCATGGTCAACGAGATGATCATCCGGCGCGTCAAAGACCGCCCGATTTTAAACCTGCTGCTGGACAGCCAGGACGCAAGCGCGGGCATCGAGACACGCCTGGAAAGCTTTATCGATATCATCCGTTTCCGAAAGGAGCTGAACGCAAATGCCTGAAAAACCATATAAGCTGTGTTACCCCTCCCTCGGGAATTACGATATCGCCATACGGTATTTTGTAAACAACGGCCTGCATCTGGACTATATGAGTCCGCCCGCCATGACAAAACGCACCATTGAGCTGGGTGCAAAATACAGTCCCGACTTCGTCTGTGCCCCCTTTAAATGTCACATGGGGAATTATATCGAGGCACTGGAGGCAGGCGCGAATGTGCTGATCCAGACCGGAGGCACCTGCCGTCTCGGCTATTACGGCGAACTGCACGAGCAGATTTTAAAGGATATGGGTTACGACTTCGAGATTTTTAACATCTCCCTCTTCCGTTTTCCCCATATCCTCGACATCCTGAAGGGAATAAAACAGCTGGCTCCCGACGCCACATTGCTGCAGATGGCAAGAGCGATTCCCGCCACGCTTAAAATGATTACCAACATTGACAAGGTGGAGGATTACTACCGGCAGAACATGGGTTTCGAGATCGAAAAGGGTTCCTACGACCGGGTTTACAAACGGTTTCTGGCCGACCTCCGAAAAGCAAAAGGATTCCGGGAAGTACAGCGGATTTACAAACAGACCATGGCCGACATGGCAGCCATCCCGCTTGACAAGCCGGAGCACCCGCTGCGCGTCGGGGTCGTTGGAGAATATTTCACGATCATGGATCCGTTTTCCAACCATGAAGTAGAAAAAAAGCTTGCGCAGATGGGCGCGGAGGTGCATCGCTGGATGAACCTCTCCAACAGCCTGCTGATCTGTCCGGACAAAAACGTCATCCGGAAGCTAAAGCATTACGTCAACTATGACCTGCACAGATTTCCCTCCTCCATCTGGGTGGATATCCAGAAAGAAGAATGTTCGAACTATGTCCGGTACGACACGGGCAGCTCTTCCGTCTCCACCGTCACACTGGCGGAATACTATGCCAAAAAGGAATTCGACGGACTGGTGCATATCAAATCCTTCGGCTGTACGCCGGAGATGGACTGTATCCCGATGCTGCACAACATCAGCGCGGATTATAAAATACCGACGCTGTACATGAGCTACGATACACAGACCAGCGACACCGGAATCGAGACGCGGCTGGAGGCATTCTATGACATGATCGCGATGGGACATGAGAAAAAATCTGAAAAGAAAGGATAATCGCCATGAAAAAAGCATATCTGGGGATTGACATCGGCTCGATCTCCACAAAAGGCGTCATTATAGATGAAGAAAAAAATATTCTTTGCGGAATCTACCTCTGGGCGGAGGGGAACCCCATGGAAGCCTCCAAACGCGTCATCGCCGCGCTCGGCAAAGAACTGGACCAGACGCAGTACCAGGTTGTCGCCGCAGGAACGACCGGAAGCGCGCGCAAGCTGGTCGGCGCCATGTGCAACGCCAGCATCGTGAAGAACGAGATCACGGCCCATGCGGTGGGAACGACGACCCTGCATCCGGACGTCCGCACGATCCTCGAGATCGGCGGCCAGGACTCCAAAATTATTTGTGTGGAAAACGGCGTCGCCGTGGACTATGCTATGAACACCCTCTGCGCCGCAGGAACCGGTTCCTTCCTCTCCAGCCAGGCCAGACGTCTCGGCGTCGAGGTAGAGGAGTTCGGAAAAATCGCCCTCGGCAGCCAGAATCCGACGCCAATCGCGGCCCGCTGCACCGTTTTCGCGGAATCTGACCTGGTTCACAAGATTCAGATGGGCCACCGGAAAGAGGACATCATCGCCGGCCTGTGCAACGCCGTCGCCAACAACTATCTGAACAACATCGGCAAAGGGAAAAAAATCGTCGCCCCCATCGTATTCCAGGGCGGCGTCAGCAAAAATGAGGGCGTCGTAAAAGCCTTCGCCGACTCTCTCAGCGAGGAGATCATCGTGGACGAGAACGGCCATCTGATGGGCTGCTACGGAGCCGCCATTCTGGCACAGGGCTGCGGGGTGGAGAAGCCATTCTCCTTCGACGTAGCGGACATGGACTTCCTCACACGTGAAGTGACCTGCCCGAACTGCGCCAACCACTGCGAGATCATCTGCGTATACCGGGAGGGCGAGCTCATTGACGCCTGGGGCAACCGCTGCGAACGCGGGGAAGTGCGGCAGGGGGAGAACTGACACGGCAGATCAGCCCATCCCGCGCTGAGAACCGGCAGGCGGGACGCAGAAACACATCATGAAATTTTAGAATCTGGCAAT
>JAJBUT010000101.1 GCA_020860185.1 Lachnospiraceae bacterium | reverse complement strand
ACCTGACCCTTTCTTTCTGACAGGAGACGGTAAACAAAGCTCTCAGGTGTGCTGTGGAAATGGAATGAAAATCAAAATATAAAAGCCACGTTGACGGAGGATGATGCCGTCAACATGGCTTTTAAATATTTTGCTTTTGATCAATATAGCTCCTGTTCCTATCATTAGTTCTTCTGGTGTTATATATGGCTTGCAATCAGTTTTTGAATTGACACCATTTCAAATTCGGTTGACACCATTTTCATTTCTCTGACACCATTTTTACACCATTTTTCTATCAAAATATAACGCATTTTAACGCATTTTGTAAGAACCTCGTTTTCCGCCGGGATGCCGCAAATCCTTGATTTTGCTTGCTTCTCCCCTACTTTTCGCCATGGTTCCCGATATCATACGGCGTCGTCTGATACACATAGTAATTCAGCCAGTTCGAAAACAACAGCTGCCCTGCCGATCTCCAACGTACAATCGGTTTCTTCGTCGGATCATCATCCGGGAAGTAATTATACGGAATATGCGGATGAATCCCCTTTTCCAGATCTCTCTGATATTCCAGCGCCAGCGTATCTGAATCATACTCCAGATGACAGAGCGCAAAGAAATATTTGGAATCCGTCGTTTTCAGGATCGTCGGGCCTCCCGCGTCACTGTCAGCAATCAATTCCAATTCCGGCACCTTGCGGACATCTTCCTCCAGAACACCAACCTCTCTGGAGTGCGGCGCCTGAAAGATATCATCAAATCCTCGAAACAGCGGTGAACTTTTTTTCAGCACCCGGTTCGGATAAATACCGGACAGCTTCTCCGGATACTCGATCGTAGGAATTCCGTAATGATAATACAATCCAGCCAGAGCTCCCCAGCAGATATGCAGTGTGGAATGCACATGAATCTTGGCCCAGTCCATAATCTGACAGAGCTCCGACCAGTAAGTCACATCCTCATAAGCCACATCCGCCAACGGCGCACCGGTGATAATCATACCGTCAAACCAGCGGTTCTGTACTTTCTCAAACGTCGTGTAAAAGGACTGCATGTGATGCGAATCCACATGTTGCGGCGTATAACTGGCCGTCTGCAGGAATTCTACTTTAATCTGCAGCGGCGTATTGGAAAGCTTTCTCAGCAATTGGGTTTCTGTGACTTCTTTCGTCGGCATCAGATTCAGAATCAGCACATTCAGCGGACGGATATCCTGATGCATCGCGCGGTATTCCGTCATGACAAAAATATTTTCGCTCTCCAGAATGGCTGTTGCCGGAAGTGAGTCAGGAATTTTAATCGGCATCTCAGAATCCCCCCTTTTCCTACGGAATATATAAGAGTATTTTATCTTTTCGCATAGTGGAAATCAACCAACAGTTTCATGCTGTTTTGTTGGTTTGTATCCCGGCTGCAGCCGCTTTTCTTTTGTTGATTTTCATCCTGTCAGAACTTATCCAGGATGTTCAATCTTTCGGCACTAAGGAACTGTTACAAAATAATTTACGTCATCAAACGTACTTCGCAGCAGGTGCGAAGTACTGTCCTGAATAGCTGTCATCTTTCTATACTTTACAATGCGCTTTGATATACTTCATCAATTCCTCATAGATCTGTTCCTCTGACGGCGGACAGCCCCGAATGCAGATATCAAATCCGGATGTGCAGAGTCCCACACCAAGTTTCCCATGTTTTCCGCGATAGCCCTGCCCGATGGCTATTTTTTCATTCAGTTTGCCCAGCAGGCCTTCCTCCTTCAGCCGATCCAGCACTGGAACAAGCATGGCATAACAGGCACTGCAAGCGTCTACTTCCTCCACCGCATACTGCACATCGCACACTTTATGTCTGCGAAGCCCTTCTGATTCCTCTCTCCCCTCCGCCTTCCCGATTATAATAATTCTCGCCGCATCCAGATCTGTACTGCCCACGCCAAGCGCTTCCGCCATTCCCACATACGGCACTTCTGACACGTCATACTGAAGCATTCTGCAGACCAGAGCATCTGTCAGAACAGGATCCTTCGCAGCCATGATACAGTTCCTCACCACCGGACTGCCCCCTTCCTCAAAATCCAGGTCACCGCAGATATGATCCACCACAATAAAATCCTGATGAATGGCTGCTCCCAGATAGGCAATCGGCCGATGCAGTCCCATCGTGTGAAACCGCCGTTTCTCTGAATTCGGAATCAGTCCTTTGCTGTTTTTCAACGCACAGGTGATTTTCGTCTGACAATGCCCCTTCAGCACGGGTACATTGATCAGAAAATCAATCTGATCCACCCTGTCGCACACCCGCAGACGCATTTCCGCACAATCCACGAAATGGGAAGAATCCTTCTGCAGATCCCACAATTCCACCCCGTACTGTTCCGACAGAGAATTGTATCCGCAATATTTAAATGCCTCCGTCGTGACATCCCCCACCCAGGAGCTCTCCAGTATCGCCATACGGAAAAAACCGTGTTCCTGCAGATATTCAATAATCCCCGCCACAATCTCCGGATGCGTCGTTGCGCCGTAATCCGCCGGAGTCGGCGTCACCAGATTCGGCTTGATGCCGATCCTGGTCTCTGAGGAAGGTATCTCAGAAGCCAGATCCGCCTGTTCCAGCAACAGTTTTGTCATTTCCTTATAATCTGTTCCGTATATCTTTATAATTTCATTTCGATCCATTTCTGATTTTCTCCAGTGCAAAGAATACAGCCCCGATAACAAATCCGACAATCAGTCCGCCCACATGCGCCGCATTGTCTACGCCCGACGTAGCGAATCCGTTATACAGCGCCAGCGCCATCATCAGCAGGAAACGGCGCAAAGACAGATCTTCAAAGCGACCCTTATTTTTCAGTACCAGAAACAGCAGTGCTCCGACCATACCGAATACCACGCCGGAAGCTCCTGCAGACACGGCGATATTCTGCGTATAAAGCATATGCCACATGGAGGCCAGACTGCCGCCGACCGCACAGAACAGATACAGGATGACATACCTCACTTTTCCGTACCTGCGCTCCAGATAGCTTCCCAGACAGATCAGCAGGATGAGATTGTTCACCAGATGCACCAGCCCAAAGTGTAAAAACGATGATGTCAGCAGCCGATACCACTGTCCCTCCATCAAAACAGCATATGGATACATTGCGCCGTGATTATACATAAACAGCGCGTCCGTCGTGTCGCCCAGTATCTCCAGAACCACATATACAGCCACATTCATCAGGGCAAAAACTATATTGACCGGTGTAATATACCGATTTTCTTCCATTCGGTTCGGCATGGCAATCCTCCATCAAACGTCTGAGCAGAACTTCCTTTAGGAAATGTCAGCTCCAAAAAATCATAATGCAAAAAAAACTCACTCCTGTTTGTATAGTGAATTAGTATACCACATTTGTCTCAGCTGTGGGCAATTTTTTCACTGGATTATTATTCCTCAAAGTGTTACAATCATCTCTGGCATATAATAACAGAAAGGACGCGAAGCAAAATGGGACAGGAAATTCATCAGCAATTTTTAACCGGAGAGCGCGCGCTGTTCCACGCGAAGGATCTGGACATCTACGACACGATATTTGACGACGGGGAATCTCCGCTGAAAGAAAGCAACCGTATTTCACTGAAAAACTGCATGTTTAAATGGAAGTATCCGCTCTGGTACTGCGACCACATCAATGCGGTGCAGACGACCTGGTTTGAAATGGCACGCGCCGGCGTCTGGTACACAGATCACATCTCTGTGAAAGACTGTGTCATCGAAGCGCCAAAAAATTTCCGCAGATGTAAGGATCTGACGTTGGAAAAGGTTTCTTTTTCAAATGCCGCCGAAACACTTTGGAACTGTACAGACATCACACTGAGACAGGTTTACGCAAAAGGCGATTATTTCGCAATGAACTCGGAGAACATAGATGCAGATGAGTTTACTCTGGTTGGGAACTACTCCTTTGACGGTGTAAAAAATGCTTCCATCCGGAATGCCCGAATGCTCTCAAAGGATGCCTTCTGGAACTCGGAAAACATCACCGTATATGATTCCTTTATCTCCGGAGAATATCTGGGCTGGAACTCCAGAAACCTGACGCTCATCAACTGCACAGTGGAGAGCCTGCAGGGCATGTGCTACATCGATCATCTCATCATGAAAAACTGTAAGCTGATCAACACGACGCTGGCCTTTGAGTATTCCTCTGTTGAAGCCGACATCACAAGCAGGATCGACAGTGTGCTGAATCCCTCCTCCGGTATGATCACGGCAGAGTACATCGACGATCTGATCATCGAGAAGGATAAAATCGACCCGGCAAAAACCGTTATCACATGCAGAGCTTCGAACTGAATCGGACTTTCCATATATGAAACGATTTCAGGAGAACTGTAACAAAGAGCCGGCTTTATTCTGCCGGAATGAACATTTTCCAAGCAACACCATCATATGATTTTGGCACAGATAAAGGAGAAGCTATCATGCATGACTTTGACACTTTGATAAATCGCAGAAACACGACCGCCTGGAAATGGAAGGTCGGTGAAAACGAACTTCCCATGTGGGTGGCAGACATGGATTTCCGAACCGCACCGGAGATCAGGGAAGCCATCCGAAAACAGGTGGATCACGGCATCTTCGGCTATTCCTACATCCCGGAGGAATGGTATACTTCTATCATGAACTGGTGGCACAGCCGCCATGGACTTACTGTGGAAAAGGACTGGCTGATATTCTGTACCGGTGTGATTCCCGCCATCTCATCCGCAGTTCGAAAGCTAACCACACCCGGAGAAAATGTTCTGATCCAGACCCCGGTATACAATGTATTTTTCAACTGTATTCGCAACAACGGAAGAAACGTTCTTGAAAACCGTCTGATCTACGACCCGGACACAGCCTCCTATCGGATTGACTGGGACGATCTGGAAAAAAAGCTGGCGGATCCGCAGACATCTGTGATGATCCTGTGCAACCCGCACAACCCCATTGGAAAAATCTGGGATCGGCAGACCCTTTTCAGAATTGGAGATCTCTGTCTGCAACACCATGTCATCATTATATCAGACGAAATTCACTGCGACATTACCGAGCCGGGAATCGATTACATTCCCTTCAGTTCTGTGTCAGAAGCATGCCGTGACAACAGTATCTCCTGTATCTCACCGACCAAGACATTCAATCTTGCCGGACTCCACAGCGCAGCGGTAATAATCCCGAATGAATTTCTGCGACATAAGATATGGCGTGCCCTGAACACCGACGAAGTCGCCGAACCGAATTCTTTCGCCACCGCCGTCAGCATCGCCGCTTTCACGCGGGGAAGCGCATGGCTGGATGAACTGCGCGCTTACATCTCCGGCAACCGCAGACTTGTCAGTGACTTTATCACAGCAAAACTCCCGCAGATACAGATGGTTTCATCCGAAGCCACCTATCTGCTCTGGATTGACTGCACGGGTCTGCCGAAAACAGGCGACAGGCTCGCCTCCTTCATCCGGAAAAAAACCGGTCTGTATCTCGCAGATGGATCCGCCTACGGCGAGACCGGAGAAGGCTTTCTGCGAATGAATATCGCCTGCCCGCGCGTGCTTGTGGAAGATGGACTGCAGAGATTGAGAACCGGTATTGAAGCCTGCGCCGGCCGCGTATGACGTAAGGAACTGTCGATCATGTTATGAACACGATCTCGCAGGAAATGGCTGCTTACGCAGCCGTATGTACAAACAGAGAGCCGCGGCACACATGCCGTGGCTCCCCTTATTCATAAGTTCAGAACAACTTCGTCTGATTGACCGCGTGAATCAGAGCAAGATGTAAACCGCCGGTCAGTTCCATGTACCGACATACAGTTCATCTGTCGCTTTTCCATATCTGACAATTCTGTATTGTACGGTCGCCTGAATGGTTTCCTGGAAATAACAGGTATTTCCGCGACGTGCGCACAGCGTATCATATCCGTCTCCATCCCAGTCACCGGCCAGAATCTCATCTGTACTTTTCCCATAGACAACAGTTATATCCGACGCGCCGGAGGCGATACTGTTCTTCATATAGCAAATATTTCCGCGACGCACCGCCAGTGTATCGATCACAGTCTCTGTACCTGATGTATTGCCTTCCCATTTGCCGGCCAGCACCTCATCCGTTGGTTTTCCATAGTTTACAATAGTCGACGCGGTAGTATCTGTCAGGTTTTTCTGGAAATAATATGTATTCCCGCGACGCACGCACAGCGTGTCCGCACCGTCGCCATCCCAGTCGCCGACCAGCACTTCATCTGTACTCTTTCCGTAGTTTACCTGAACAGAATGCACCGTGGCTCCCGGCTCTCCCTGGAAATAATATGTATTCCCGCGACGCACACACAGGGTATCTACACCGTCGCCATCCCAGTCGCCGACCAGTACTTCATCCGCAGCGCTCCCGTAAGTCACCGTTGCATAGGCAGAGGCGGCTGTATCATCCAGCGCATTCTGGAAATAATATATGTTTCCGCGACGCACGAGCAGCGTATCATTCGAGTCATCCGTATCATCCGGGCTCTCCGTATCATCCGGGCTCTCCGTGTCATCCGGGCTCTCCGTATCATCCGGGCTCTCCGTATCATCCGGGTCATGTGAGTCTGTCCCAGGAGTGTCTTCCTGCGACACAAGCACTTGACGGGACAGGTGTCGCGTATGCACCTCTGTCAGCCCGGTCGAAGTCTCGGTCGCCGCAACTGCCTCATCAATGACCACCGTATGTCCCGTCGCCGCGATCACTTCACTGTATGTGTCGCCGCATCCCGTACAGGTATAAACAGATGCTCCGTCCTCCGTACAGGTAGCCGCTGTCACCGATGTCAGCTCGTAATCACAGACTTCCGAATCAGCGAGCACCGTGTCGCAGTCCGCGCAGCTCACCGCATGTGTGCCGTCTTCATTGTCAGCATAGGCAATTGCAGCATGCTGATGCAGATACAGGGAATCTACGCTTCCCCAGCCGCCGCCCTGCATATCCAGCTGAATCACAAATGTAATCTCCGTATCCTCTTCCAGACAGAAGGTCACGAACGCATCGGACCAGTAAGCGGCATCCGCATACCAGCCGGTCAGAACCGTTGTATCACCTGTCGCAATCGTGTTTCCGTCGGCATCCTGGATCAGCAGAGTCACGCCGTCGCCGTCTGCTCCCATCCCTTTCAGTTCCAGCGTATAGTAACCGGCTTCCAGAATCCCCCAGGTATAAGAAATCGTGCTGGTCACCGCCTCATCCTCACTGTTCCACCAGTGAGCCGCATAAGACCCCTCCAGAACATTCTCTGTGGAAGGCAGTGTAATCCCGGTTCCACAGGTAAAGCCTTCGCCGGTCTCAAATCCGGCCACATCACTGTCTGTAATCAGATTTGCTTCCTTCACAATCACATAACAGATCACGTCTACAGTCGTCGTACCGTCCGTGCACTCCTGACTCAATGTCACTGTCCCGCTGATCTCATAAGTGACAGCCCTGCTCAGATCCACGGCCGCCACTTCATCCGCATTCCACACTACCGATTCGGCCACCGTACCGACGCTGGCTTTGCTGTAAACCACATTTACGGTATCCGGCATCTCCAGGGTCGCGTCGTCCGACATGATATAAGTCAGTTCAGGATTCTGTACACTGCTCACATACAGTGTATCCGTATAGGAACCGGTCTGTACATAATTATAAACATTCAGGGACTCCAGCGGGTGTCCACCCGCGTCAAACAGTGCCTGATTGTCCCACTCACTTCCGCCGTAATCCTCGCTGTAAGGATCATAAGAACAGGCGTGACTGCTGGCCCATCCGGAACCGTATGTCTCCCAGATCAGACTGTTTGCCGCGATCTGCTCCTCAAGCGCATCTCCTTCCAGACCGGTGATGTCGCCCACCGTGATCCACGCCGGCTCCCAGTAGTAAACACCGAGACCACCCACTTCGCTGACCGCATTGATTACATCACGCAGCGCATTGGCCTGTCCCTGTACAGAAGCCTCATAGACTTCATCCGAGCCCAGATCCGTATCGCCGACCACGCTGTTGCCCTGTCCGTCTGTATCCTCCGCGGTATAAACATAGCTCGTCTCTGCTACCAGAACCTGCTTGCCGTAGGTATCCATCACAGTCTGCATCTGATTTTTCAGATTCTCATAGGTGCCATGCCAGAACGCATAGTAAGACGTTGCCAGCACATCATAATCCACATCATAATCCTGAAGATTGCCCGCCCACCAGGTCATCTCCTGGTTGTTCGGGTTCGCTACATGGATGGCAACCAGTACCTGAGACGCGTCGCCGTAAGTCTCCTCAGAGAACCTGCGCACTGCGGCGCTCCCGGAAGAAAACAACGTGCACATGCCCTCCATATCACTGTAGGACACGCCTGCAATCGCGTTGCTTGTCTCATTTCCGACCTGCACCATGGAGATCGTCACACCTGTTTCAGCGATTGTATTCAGGCTCTCATAAGTAAACGCATACAGAGCATCCGCCTTCTCCGCTATCGTATAGTCTGTCCACGCTTTCGGAGTCAGCTGACGGTTCGGATCCGCCCAGAAATCAGAATAATGGAAATCAATCAGCATGTCCAGTCCCGCCGCATAGCAGGCCTCCGCAATCGTCACAGCGTTCTCAACATCACAGTTGCCGGCACCATAACTGTTGCCATCCTCGTCATAGGGATCATTCCACACACGCACACGGATGGAAGTCACGCCGCACTCGTCGGCGAGGAACTGACAGAAATCGGTCACTGTCTCGAGCTGATTGCCGTCAAAATCATAATACTCGACACCGCTCGCATACTCGGAGACAATCGTGGAGATATCCATCCCCATGATGAAATCCTCTGTCAGCGTGTCAATCCGTTCCACCTCGATGCCGGCTGCCACGGCCTCCGCATCATCCGTCTCGCTGAGGACAAGATTATCCAGGCCGCCCCAATAACCCGCAGGTGTCGTACCGGCTATATAAATAATAACGGCAGCCGCCTCATCCAGTGTAAACTCATCCGTATAGAAAGTCTGCCAATCATCCCAGCCGATGGTCGTGATATCTGTCTTTTCCGTCAGAAGATTCCCTTCCGCGTCCATGACGTACAGACTCAGCCCCGTGTCACTGTCCATACCTTCCAGATCCACCTGCGCCTGATAAGTGCCGGCCGCCAGGTTCTCAACCGTATAAGATATCGTCACATCCGACTCCTCCGTATCAGACACCCAGAGATTCAGATAATGATTGTCCGGATTCGACGCATACTCGTCTGTTGCTACAGACAGTTCCGGTGATACACTCCATCCCGTAGTATCTCCGGTCTCAAAATCCGTATTTTCCAGATCTGCCGGAGTCACGGCAATATCTGCTTCACCGACTTCATAGGTGAGATATATACTGTCCGTTACATCCGCATACGATGAATCCTGCAGCTCCGCCACGATACAATAACTCCCTGCGGATCCAAAGGTAACCGTCGCGCTCAGTGAGAGTCCGCTGCCGCCATCATAATCCGAATAGGTGACGTCACTGCTGCAATCAGAATAATCATTCCACACATTCGTCCACCACCACAGATACAATCCGGCCTGAGAAAGATCTGTAACCGTCTCTCCATTGTAAGTCACTTCTGCCGTCAGGATCACGCTGTCGCCGGCCTGAAGATCATCCAGATCAACAGACGCATCTGCCGCCGTCGCCGTAACCGTCACCTGATAGCCGTTTTCCGAAGAATCTGCATCCTCTGCAAAAGCCATGGTCGGCAGCATGGAAACCGCCAGCAGGATAGCTGTAATCAGAGCCAGACACTGCTTTCTCACGGAATGTTTTCGTTGTTTCATTGCAAAACCTCCTTTTTTTAATTTTTGCACCCGCAAAATCAAAGTCCGTCGATTCCCGGGCACAGCTTCTTCATTTCACAGAAATTCCCATGTCTCCATTATAAAGTCTATCCTATTTTGTGTCAATTCACGAAAAGAAGTATGTGTGTAATATTTTTTTCAGATATTATGCACATTTTTTTTAATCCTCAATGTTTTCAGATATATCTTCTGTTCCGGTGTGATCCGCCTGCTCTCTACCGCCTTCTGGATTGCCTTATTATGCGTCCACCGGTCCAGCCGTTTCTCCTCTATAAATGGCAGCACCGCATCATACTGTCTGGCGAGCGCCGTGGCAAAATACCATGCGATCATCATGTTGATATAGTATTCTTCCGTGCGGATGGCAGCCACTCTCTGCGGGTATTCAGGCTCAAACAAATCTTCCAGAAAATACCGCATCAATAGCCCGATGCCGAATCGAACCGTATAGATGTGCTCTGAACGAAGCCATCTGTCTATGTAGGGAAGCAACTCTTTCCGATGCTTCTGAAATACCTTCGGCGAAAGCTGATCACAGGCCGCCCAGTTATTGATATAGGGCAAAAAAGCCTCAATCTTCTCCATGCACTGTTTAAAATCCCGCTCCCCGGAAATGAGAAAGACATGCAGCTGATTTTCATCATAATATTGGTGCGGCAGATTCAGCAGAAACGCCGCTTCTTCCTCTGTCCCTGTCAGCTGTTTCGCATATGCACGAAGTGTCGGCGTACGCACGCCAATCACGGTTTCGGGATCAACCGTCGGGACTAATTTTGAGCTGAATGCCTGATAGGCAGCATCCTGCAGATTAAATAAAGTTTCCTGTATTGATGTCATCTGTCATATTCCCTTCATAGCAAACACGCATGCGCTGCTGCCGCAGCGCGCCAACATCTATGAAAGTCGATGACTCCGCTCTGCGAGCTCCCGTCATCGCTGTCAGTATTCACAAATTCATTATCACCCCTCTTTACAAAAAAATCAATGTCCTCAAAAAAGTCTCTTAAAAATATGTAAAATAATTTTAAATGCTCTTTTCCAAAGCACAAAATCGTGCTATGCTTTCCCTGCATAGAATAACCGTATAACAACAGATTTTCTTTCGGAACATCCCCTGTATAAACAATTGCGGCGGATTTTACCGGATTACTTTATGAGACAGGAGGGCAATCATATGGGTAGAGCAGGCGGTGGCGGCAGTATGGGCGGCATGGGCGGCGGTCACTCCGGTGGCGGACATTCTATGGGCGGCGGCGGTATGGGCGGTTCCAGACCCGGCGGCAGCGGCGGACATTCGGGCGGGGCCAGACCCGGCGGCGGCGGCGGAGGTGCCGGCGGCGGACAGCCGGGGGGCGCGCGGCGCGGGGGGGGTGCGTGGGAGCCGAGCG
>JAJBUT010000173.1 GCA_020860185.1 Lachnospiraceae bacterium | reverse complement strand
TAGCATTGTTGTACTGAATGGAACAGGTCCATTCAGGATCAATACAGATGTATACATTTTGAGGAGGAAACTTGTATGAGCAGATTATCAGTAGTGGAGACCGGCACCATGCGTGCGGCCGGTGAAGTGCTGAGATCACAGATCGCCCAGCGCATCGCCGCGAATCCCATCGGGGTCTGTGCGGTTGAGCAGCAGCTGGCGATCCTGCAGGTCTGTCACGCGCAGACCTGCGGGAAGTGCGTCCCCTGCCGGATCGGCCTCGGACAGCTGGCGAAGATGCTGGAGGACGTCCTGGATAACCGGGCGACGATGGAGACGCTTCAGATGATCCGGTTTACGGCTGAGAACATCCGCGCGTCGGCAGACTGCGCGATCGGATTTGAGGCGGCGAACATGGTGCTGAGCGGTCTGGAGGGTTTTGAGGAGGATTACCTTTCCCATGTGCAGCGGCACCGGTGTTCCGGTTCATTTGAGCAGCCGATCCCCTGCGTGACGCTCTGTCCGGCTCATGTGGATGTGCCTGGCTACATAGCGCTGGCGGGGGCGGGCCGGGCGGACGACGCGATCCGCCTGATCCGCAAGGACAACCCGTTCCCCACCGCATGCGCGCTGATCTGTGAGCATCCCTGTGAGAAGCGGTGCCGCCGCAGGATGATCGACGATGCGGTCAATATCCGCGCGCTGAAACGCTACGTGGTGGACAATGCTTCCGCTGATTCGGTGCCGACACCGGCGTGCGGACCGTCTACAGGCAGGCGCATTGCCGTTGTGGGGAGCGGGCCGAGCGGGCTCACGGCCGCCTATTTTCTGCAGCTGATGGGACATCAGTGCACGGTCTTTGAGGAGAAAAAGCATCTGGGCGGCATGCTGCGCTACGGCATACCGAATTACCGGTTCCCGCGGGAGCGGCTGCAGCAGGATATTGATGCAATCCTGTCGACCGGTATCGAAGTCAGGACACAGACGCGTATCGGCACGGAGGAGATGAAACGTCTCCGCGCGGAGTATGACGCGATCTATATTGCCATCGGCGCGCAGACCGGGAAAAAGCTGCGCCTCGAGGGAGAGGACAGCGGGAATGTCGTCTCCGCGGTAGACATGCTCCGGGAGATCGGCGATGACAATTATCCGGATTTTACCGGGAAGGATATCATCGTGGTCGGCGGCGGCAACGTAGCCATGGACTGTGCCAGGACGGCTGTCCGCTGTCATGCAGCTTCGGTGAAGGTTGTCTACCGTCGCCGGGCGGAGGATATGACTGCCCAGAAGGAGGAGATCGTCAGCGCCCTGTCCGAGGGTGTCGAGATGGTGACACTGAACGCGCCTGTGCGCATTGAGGCGGATGCTGACGGGAATGCCTGTGCCCTGTGGGTGCAGCCCCAGGTGATCGGTCAGGTAAAGAACGGACGTCCTGCCCCGCGCAACGCGAACAAGCCGGAGGAGCGCATGGCATGCGACATGATTCTCGTGGCGGTAGGGCAGGATATCGTGTCTGCGCCGTTTGTGGATTTTGGTATTCCGGCCAGCCGGGGACGGATCGTCGCTGAGGGCAACCGCTCCGTGATGGACGGCATTTTTGCCGGCGGCGAGTGTGTGCTCGGCCCCGCTACCGTGATCCGTTCCATTGAGGGCGGCAAGGTGGCCGCGGCAAACATTGACGAATATCTCGGATATCAGCATCCGGTGACCTGCGAGGTGGATATTCCGGAACCGCTGCTGAATGACAAGGTTGCGAGCGGGCGGGTGAACCTGCGTGAGACGGAGGCCTGTGCCCGCAAGACGAACTTTGACGGTGTGGAGCTGCCGATGACGGAGGAGGAGGCTTTGCGTGAGGCGAGCCGCTGTCTGCGGTGCGATCATCACGGCTGCGCAATACTGAGAGGAGGTCGTCAGGAATTATGGTAAGTTTAACGATAAATAATAAAAAAGTCCAGGTACCGGAAGGAACGACGATCCTTGAGGCCGCATCACAGGCCGGGATCCGGATCCCGACACTCTGTTATCTGAAGGAAATCAACGAGATCGGCGCCTGCCGCGTCTGTGTGGTAGAGCTTAAGAATAAGGATATGCTGGTCGCCTCCTGTAATACGAAGGCAGAAGAGGGCATGGAGGTTATCACGAACAGCGCGAAGGTAACGCATGCGCGCAGGATGAACGTGGAGCTGATCTTATCCGAACACAATACGAACTGCACCGCCTGTGTCCGCAGCGGCAACTGCTCTCTGCAGCAGCTGGCAAACGATCTGAATATCGGGCATCTCCCGTTCCCGCGCGAGTATGAGCACAGGAAATGGAACCGGGGATTCCCCCTGATCCGCAATGCCGGCAAATGCATCAAGTGCATGCGCTGCGTCCAGGTCTGCGAGAAGGTGCAGACCCTCGGTATCTGGGACATCATCAACACCGGCAAGCGCACCAGCGTCGGTGTGGCGGATAATGTGGCAATCGAGGCGTCCGACTGCGCGGTCTGCGGACAGTGCGTGACCCACTGTCCGGTCGGCGCCCTGCATGAGCGGGATGACTGTGAGAAGCTGATGGATGCGATCCATGACCCGGATCAGATCGTCGTCGTGCAGATTGCCCCGGCAGTCCGTTCGGCCTGGGGCGAGGGTGTCGGGCTCTCCCGCGAGATGGCGACAGAGAAGCGGATGGCTGCTGCCGTGCGTGCCCTCGGCGCGGATTATGTGTTTGATACCAATTTCACGGCAGACCTGACGATCATGGAGGAGGGGACGGAGTTCATTGAGCGGATGAAGCATCCGGAGGATTATCAGTGGCCGATGTTTACCTCCTGTTGCCCGGGCTGGGTGCGGTTTCTGAAATCCCAGTATCCGGAGATGACGCCGAACCTTTCCACGGCCAAGTCGCCGCAGCAGATGTTCGGCGCGGTGGCAAAGTCATACTACGCGCAGATCCTGGATGCAGACCCTTCCCGGATTTTCTGCGTATCCATTATGCCCTGCCTGGCAAAGAAGATGGAATGTTCCCTGCCGGTGATGAACGATGCGGGCGCGGGACAGGATGTGGATCTCTCGCTGACGACGCGGGAGATGGACCGGCTGCTCCGGGCGGAGATGATCGTCCCGGCGCTTCTGCCGGAGGAGGAGTTTGACCTGCCGCTCGGCGTCGGATCCGGCGCGGGTGTGATCTTCGGCGCGACCGGCGGCGTGATGGAGGCTGCCCTGCGGACGGCTTACGCTGTCCTGGAAGGCCATAATCCCGATCCGGACGCTTTCTCCGTGGTGCGCGGTATGGACGGCATCAAGGAGGCGGAAGTCGAGATGGCCGGCATGAAAGTAAAGGCTGCGATCGCCCACGGACTCGGCAACGCCCGCAGGCTGATCGAGAAGGTACAGGCGGGTGAGGCAGATTACCATTTTGTCGAGATCATGGCCTGCCCGGGCGGATGCGCGGGCGGCGGCGGACAGCCGATTCTCGACGGCGTCGAGATGGCGGATGTCCGTGGGCAGATGCTCTATGAGCTTGACAGGAAAAACCCGCTTCGGTTTTCCCATGAGAATCCGTCGGTGCTTCAGGCATATGAGGATTACTTCGAGAAACCGCTGTCGCACAGGTCGCATCAGCTTCTGCATACAGACCACGACGCGTGGAAGATGCCGAATGAGGATCTGAAAGCGGAATAGGCTGCATTGAACCGAAGCAATGGGGTCAGGTGCCCCGGAAAAGCATATTTCAGAAATTTATGTTTTTCCGGGGTTCGACCCCATATTTTTTCATCTGTTCGCATATCATATATGAAAAAAAGAATCGGTCTGTCTTGAAAAAAATACTATCTGTTTTATTCACTTTTTATGTTTTGTTCTGGTTCGCCGCACCGCAAAATCTGAATGCTGCTGCATACATGGATGTCTATGCCGCCGGAGATTTCTCCGATTTTTTACAGGAAGACCTGACACTGTATGCTTCCTCTGCCGTTCTGACTGATGCAGAAACCGGCAGGATTCTCTATGGGAAATCTGCCAATACGCCGATGGCGAATGCCAGCACAACCAAGATACTGACCTGCATTCTGGCCATTGAGGAGGGATCTCTGGATGATGTTGTGACCGTGTCGGATTATGCATGCAGTATGCCGCAGGTAAAACTCGGTTTTTCTTCCGGGGACAGCTTTTATCTGCGCGATCTGCTCTGTTCTCTGATGCTGGAATCACACAATGACACGGCGGTCGCCATCGCAGAACATATTGCGGGCAGTGTGGAGGCATTTGCGGATCTGATGAATCAGAAGGCGGAGGAGATCGGTTGTCTGAACAGTCATTTTGTGACGCCGAACGGACTGGACGGCGAGGATGCACAGGGAGAGCATCTGACGACAGCGTATGATCTGAGTCTGATCATGTCTTACTGCATTCAGAACGAGGAATTTCTGAACATAACGCGAACCGGGTCTGCGCAGATTTCTACGGTGGATGGTACAAAGCAGTTTTTCCTGAACAATCATAATTCCCTGCTGGATATGGAAGCGGGTGTCATCAGCGGCAAAACCGGTTTCACGGGGAAGGCGGGTTACTGTTATGTGGGCGCTTATCAGAGCGGAGCACATGTCTGTTCCTTTGCGCTTCTCGCCTGCGGCTGGCCGAACAACCGGGAGTATAAGTGGGAGGACAGCAGACAGCTGATGCATTATGCGGATGAAAAATATTCGGATCAGGTACTGCTTGCGGACGGTGTTGACATTGAAATTCCCTGTGTCGGAGCTGTCAATGTGCAGAACGGGCACATCGTTTATCCGAAAACGCTGGAAGCGGTCAGCTCAGATGAGGTCATTACCGCTTTTGTATCGGGACGGGATGAAATCTCTGTTCAGTATGACCTGCCTGAAGTAATCGCCGCACCGGCGGCAGCAGGTACTGCGGTCGGAAAAGAAAAAGTGTATCTGAATCATGTCCTGTATGCGGAACGAGACATTCTTCTGACGGAATCAGCGCAGCTTTTTGATTTTCCCTGGTGTATGAAGTGGATGGTCCGCGGATTTCAAATTTAAAAATGCCGGTTGTTTTTTCATAAACAAAAGATTATACTGTTTCTGTGGCGTGATACGGAGGGGTACGGACGCATGAATCAATCAAACTCAAACGAATTATTAAACAGGATCAATGACCGCTACAGCCAGATGAGCAAGGGACAGAAGCTGTTGTCCACTTATATCACGGACAATTACGACAAAGCGGTTTTCCTGACCGCAGAAAAGCTGGGAAAGGTCGTCGGAGTCAGCGAGTCTACGGTCGTTCGCTTTGCCACCTGTCTGGGGTATCGCGGATATCCGGAGTTCCAGAAAGCTCTGGAGGAGCTGGTGCGGAATAAATTAAATTCCATTCAGCGAATGGAGGTGACCTACGGCAGGATCAGCCAGTCGCAGATTCTGGAATCGGTCCTTCAGTCGGATGCGGAGAAGATCCGACGGACGCTGGAACAGATCAATCAGGACGCATTTGAGATGGCGGTGGATATTATTTTACATGCAGAGCATATTTATATCGTCGGTATCCGCAGCTGTGCACCGCTTGCCAGTTTTCTGGCCTTTTATCTGAATCTGATTTTTGAGAATGTACATCTGCTTCATACAAACAGTTCCAGCGAGCTGTTTGAACAGATGGTACGTATCAGCAATAATGACGTGATCATCGGAATCAGCTTTCCGCGTTACTCGATGCGGACGTTGAAAGCGATGGAGTTTGCGAATAACCGGCAGGCGAAGGTAATCACGCTGACGGACAGTGTGCATTCGCCGATGAATCTGTACTCCTCCTGCAACCTGATTGCGAAAAGCGATATGGCGTCCATCGTGGACTCCCTTGTAGCGCCGCTGAGCGTGATCAATGCCCTGATCGTGGCTTTGTGCATGAAAAAACAGGATGAGGTGGCACAGACGCTGGAGACGCTGGAGCAGATCTGGGACGAATATCAGGTATATGAGAGCGATGAGATCGACTATGTAGACGATCATCTGAAAATGCATTACGGTAAGGCGGGAGAATCAGAGGATGAGTAAGGTGGCTGTCGTCGGCGGGGGCGCTGCAGGTATGATGGCGGCGTATGCCGCCGGGTCCGCGGGACATGAAGTGACCCTGTTTGAACACAATGAGAAGCCTGGGAAAAAGCTTTATATTACGGGAAAGGGCAGGTGCAACCTGACGAATGCCTGCAGTGCGGACGAACTGCTCGCCCATGTGCCCAGAAACAGTAAATTTTTGTATAGTGCCATAGATCGGTTTGATCCCGGTGCCGTGATGGATTTTTTTGAAAATCAGGGGCTGCGTCTGAAGGTGGAGCGGGGGAACCGTGTGTTTCCGCAGTCAGATCACTCTTCAGATGTGATTCTGGCTTTGCAGCGTGCGATGCGCGGCGCGGGAGTCAGGGTGGTTCTTCAGGCAGAGGTTCATGAGATTGAGGTGAGGGACAAAAGCGTCTGCGGGCTGTATTACCGCGCATGGCGCACGGACGAAAATCCGGGCGCTTCCCATGAAGACAGCGGGACTCGAACCTGTGACCATACATGGCGTGCGGGTGAAAAACCGGACGCTGTGTCATGCAGCAGTCGATCCAGGGATGTCCGGCAGTCTGTATGTGGGCGTGCAGAGCCGGCGGAGAGATTTTTCTCCTGTGACGCGGTCGTCATGGCGACCGGCGGTATATCTTATCCGTCCACGGGGTCTGACGGAAGCGGCTGGACATTAGTGAAAAAGCTGGGTCATACCTGTACGGATGTCCGCCCGTCGCTGGTCGGGATGACGACGAGGGAGGATTATATCACGCAGCTGCAGGGACTGGCTCTGAAAAATATTTCTTTTTCGGTTCGAATCGGAAAAAAGAAGCTGTACGAGGAGTTCGGAGAGCTTCTGTTCACGCATCAGGGTATCAGCGGACCGGTGGTCCTGACAGCGAGCAGTGAGATCCCGGACCGATATTTTTCAGACGAGCTTTCATTTGAGATCGACCTGAAGGCTTCCCTGTCAGAGGAGCAGCTGGATCGCCGGATTCAGCGCGATTTTGAGGAGAATCTGAATCGTCAGTACAAAAATGCGCTTGGAAAGCTGCTTCCGTCCAAACTCATTCCGGTCATCATCCGGCTTTCCGGCATTGAACCGGAAAAAAAGGTGAATTCTGTTACAAAAGACGAGCGGCGGCAGCTTCTGAATGTAATCAAACATTTTCCGGGAACCATCACCGGACTGGCCGGCTGGCGGGAGGCGATCATAACCCGCGGCGGCATTCGGGTGAAGGAAGTTAACCCGTCCACAATGGAGTCCAGACTGGTGCCTGGTTTGTATCTTTGCGGCGAAATGCTGGATCTGGACGCGTTGACCGGCGGTTTTAATCTGCAGATCGCCTGGTCCACCGGATATCTGGCAGGTGTCAGTATTCACAAAAAGGCTACACATTTACAGGAGATATACGATGAGTTTTAATATAGCGATTGACGGTCCTGCGGGGGCGGGGAAAAGCACGATTGCGAAAACACTCGCAGGGAAACTTTCTTTTTTATATGTAGATACGGGAGCGATGTACCGGGCCATGGCGTATTTTTTTCTGACGCACGGTATCCCGGCGGATGATGAAAGTGCTCTTCGCGCTGCCTGCGGCGACATTTATATTTCACTGGCTTACGCGGAGGGGACACAGAGGGTACTGCTGAACGGAACGGATATCTCAGATCAGATTCGCCGGGAGGAGGTTGGCAATATGGCTTCCGCCACCAGCGGATATCCTTTTGTCCGGGAAAAACTGCTGCGGCTGCAGCAGGATCTGGCGAAAGAGAATGATGTGATCATGGACGGGCGTGATATCGGCACCTGTGTCCTCCCGGATGCGCAGTTGAAAATTTACCTGACAGCCAGCGTGCGCACCCGCGCAAAACGCCGCTGTCTGGAGCTGAAGGCAAAGGGACAGGCCTGTGATCCGGCGGAGATTGAGAAAGACATTGAAGCGAGGGATTACCGGGATATGCACCGCGAAATCGCTCCGCTGAGGGCAGCGGCTGACGCGATAACAGTGGATTCATCGGAGATGAGCATTGAGGAAGTGGTTCGGGAGATATACGGACTGGCGCGTAAGGCAGGATTGGAGATCGGGATATGCGTGTAGAGCTTGCTGAGAAAGCGGGATTTTGTTTTGGCGTGAGCCGTGCGGTGGATCTGGTTTACCGTGAAGCAGAGAAGGACGAGGGGCCGGTCTTTACCTACGGACCGATCATACACAATGAAGAAGTGATCGCGGATCTTGAAAAAAAGGGTGTCCGTATCATTCATACGGCAGAGGAGGCGGCATCGCTGTCCGGCGGTACGATCATCCTGCGTTCTCACGGTGTTTCAAAGTCAGAAGAGGAAGCCCTGGCCGGTGCCGGACTGACGGTGGCGGATGCCACCTGTCCGTATGTCAAGCGAATTCACAGGATTGTGCATGAATATTCCGAAAAGGGATATCTGGTGCTGGTCATCGGCAGTGCGGATCATCCTGAGGTGGAGGGAATTATCGGCTGGACCGCTCCGGGCAGAGGAAAAGTGATATTTTCCAAGGAAGAAGCGGCGGATCTGGATCTGGACGGACAGGATCTGATCTGCATTGTGGCTCAAACTACATTTCATTACAAGAAATTTAAAGATATGGTTGAAATTATCCGAAAAAAAGTGTATGATAGCAAGAGTACGGTGGAAAACGATATCAAATTCGAAGTCCACAACACGATCTGCTCTGCCACAAAAGAGAGGCAGGAGGCGGCGAGAGAGCTGTCCGCACAAGTGGATGCGATGATCGTGATTGGGGGGATGAGCAGCTCCAACACGAGGAAACTCTGTGAAATCTGTTCGGAACATTGTCGAAATACTTACTTTATACAAACGAAAGAAGATTTGCCAGATACAGATTTTTCGCGTTTCGACTACGTAGGTATTACAGCGGGGGCGTCCACCCCAAAGAATATTATTGAGGAGGTTCAGAAGTATGTCAGAAATGAACTTTGAACAAATGTTGGATGAATTTTCAAAAACGATCAGAAATGGAGAGGTAGTCGAAGGCACAGTTATTGATGTGAAACCGGATGAGATTGTCCTGAACATTGGCTATAAAGCAGACGGCATTATTACACGCAATGAATACACAAATGACTCAAGTGTTGATCTGACTACGGTTGTATCCGTGGGCGAAAAGATGGAGGCGAAGGTTCTCAAGGTGAACGACGGCGACGGTCAGGTGGTGCTTACATATAAACGTCTTGCTGCCGAGAAGGTCAGCAAGCGTCTGGAGGAGGCCTATGAGAACGGGGAGGTTCTGAGCGGACCGGTGACACAGGTGCTGAACGGCGGACTGAGCGTCGTCATTGATGATACGCGTATCTTTATCCCGGCCAGCCTGGTTTCTGATATCTACGAGAGAGTTCTCAGCAAATATATGGGTCAGGAGATTGAGTTCGTACTGACCGAGTTCAATCCGCGCCGGAGACGGATCATCGGCAACCGCAAGCAGCTCCTGGTGGCTGAGAAGGCCCGCAGACAGGCGGAGCTCCTTGAGCGGATCAACGTCGGCGACGTGATTGAGGGTACCGTAAAGAATCTGACAGACTTTGGCGCCTTTATCGATCTGGGCGGAGCGGACGGGCTGCTTCATATCTCTGAGATGTCCTGGGGACGCGTGGAGAATCCGAAAAAGATTTACAAGGTCGGACAGACTGTCCGTGTATTTATCAAGGATATTCGTGATACCAAGATTGCGCTCAGTGTGAAGTTCCCGGAGGAGAATCCCTGGAACAACGCTTCGGAGAAATACGCCGCAGGCAATATCGTGACCGGACGCGTGGCGCGTATGACAGACTTTGGCGCGTTCGTTGAGCTGGCACCGGGTGTGGATGCTCTGCTTCACGTATCCCAGATTTCCAGAGAGCATGTGGATAAGCCGTCGGATGTACTGAATATCGGTCAGGAGATCGAGGCGAAGATTGTGGATTTCAATGAGGATGACCGCAAGATCAGCCTGAGCATGAAGGCGATCGGATCCTATGTTCCCCCTGTAAAGGAAGAGCCTGAGGATGAGGATTATGCTGTTGAAGAGTCTGCAGTGGAAGAGACTCCCGCGGAAGAGTAAACCGTGATTTATAAAAGAAAATAAGATGAAACGGATCGCCTCTGCATTTTTGTGCAGAGGCGGTTTTATGGTTTGCAGGGAACGTCTCAGAACTTTATTGGAGTGAACGCGGCCGGCAAAACAGAAAGGACTGTCTAAAAAAATACGGAAAAATATCTCAGTATCAGTTGTTTGACATCCCTTTCTTCCGCCGGGAGAGCCAGATAGCTGCATTTGTCCCGGAATTCTTTCCGCAGAAATCCGTCCGCTGTTTTTACAGGCAGTGAAATATAACGGCATTCCTGTCTGCTGTAGCAGTTTTGCTTTGTGGCCTTTCGACGGTGGGAAGCGTCGACAAAGGCTCCGATGCTTTTGTGTACGGCACAGTCCTCTTCGGGCAGATACACGTAATTTTCAGGATCGGAATAGAAATGCTTTAATGCGCCGTGATGAATCGGTAAGCGGATCAGCCCGCTTTCTTTTCCCAGGTGCAGCCAGCCGTATCCGGAGGAAGCATGGGCGGGCTGAGTATCAGACAACTCGGGGGATATATTTATGATGCTGAGACTCCGGGGAAAAGGGAGCTTCGGACATATTTTTATATTATAGAAAGAATTCCCATCGTCTGTTTCTTCAGATAATTCTGTGATTACAAACGCGCCGTCGCGCAGCTGGTACCAGGAAAGCAATCCGACCAGGTCAAACATACCCCTGACATCCTCTTCATTGTGAAGCAGAAGAAGGGATAGCATATCCGGATCCGGATCGGATTCATAGCGGTGATAAATCCGGATCAGCTGGCCGCCGTCGTACCGGTCTTCTCGGTTGCAACCGAGAAACTGTTCGATGCTTTTCTGGCGCCGGGAGGGGAGACGAAGCAATGATTTCATCCGGATGGCTTCTCGATACAGGTCGATGAAGGTCAGAGCTGACATAGATGCGGCACATTCCGGACCGGGCGATGTCGTCTGGACGAAAGCCTGTGCCAGATCCGGATATTTGTCGGCGGACAGTCCTTTATACAGGGCGGCTCTCCTCTGGACAAAGGGAATATCAAATGTGTTCCCGTTAAAAGTCACAACTGTTGTCCGGTTTTCAAGCAGAGCAAAGAAAGCCGTAAGGATCTCCTGCTCCTGTGCCGGGTCTTCTGCAAAAAACAGTTCGGTGATTATCTCGTAATTCATCCGGTATCCGCAGCCGATGCAATAGATATGATCGCGCGCGGCGGACAGACCGGTAGTCTCAATGTCGAACAATAGCATATTCTCCGTCAGAAAATGCTGCTGAAATGACGGAAGAGTACGGATTGGAAAATTTTTCAGTCTGTGTATCATCGTTTCATATCTCCTTTTTATGCTGTTTGGGAGAAATCTTTCATCTGCAGAGTATTCGGATTTTCCTGCATTTCCAGTATATATCTTTTTTTGAGA
>JAJBUT010000135.1 GCA_020860185.1 Lachnospiraceae bacterium | reverse complement strand
CTGCGGCTTACCTCCTGTAGCTTTCCGTCATTTGCCGCCTGATTCCTGGAGATCACATCCGCACCATATACCCGCTGATGATTGATGCGCGTCACGGTATGGCGGATGTTTCCGCTGTCACGTCCGATGAGGCTGGCCGCAATCGTCGTTGTGCCGATATCAATCGCAATGTCATATCCGGTCTCCTCCGCGGCCAATGTCACATTTTCCTCCGAACCGGATCCTGCAGATCTGTAATCCGATATAATCTCAAAGTCCGCCTCATCACCTGTGACGAGCAGAATCCTGCAGTCCCCCTGCGGGTATGACTCGCAGGCCAGGCGCATGCCGCGTTCCAGCTGCTCTCTGTGAAAAAAATTTCGATCCGCCTCCCGGATATCTGTCACACCGCTTATCATCTGAACGCCGCATTTTCCGCAGCGTCCCCTGCCGCCGCATGCCGCTGAAAGATAAATATTGTGCCTGGCAAGCGCCGCAAGCAGAGACTCGCCCGCTTTTCCCTCAATGGTCTGCTCCGACCCGCCCCGGATTACGGTAATCTGAAATCTGTCCACGTCTTTCACCTCTGTTCTTCCATAAAAAAGGCGCCAGTTCACCTGTCATCTGACAGAATCGCCGGCGCCGGAATATTTATTCTATGAAAACGACATTAAATTGTAAACAGAATACGGGCATCCGTCCCGCTGTTATTCGTTTATGACAGCCGCCGTATGCTCGACATAGAGCTCCTGGATCGCCCCGATTCTTCCGAGACCCTCAATCTGCGTGTCGACACTCTCAAAGCTGCCGGATGCCTCGAACATGCTCAGCCAGGAATCCTCATCCTCTCCGGCCATATCGTTGTTTGCATGGTCTCCGGCGACAACCATCAGCGGACGAAGCACAACCTTTGTATAACCGGCCGCCGCGACCTTCTCGATGACTTCCTCGCAGGAGGTTCCGTCATATCCCTCAACCGTTCCGATAAAGACGTTGTCATAGCCGAGCGTTTCCATCTGTGTCTGCATCTGGTTATAGGTGACATTCGCCGTATGGGAAGTGCCGTGACCCATGAATACAAACGCCACGCCGTCCTCAGCCGCCGCGTCCAGAGTCTCATAGCCGGCCGTCTCGACAGCTTCCGCTGTTACAATCTGGGCAACTGCCGCTTTATCCTCATTGATCACGGTTGCGTCGTCTCCCACCTCGCCGAGAAGCGGCTCTGCGACCTGAACACTCTCAAAGCTGTCCGCATATTCCTCTACTGTTTCCATCAGCTCATCGTACTCAGCGCCGTGCATCAGATGTGTCGGCTGGATAACCAGATTCTTTACTCCGTTATCCACCGCGCGCTGGAGCGCCTGGTCTACATTGTCAATAGACTCTCCGTCGCGGGCCAGGATATGGTTGATGATAATCTGCGCTGTAAATGCGCGCCGTACAGACCAGTCCGGATACGCTTCCTGCAGGGCATCTTCGATTCCTTTAATATCCTCTGCTCTGCTGTCGTTAAAGGATGTGCCGAAGCTCACAACAAGGATCTCATTTTCCCCGATATCATCTCCATTGAGAGGGTCATCCAGCGACGCATCTCCGGTATCTCTCCCGAAATAATCCGGATCAGCCTCCTCTCCCTCTACCAGTTCCTTCTGCTCATCCGTCAGAGCATCCCATGCTTCCTTTGCAGCCGCACACTGTTCTTCTGTTTCTTCTGTCCATTCCTGCACGTAGATCGCATCGATCAGCGCCGCCACATGATCCGCCAATGCCTGGTCATCCTCCTCTGTCTCTGTACCGATCACCTCTGCATCCGCAGAGACCGCCGCTTCCTGCGCCGCGCTGTCCGCATCTTTCGTTGACTGTGCGGAATCACCGCTGCCACAGCCTGCCAGCATCCCCACAGCCAGAACTGCGGCTGTGAGCCATGCCGCCCATTGTTTCCTTTTCATCTCTTATCCTCCTTTCGCCGCACAGGTACGGCAGATCTATGATAAAAAACGATACAGGAAATAAAAGCGCAGGGCACACGCTGTGAAAGAGACACCCGAAGAAGAAATCCTTTACTGATGCTGATGCAAAGAAGAAGATCTGCAGTCGGCTGCTGACGGTACCGGTCAATCGCTCGTGACCGTGGACTTTTATTCCTATACCTGACAATCGGCAGATATCCTGACTCACAGATCAACATATACGTCCGCCTTCCCAATTCCTCAGTGGCTGTGCTTTTACACCAGGACGTAGACTTCCTGCTCACAGTGACGAGTTCGCACAGGATTTGCACCTGTTTCCCTTTTAACCATCAGGATCAAATATCCATCCGGCACCGATTGCCTGCCTGTAAAATACGGATTCATTTTATCATTGAAGCTGATTTTTGTATATTAACTATTTTACATTCCTTTCATTTTTTTGAGGTATACATTTATTCGCGGACAGCCGCGCGATCGTTTCCATCAGCATCCGGTTTTCCTCCGGCAGCTTTACCGCCATCCGGAAATAACCCGGCGCAAGCCCCGCATAGCCGGCACAGCTGCGGATCAGGATTCCCTCCTTCAGGAGCAGCTCGTCTAACGGACCGCCGGCTCGAAACAGCAGAAAGTTCACATCCGAGCCAAACACCTCAAACCCCATATCTGAAAGTGCCTGTCTGCAGAGAGCGCGTTCCTGTCCGATCAGGCGGACGGCCTGTTCCACATAGGCAGTCTCCGTGCAGGCCGCGACGCCGGCCACCTCAGCAAAAACAGAAAGATTCCAGGCCGGCAGATGAGATTCCAGCGACCGGACGACCTCCGGATCGGAACAGTACAGATATCCCAGACGGACCCCGGGAATAGCATAGGTTTTGGTAAAGGCGCGGACCAGGATCAGATTCGGGTATGATTCAAGTTCCGAAAGCATACCGGCAGCGTCCGCCGCGTCCGTCAGTTCGATAAAGCATTCATCCAGCATCACGCGGATCCGGCGCTCCAGGCAGAACTGCAAAATAGAACACAGCAAATCTCTGTCTGTCAGACGGCCGTTGGGATTATTCGGGTTTGCCAGATAAAGCAGATCAACGTCCTCCGCCAGGCAGGAAAAAATACGTTCATCCAAAGCAAAATCTCTTTCCCTCAACAGTTGAAAATACACCACATCCGCACCGACCGCCCGCGCGGATACCTCATATTCAGAGAAGGACGGGACGGGAATCACCACTTTGCCCGGCCGCAGCGCATGCGAAATCCCGAAAAACAGCTCTGAAGCCCCGTTTCCGAACACCATCTGATCAGGCTTCACCCCGTCTTTTTCTGCCAGAGCTTTCCGCAGCTTTTCAGCCAGAGGATCCGGGTAATGTTCGCAATCGTCCAGCGCGCGTTCCAGACTCTCCCGCACCCTCTTCGGGACGCCGAGCGGATTGATGTTTACTGAAAAATCATGTATCACACGATTTCTGTATATGTCTCCTCCATGAATGACTTCCATTCCTGTATTCCCCCTGCGGCACATCGGTTGTTCTGCGTGATTCAGCAGGAACGATTCATAATCTCCTTCAGAATCCCAGCAATTGACGGATGGCATCCATATCCATATGGGCTCGCAAAATCTCTGCCATCTTATCATACTGTGTCTCCCTGAAAGCCCCGTAATCCATCCACGCACCGACGTCGATATCCAGATTTTTCTTTTTTGCCAGAGCCTGCACCATCAGCCGGGCGATCTTTCCGTGGTCAAACATCCCATGCACGTAGGATCCATATACCTGATTCACACAAAGACCTTCCACTGACTCCTCTCCGGACAGAGTATTTCTGATCCGGCACATGGAAGGCACCTTCTGATTCGGCGTGCCTGAACCCATATGGATTTCGTATCCTCTGAATGTCTGTCCGTTTAATACAGAAAAAAGACCGTCCGCCTGTTCGATCCTGCCCTCCACCTGAGCCGTACGTTTTTCCTCATGCATCACGGTATCCATGGGAAGCAGATTCATACCGCGCAGACAGCCGCCCTCCTCGACGCCGGCGGGATCCGCCAGTGAGCTTCCCAGCATCTGGTAACCGCCGCAGATCCCGAAAATCGGCGTCCTGCCGGCAAGCTTCTGTATCGCTGATTCCAGACCGTTCTGCCGCATCCATTTCAGATCACCCATGGTATTCTTGGTTCCCGGAAGAAAAATCAGATCCGGGCATCCAAGCTCATGAACCGCGGTCACATACCGCAGCGACACACCGTTCATCTGCTCAAAGACAGAAAAGTCCGTAAAATTGGAAATGCGCGGGAAACGGATCACGACAAGATCGATCATTTCTTTCTCTTTTCGTGAAAACCGCTCGGTCAGGCTGTCCTCGTCCTCCACGCTTACGTTCATGTAAGGGACGACGCCCCATACCGGAACCGGAATTTTTTCCCCCAGCATCGCAATACCGGGATCCAGTATGGTCTTATCTCCGCGGAATTTGTTGATGATCAGGCCGCAGATACGCTTTTGCTCCTCCGGTTCCAGAAGCGCATAGGTGCCATACAGCTGTGCAAACACACCGCCCCTGTCAATATCTCCCACCAGAAGGACCGGCGCGCTGACCATTTTCGCCATTCCCATATTGACAATATCCTGATCTTTCAGATTGATCTCTGCCGGGCTCCCGGCTCCCTCTATGACAATGATATCTGCGTCTTTTTCCAGTTCCCTGTATGCATGCATGACATCCGGAATCAGAGAAGTCTTGAACCTGAAATAGTCCCTGGCATCCATATGACCCATCACCTTTCCGTTCACGATCACCTGTGATCCGATATCATTGGTCGGTTTCAGTAATATCGGATTCATGCAGACAGACGGTTTGATTCCCGCAGCTTCCGCCTGCATCACCTGTGCCCGGCCCATTTCCAGCCCCTCCTCCGTGATAAAGGAATTGAGCGCCATATTCTGAGATTTAAAAGGGGCGACCCGGTATCCGTCCTGTTTAAAAATCCGGCACAGCCCCGCCGCGATAAAGCTTTTTCCGGCACCGGACATGGTTCCCTGCACCATAATTGATTTTGCCATCAGTTTCATCCTCATATTTTGCCTGAACAGGAAAACAGCATTTCAAAACAGTCCCGTCTTTGCTCTGTCACAGCTGAAACAGCTGCTCTACAAAATGCCGGCAATTCTCCTGCTCCCCGACTGATTCCAGCGTTTTCATCTCATGAATCGGCTCGCGCAGCAGACGCTGCAGGGAGGCATTCAGGATTTTTTTCACCAGCTTCTGTTCTCTCGGCGTCAGATCCAGCCTGCGGTTCAAATAGGTGAAGCTGTCCTCCACGATCTCGCCGCACCGTTTCTGCAGCGATTCAATGGTACTGTCCATCCGGCTGTTAAACAGCCACTCCATGGTCTGCGCCACTTCCTGCTGCATCTTATCCATTCCGAGCGCGACCAGCCGTTCCCGCTCCTTCTGATTCTCCCGCGAGATATGATGCAGGGTGTCCATATTGATCAGAATAACGCCCGCTTCCCGTTCCAGTTCCTGCTCTACATCTCTGGGTGTCGCCAGATCCAGAAACACCCGCGGCTTTTCCGGATTACAGTTTTTTCTGTAATCCGTCCGTGTCAGGATCACGTGAGGCGCAGCGGTAGCGCTGATCACGATATCACTGTCCTCCACCGCTTCATACCGCGCGTCATACGCACACTCTTCCACCTGCGGAAAATCTTTTTTCAGCTCTCTGGCTTTCGCCGTGGCGCGGGTACAGACTATAATTTTGGCAGCACCGTAATAATCGAGATATTTCAGCGTCAGCCGGGACACCTTCCCGAGGCCGATGACGACAGCTGTTTTTCCCTGAATCCCGCACAGCTTTTCCACCTGCAAAATGCCGATATAGCTGACGGAAAGGGTAATCTCACTGATCTTTAATTCTGTCTTCAGCCTTTTTGCACAGGTGATCGCGTCTCTGACCACCCGGTTCATCTCTTTTTTCGCACAGCCGAGAGTCCTGGAAAAATCCAGAGCTTCGCCGACCTGCCCCAGAATCTGGTCTTCCCCGAGCACCATCGACTCCAGACCGGCCGCTGTGCGAAACAGATATGCCACCGCCTCCTCGCTCCTGCAGGACACCAGATAAGACCCGCAGACCTCCGGGGTAAACCAGTCCGTATAGATGGCGCACATCTGAGAGAACTGTTCCTCTTCCTCATAAAAAAAATAAACCTCACTCCGGTTGCAGGTAGAGAGAATCATACACTGTGTTACAGACGGGTTCGTTCTCTCTCCGACCCGCTGCAAAAATTCTATTTTTCTGTTTTCCGTAAAAGATGTCCGGTCGCGCACATCCAGGGGCGCCTGTTTGTAGTTTATTCCGATCATTCCCAACTGCATGGATACACCTCTTTCTCTGTGTATTCACAGCCAACGCTGCGGATCATCCGATCATCCGTCTTTTCTCATCTCAGACCGCATTCGGACATTTCTTTGTGATATGACAGAATACACGCGACCATATCTTCCACGCTCGCGTTTTTCGCCGTGACTGTCCTCATACCGCAGGCCGCTGCCGCCGCTTCCGTCTGTTTTCCGATACAGACTGCCGTCACAGTCTGACAGTCATACCCAGGCAGCATGGATACGAATCCCTGCACGGTTGAAGCACTTGTAAACGTCACCAGTGTCACACTTTCCATCTCCTGTCTCAGGAAATCCCCCGCATCGGCTCCGCGGACGGTATCATAGATCGGCAGATCGAGAACAGTAACATTCTTTGCCTTTTGAATTTCCCGGACCAGCGCCTCTGATCCCCCGGATGACCTGGGTATCAGAATGTTCTCCCCCATGCGGCAGGACTGGCAGATCAGTCTTCCCAGCCGGGCAGATTCATATTGATCCGGGATAATATCCACGAACAGTCCCCGGCTCATAAGCTCCCCGGCGGTCGCCCGTCCGATAGCCGCCAGCTTTTTTCCGGCAAAAGCGCGGACGTCGATCCCGTGCTCTCTGCAAAGGGAGAAAAAGCGTTCCACACCATAAGGCGACGTAAAAACAATCATGGTGTAATCCTCGAGTTTCTGAAAAACGCGGTCAATGGCCGAAAGACGGTCGGCGTCGCTTACCGGGATCGTCTGTATGGCCGGTATACAGAGCACCTCCGCCCCCAGTTTTTTCAACTCTTTCACCAGACCGGAACTGTTCCGCTCCGGTCTGGTCACGACTATTTTTTCTCCGAAGAGCGGCAGGCTCTCCGACCAGGAAATATCACGCGCCAGCTGACACACCTCGCCCACCACGATCACGGCAGGCGCCTGAAGCCCCGCTGTGGCGGCAGCTTCTTCAATGGTGGAGACCGTGGCGAGAACCTTTTTCTGGCGGGCTGTCGTGCCCTGCTGAAGAACCGCAGCCGGCAGGTCCGGTGAGATACCGCCGTCGAGCAGCCCGCGCATCAGGTCCCCCAGGGCGGCGAGTCCCATGAGAAACACATATGTCCCTCCGGCCTCAGCCAGCGCCCGGAAATTGATATCATAACCGGCTCCGGCTCTTCTGTGACCCGTGATGATATGTACGGAGGAAGCAAAGTCCCTGTGTGTCACAGGAATACCGTTGTAGGCCGGCACCGAGACGGCGGACGTTACGCCGGGAACTACTTCATAAGGGACATCAAACTTTGCCAGAAGCTCCAGCTCCTCCCCGCCGCGGCCGAACAGAAACGGATCGCCGCCCTTTAATCGGACGACCCGGTTTCCTTTCAGCGCTTCCTCCAGCAAAATCTCATTGGTCTGCCGCTGGGATTTTTTGTGATGTCCCGCGCGCTTACCCGCATCAATTTTTTTAGCGTCCGCGGGCATCCGGCTCAAAATCTCCGATCCCACCAGGCTGTCATACACCACCACCTCAGCTTCAGAGAGCACATCGTCTCCCTTTTGTGTGAACAGTCCGAAGTCTCCGGGTCCGGCACCCACCAGCCAGACCTTTCCCTCCCGATAGGATACAGTCCCGCATGTGTCCTTATCACTGCTTTTTAAGTGCGCCGCCAGCTGACGGCCCACAGCCGCGGCACGCGCTCTCAGTCCCGTGACAGAACCGGTGACTGCGCGATCGGCTGACTCGTCATAATAAAGCCCTCTCAGAAACAAGCTGTCTCCGATGATCTCGGCATAGGCCGCCACCGGCGCGCTGCAACCTCCGTTCAGATATGCGGTAAACGCCCGCTCCGCCGCGGCACAGTCCGCGGCAGCACGATCCAGAAAGCCATCTGTGTAATCATAGTTTTCTCCCCGGCGGCCCTGCAGACACAGGATGCCCTGACCGGCTGCCGGAATCATCTCATCCGGGGAGAACACCCGGCTGATCCTTCGTTCCAGCCCCAGACGTTTCAGACCGGCCACTGCCAGCACAATAGCTCCGTACTCCCCCGCATCCAGTTTTTTCAGTCGCGTCAGCACATTTCCGCGTATACTTTTAATCTCAGCCGCCGGATAAAGCTTTTTTAACTGAAGTGCCCTGCGGCCGCCGGAACAACCGATCGGACCGGAAAAATCAGTCCCGGCGGATCCCTCCGGCAGAATCAGCGCATCCCGCGGATCCTCGCGTCGGGAATATCCGATGATCGGCAGATCCTCCGGTACCTCCATGGGAAGATCCTTCAGGCTGTGTACCGTCAGATTGCATCTTTTTTCCCGCAGCGCGAGATCCAGTTCTCTGACAAAGAGCCCTTTGCCGCCGATCTCATCCAGCTTTCGATCCAGTATTTTATCCCCGGTGGTCTTCATTGTGAGAATCTCCACATCATACTGCGGATAATTCTGTCTGATATAGTCTGTCACCATCTCCGTCTGGACGACGGCCAGCCTGCTTTCACGGCTGCCGACCGTTATTTTTTCCATAAAAATCCCGGCGCCTCCTTTTGTTCACAAAATAATTCCACCTGTGCGGTTGGATGCTCTTTGGAGCATCCAACCCGATTCCTGCATTCGCAAAACCCGCACTTACGTGCTCCTGCGTCTGCTTGCGCATCCGCGTTTTGCTCATTTGGAGGTGGGTTGCTAATCCGACAGATCATTTGCATTGCAATAAATTGAATGCAAATGGTCTGTCGGATTGCAACCGCACAGGTGGAAATAATTTAAAATCTCCCTGTCTCAATCGTTAAATTCATATGGTTCACAGCGGTGAATTCCGTGAACTTTCTGGTCAGATTCTGAAACTCAATCATGTGCTCTCTCCGGATCCTTTGCGATGATCAGGGAATAATACCCCGCGTCATCCGGGATCTCATCTACACCGATATAAATTTTTTCCGTGTCCATCCCGCAGTTTTCCACCATAAAGACGTCTTTTTTGCTTTCCCGAAGAATCCGCTTTACCTGATCCATCTTCTTCCCGGACTTCATCAGGATACAGGTTCCTTCCATGTCCAGCCTTTCATCCAGGCGATGCTGCGCCGGGATGATATGCAGAGATTCCTGCCAGAGAGAAAGCGGCCTGTTTAATCTGGCTGCGGCCGCGCAGAAGGAAGTGATCCCGCTGACCAGAGCCGTCGGATAGCCGTCCTCCTCGATATGCTTCTGCAGATAACTGAAGGTAGAATAAACCGTCGGATCTCCCAGAGTAAGAAACACGATATTTTCTCCAGCATCCAGAATCTCCTCCAGCATCCGGATGCCTTCCCTGTGACAGGCTTCCCTTGTCGCTCTGTCATGGCTCATCGACATATAGACGGATAACAGTTTTTTCTCCCGCAGTTCCGGCACCGCCTGTACCGCTATCTTATATGCCACCGCCTCCCGGGCATCCTTCCCGGGAGCCGCGATACAGGTACTCTCCCGAATCAGGCGCACCGCTTTTAATGTCATCAGTTCCGGATCTCCCGGCCCTACCCCTACTCCATATAAAGTTCCAGACATCTGCTGTTTTCCTCTCATATCATTCAACCTTCAGCTGCAGTTCCTCCCGTGCACAGCGCACCAGCTCTTCATTGGCCCGGTTTCCTTCCAGAAATTCCGGCACCGCGACAATGACCTTCCGGCATCCGGCCATACATGTCTTCGCCTCCCGTATATGCTCCTCCGAGATGGGCAGAAACGCCTTCTGGGAAACCACCTTCGCCGCGAGCTCTCTCGCCACCGGATAGTCGATATCATTCTGTGCAAGAATCCCTGTCGCAAAGGGAACCCCCTGCCTCTGCAGCATGCGGTAATACGGTATGCCGCTCCCATTTCCGGCGATGATAAAAACCTCCGGTTTGCCCCTGACTGCCTCCATCTCCACACAGCCGAAAAGAGAATTATAACTCCCTTTTGTGATATTGTACAGGCTTTTCACATAACTGTCAGTAAAAATCTCCTCCGGAGAGCCGTATTTTTCAATCTGATTGTTGTGCACGCAGACCACCCTGTCCGAAACCTTCTGCGCCAGATCCAGTTCATGGAGAGACATGACCACGGTCAGCCGTCTCATCTTCACCATGTCCTTTAAAATATGCAGCAGTTCCAGCTTGTGCCTGATATCCAGAAAGGATGTCGGCTCATCCAGTACAAGAATCTCCGGCTCCTGACAGAGCGCCCTTGCCAGAAGCACACGCTGCCTCTGCCCGTCGCTGATCCGGTTAAAGTCATGCTGCGCCAGTTCCGAGGCATGGACGAGCCGTAGAGACTCCGCCACGACGCACCGGTCTTCCTCCGACAGAATGCCGAGCTTTCCGGTGTACGGATAACGCCCCATGCTGACCATCTCTTCGCAGGTCATCATTTCGGGGTTCAGACGCTCCGGCATCATCACCGACATTTTCTGTGCAACCTCAGAATCACTCATACGATCCATGGCCTGCCTGTCCAGATAAATTGTGCCGCCCATCAGGGAGAGCTGTCTCGTCAGACTTTTTAATATCGTGGATTTGCCGGCGCCGTTGGGACCGATCAAAGTCAGAATCTCGCCTTTTTTCAGCTGCAGACAGATATCCCGGATCAGCGGAACATCCCCGTAGCCGACACTCAGATTATCTGTATAAAAATAAAAATCATCCATAAAATTCCTCATGTTCTGGGCGGTCATCAAATTCATAAATGGAGACGCAAGCGTCTCATTTATGACTTTTCTTCCCTGTATCCAAATATATATGATGATACTACGGATTGCTCCGCACTTCGTGCTCCCGCAATCCTGAAAACATTCGGAATCCGCCCTGACGGGCTGCTTCCTCATGTTTTGGGCGGTCATCAAATTCATAAATGGAGACGCAAGCGTCTCATTTATGACTTTTCTTCCCTTGTATCATCATATATATGACGACTGGGGCTCCGAAAATGGCGGTGACGGAACTGATGGAAAGCTCCGTGGGCGAAAATACCGTTCTGGCCAGATAGTCGCAAAACAGGCAGAATACCGCGCCGCCGAGGAAACAGCCCGGCAGCAGGATCAGCGGCTTTGCCGTGTGAAAGAGGTTTTTCATCAGGTGCGGCACCGCGATTCCCACAAAAGATATCGGCCCCGCAAACGCGGTAACGGTGGCCGACAATATGCTTGACAGAAGAATCAGGGAAATCCGCAGACACCGTATATTAAAACCTATGTTTTTCGCGTAAATCTCCCCCCC
>JAJBUT010000053.1 GCA_020860185.1 Lachnospiraceae bacterium | reverse complement strand
AGATTCAGGAGTATGAGATTGACGACACGAATCCGTTCATCGTCTATGATCCGAACAAATGTATTCTCTGCCATCGCTGCGTCAATACCTGTGAGAAGATCGCGGGCCGTGGCGCCATCGGCACCACAGAGCGCGGCTTTGCATCAAAAATTTCCAGCCCGTTCGGTATCGACTGGACAGACAGCACCTGCGAGTCCTGCGGAAGCTGCACCCAGGCCTGCCCGACCGGTGCGCTGACCTTAAAACGCAGGAAAGAATATCGTTCGTGGGAAGTAAAATATGTACGGACGACCTGCCCGCACTGTGCGACCGGCTGCCAGCTGGATCTGGTTGTCAAAGATAATAAAATTGTAGATGTGATGGGTGCGGACGGCCCTTCCAATCACGGAAGACTGTGCGTCAAGGGGCGTTCCGGTTCCTTCGACTTTGTTCACTCGAAAGAGAGAATCAAATACCCTCTGATCAAGAATCATGAGACCGGTGAGTTTGAACGCGCGAGCTGGGATGAGGCGCTGGATCTGGTGGCCTCCAGATTCATGGAGATCAAGAAAAAATACGGATCCGACTCTCTGGCCGGATTTGCCTGCTCCCGTTCTCCGAACGAGGATGTCTATATGGTACAGAAGATGGTGCGTACCTGCTTTGGAACCAACAATGTCGATAACTGCGCGCGAGTATGCCACTCGGCATCCGTGGCAGGACTGGCGATGACGCTGGGATCGGGTGCGATGACAAACCCGATTTACGATATTACACATGATGTGGACTGTATTATGCTTGTCGGCTCCAACCCGGAGGAGGCGCATCCGGTGGTCGGTATGCAGATCCGACGCGCGGTGGCCAACGGCGCGAAGCTGATTGTGGCTGACCCTCGGACGATCGATCTGGCGAAAAAGGCGGACATTCATCTGAAGCTGAAACCCGGCACAAATGTGGCTTTCGCGAACGGCATGATGCATATCTTTGTCAAAGAAGGCCTGATTGACGAGAAGTTTATCGCAGAACGGACGGAAGGATTCGAAGAACTGAAAAATATTGTAGAAGATTACCCGCCGGAGCGTGTGGCAGAGATCTGCAATATTGACAAAGAGGATCTGATCGCGGCAGCACGGATGTACGCGACGGCGGAGAAAGCGCCGATCATCTACTGTCTGGGCGTGACCGAGCATTCCACTGGTACCGAGGGCGTGATGTCCATGTCCAACATGGCCATGATGGTCGGAAAACTCGGAAAGCCGGGCTGCGGTGTCAACCCGCTGCGCGGGCAGAACAACGTGCAGGGTGCCTGCGATATGGGCGCGCAGCCGACTGATTTTCCGGGATACCAGAAGGTCGCAAAAGAAGGCGTGGTGGAGAAGTTTGAAAAAGCGTGGGGTGTTCCCCTGAGCCGTAAAGTCGGCACGCATGCGACGGACGTATTTCCGGCGGCCATCCGCGGAGACATTAAGGGACTTTATATCTACGGCGAGGATCCGGTTGTGACGGACGCGGACACCACGCATATTATCAAAGCGTTGGAGAGCCTCGACTTCTTCGTCCTGGAAGAACTGTTTATGACTGAGACAGCAGCCTATGCGGATGTGATCCTTCCGGGTATGAGCTACGCCGAGAAGGAAGGCACCTTCTCCAACACGGAGCGACGCGTACAGAGAGTCCGCAAGGCGGTTGATCTGACCAGGGATCCGTCCTTCGATATTCGGCCGGATACCGATATTATCATCGACCTGATGAACCGGATGGGATACCCGCAGCCGTATCTGACTCCTTCGGAGATCATGGATGAGATCGCATCGGTGACGCCGAGCTTCGGAGGTATTTCCTTCGAACGTCTGGACGCCGGGGAGACCCTGCAGTGGCCCTGCCCGACAAAGGATCATCCGGGAACACCGATCATGCATGTCGGTAAGTTTTCCAGAGGACTCGGCTGGTTCTATCCGGCGCAGTATGTTCCCTCCGCGGAGCTGCCGGATGAGGAATATCCGCTGATCCTGATGACCGGGCGTATCCTGTACCATTACACGACACGCGCCATGACCGGAAAGACACCGGGACTGATGCAGATCGAGGGTAAATCTTATATCGAGATGAATGAGCTCGACGCGCGCCGGATCGGTGTGGAAAACGGCGGAAGAGTGAGAGTTACCTCCAGACGCGGCAGTATCGAGACGACGGCGAGAGTCGGGGAGAAGGTGAACGAGGGCGAGACCTGGATGCCGTTCCACTTCCCGGACGGAAACTGCAACTGGCTGACAAATGCGGCGCTGGATAAATACGCGCGGATTCCGGAGTATAAGGTGTGCGCGATCAAGGTCGAGAAGGCGTAGCGACAGACGAAAACTGCTGATATCTGAAACGAACGAAGCGGAAGAAATCAGGAATCACAGGATAGGTTGACAACGGCGGCCATCTGTGAGTATACATCATGGTTGAGAGGAGAAAAAATCATGACGATGACAGCGGCAGCGTACAACCGAATACCTGTACTGACAGGAGTAACGTCTGTGAAGAATATCGTAGATCAGTCTCCGGAACTGAATCTGACGGAGAATATGAAAAAACTGACTGTAACCAGGGACGGGGGCGGCTCAGCCGTCTCCGGCTCCGGCACGGTCATCACCGAACATTTTCTGGATGTGTATATCAATGAAGAACTGGCGATCCGGCTGGTCTGCACACCGCAGTACATCAAGGAGATGGTCGTCGGCCGCCTGCTGTCGGACGGGTACATTCAGAATCCGGATGAGATAAAAATGCTTTACATCTGCGAGCATGCCAGCAGAGCCAGAGTGTTTTTGCATGGGCAGGCGGATCTCGCGGAGGCTGTCAGTCAGGAGCCGACCTGCTGCACCGGCAATCAGGTGTTCCGAAAACTGTTCCGGGAGCGCGAACCTCAGGTGCTGGAGAAAGCATACTGGAAACCGGAGTGGATCTTTGCCATGGCTGATGAGTTCGCGGCGGGCGGAAAACTGCACGAGAAGACGAAAGGCACGCACAGCTGCTATCTCAGCGTGAACGGAAAAGTTGTATTTTCCTGCGAAGATATCGGTCGTCATAACGCGCTGGACAAAGCCATCGGTTACGCGGCGCTGCAGCGCTATGACAGAAGCGAGTGTATCCTGTATACCACCGGACGGGTGCCGACGGATATGGTAAAAAAAGCTATCGTAGCGGGGATACCTGTCCTGGTGTCGAAATCGTCCCCCACGGAAACGGCGGTGGAACTGGCGTGCCGGTACCATCTGACGCTGATCTGCAATGCATGGCCGGATCGGTATGATATCTTTTGTGCGCCGGAAGAGGAATGAATATGAGACACGTATAGCAGGGGCGGGTACTCCCTCCTGCTTTCCGTAACGGTTCCTTTTGCATATGATCCAAAAAGATATACTGCCGGGAGCTGATATTTTTCTGATATAATTCTTCTGGAAATTTCATCAATTGTATAAATCATGAAAATCACCTGCGTTACTGATTAATTTTTTTTATATTGAAATGCAGAGCAAATTACAATGCTATTTTTGTTTCAAAGGCTTTGCGGGAAAGTTTACTTTTCATGGCTTTATCAGTTGCCATGCTCTCTGAATTCTAACGCCGGAAATTCATTTGTTACTGGCCGCTTTCTGCAAGATTTGATCATTCGGATTGACTCAAATGGCGGTATGTGCTAAATTCTGGTATATGAAAGAATTTGCGATACATCTGGAACCGGAGCAGAAGAAACCGTTATATGAACAGATTTATGAGGCTGTACGGGACGGCATCCTGGAGGGGCATATCCCGCAGGGAGAGAAGCTGCCGTCCACGCGCTTTGAGGCGGAGTTTTTGTCGTGCAGCCGCAGTACCGTGGAACTGGCTTATGACCAGCTTCTGTCAGAGGGATATATCCGATCAGAGCCGTACCGGGGCTATTATGCCTGTGACGTTCGGGAATTATATCATCTCACGGACCGTATACAGCATACGGATGTCCCGGGGTCAGAAAAGGAACAGCCGCAGCCGGAATATCGCGTGGATTTTTCGCCGAACGGCATTGAATTGTCTCAGTTCCCATTCCCGGTCATGGGCAGGATTATGAAAAATCTTATGCTGGACGAGGGAGAGCAAATGCTGCAGAGCTCTGCTCCCTTCGGCGAGCCGGATCTGCGTCAGTCCATCTGTGATTATCTCTTCCGGTCGAGGAACGTGGCATGCAGTCCGGAACAGATCATCATCGGTGCGGGCAACGAATATCTGCTGATCGCACTCTGTCAGATGCTGGGAGCCGATCATGCGGTCGCCATGGAATCTCCGACTTATCTGCGCGCCTTCCGGACCTTTCGGAATATCGGCTATGCGGTACGGCCGATTGATATGGATCGGAACGGCATGCGTGTAGATATGCTTGAGGATGCTTTTGCGGATATCGTCTATGTGATGCCTTCGCATCAGTTCCCTATGGGCACGGTCATGCCGATGAAGCGCCGGCTGGAGCTTTTGCAGTGGGCAGCACGGGGAGAAGACCGTTATATTATTGAAGATGATTATGACAGTGAATTTCGCTACAGAGGGAAGCCGATCCCGGCTCTGCAGGGGCTGGACCGTTCCGGCAGGGTTGTGTATCTCGGCACCTTCTCACGAAGCATCGCGCCGTCGACCCGTGTCAGCTATCTGGTGCTGCCGCGGCAGCTTCTGGAAAAATATCGCGAACACTGCGGTTTTTATGCCTGCACAGTGCCGGTGATCATGCAGAAATCAATTTATCATTTTATTCAGGAAGGGTATTTTGAGAGAAATCTGAACCGGATGCGCGGCGTTTACAAGGCAAAGCACGATTTTATTCTGGGCGAGCTGCGGAAATGCCGCTGGATCCGAAAAATTCTCGGGGAGAATTCCGGTCTGCATCTTCTGGCGGAGATAGACACGGATCTCACGGAGGAAGAACTGATTCGGCGATGTAAGGAAATGGGTATCAGGGTATATGGATTGTCAGAGTATTTCCTGAATGGTTCGTCCGGACTGCAGCATCCAGTGCTGCTGTTCGGGTACGGCGGACTGACGGAAGACGAGATGATGGACGGACTGCAGTGTATTGCATCTATTGTATAAAAAAAAGCGGACAGAGATAAAATACTTGTAACTGTTCAGCGCCGCGATGGGACTTTTCCTTGTGTGATTTACGTTATCATACATACTTCTCAGCAAGTGCGAAGTACTATCCTGAATATTTACAAATTCTTCTGTCCGCTATTCATATTTACATGTTTTTTATCTGGTTTCCAGCAGGTCTTTGAAATAAGTGTCCAGTTCTTCTTTCGAATCGAAGGTTGCCATATAGATTTTATTTCCCATGGCATCGGAGAGCGCGTCCGGGAGACGGCTGTCCATCTTGATCTGCTTTCCATACTTTTCGATAATCTCATCATGTGAGAGCACATAATCCTTGTAATCGCGCAGCCCCGCAAAACCGCAGTAGTGGTGTGCGCCGACGGTCTCGTCTGTCCTGTCAAAGGCAACCATATCCGCCCAGATTTTGTATACATTTGTCTCCCTAGCATGGTTGATCATATCCGGGGTGAAGCCGCCGCAGGGCCGCATATTGACCTCCAGCGCCATAACAGTTCCCTTTTTGCCGATTCCCTCGTGGTCGGACAGGAGGCGGAAAAATTCAAAATGGACAAAACGGCTCTTCACGCCGAAGCTCCTGGCTGTGTCACGCCCTGCTTTCCTGACATCTTCTGCCAGATCCTTTTCAATATAAAACATGCAGTCTACGCCATCGTTGACGCTGTCCATGATGGAGACGGGTGTGCAGTTGCCGGCCTCAAAGATCGGATGCCCGTGCGAGTCAAAGATGGCGTCGTAGGAATTGATCTCGGCGTTGATAAATTCCTCCATGATGTAGATCTCATCCGGATCCTTTTCCGCAAAGAATGCTTCCAGATCTGCATCGCTGTCCAGCTTATATGTATGGGAGGCACCCATGCCGTTGTCCGGCTTTACGATGACCGGATATCCGACTTTGGCGATGAAATCCCGGCATTTCCGGATCGTATCCACGAGGTGGTAGCGTGCGACCGGAATGTCTGCTTTCTCGTAATATTTTTTCATTTTGGATTTGTACTTGATGCGCGGAAGATCCCGCTCCTGGAAACCGGTCCGGATGTTGAAGTCGGTGCGCAGCTTCGCGTCCTGCTCCAGCCAGTATTCGTTATTGGATTCGATAAAATCGATCCGGCCGTGCTTGAAGGTGAGGAACGCGACTGCCCGGTAGACCTCGTCATAGCTCTCCAGGCTGCCCACCTTATAGTATTCGTTCAGGCTCTCCTTCAGCTCCGGCAGGAGCTCGTCATAGGGCTGATCGCCGATGCCAAGTACATTGACGCCGTCGTTTTTCAGTTCCCGGCAGAACTGCCAGTAGTTTGTCGGGAAATTCGGGGAAATAAAAATTACGTTTTTCATAGCTTCTCTCTTCCTGTATGTATTTTGTTTTTAAAATGTGCGCATGGATCCGGTTTCGGAAGGATGCTGTTACATTCATTTCGTTTATTCAGTGGATGTTTTTTATCTGTGGTTCTGATTAATTTTTCAGGATATAAGGCAGAAAGTACACGACCTGCTTATACCACCAGTCCCAGTCGTGATTGACGTCATATCCCCAGAGATCGACCCAGACCGGTATGCCCTTTCGTTCCAGAATCTCCTTTAAGCGGCGGGTGGTGTCCGGCTGTTCCCAGGCGCCCTGACCGCAGCAGATGACGGCTTTGCGTTCCCGGTACAGTTCCATGTAGGGATGATCCTCCGGCAGGTTGCTCAGGTAGTCGATGGGAGAGTTGGCATACACCAGTTCATCCATGTAATCTCCGAAGCCGTACTGTGAACTGTAGATCCCGCTGAGCGCCAGCAGACCGTCGAACAGATCGGGACGGCGGAAGTAGAGATTTGCCGCATGCGTCGCGCCGAGGCTGCAGCCGAAGGCGATGATGCCCATGGACGGATCCTCGCCGCCGTTTCGCTCAGTCGCCATGTCGCAGATGAAGGGAACCATCTCATCCGTGATGTAGCGGATCCAGTCCTCGTGGCGGCGAATACGCCAGTATGGGTCGCTGCCTGAAGAATATGTCTCCTGATCGATCGTGTCAATGGAAAAGACCATCGCCTTTCCGGACTCAATCCACGGGCTCCAGAAATCATTCATGTGAAAATTCTCAAAGTCAAAAAATCGTCCGTCCTGGCAGGGGATGAACAGGACGGGATGTCCGGTATGACCGTAAACCTTGCATTCCATGTCCCGTCCCAGGGCAGGACTGAAATCCCTGAAATACTGTATTTCCATGTAGTAATCCTCCTCTATCGGATAATATCATCAATGTCATACATCAGCGTATTCATAAAAAACGGAATCTGCTGTTCCCAGCTGGCTTCGCAGTGTTCGCCGCCGGGAACGAGGCGGGCATCCAGCAGGACGCCTTTTTCCAGCAGAAGCGAGGCTGTCTTTCCGAACGCGCGTCGCATGCGCAGCCCTTTGCCCATCTCGTTTGTCCCGTAATCCATGTACAGGATGGTATCCGGCGCGGGATGAGAAGCGCGTATCATTTCCTCCGATGCGGACGGGGCGATAAAGAGGGAGGGCGAGAGAGCGGCTGCTCTGGAAAACACGCCATTGTAGTGCAGCAGGGCAAAAATGCTCATCAGGCCGCCCATTGAACTGCCCCCGATGAAGGTATGTGTCCGGTCCGGAATCGTGCGGTAATGTGCGTCTATGTACGGTTTAAAAACGCCGGTCAGCCAGTCCATGGTGACGGCGCCCTTTCCCTCGATGGTTCCGATTGTTCTTTCGGTAAAATCGTAGGGGGAATATTCGCTCAGCCTGCCGTGGTCAGAACTGTGGCTGCACTCCACGGCCGCAATGATCAGATCAGTGCCGGTGGCTTCCATGAAATCATTCATGCCCCAGCTCTTGCCGAAGGTGGCGTCCTCGTCGAAGAAAATATTCTGCCCGTCGAACATATACAGGACGGGGTAATGTCTGTCGTCATTATATGTATAGGATTCCGGAAGGTAGAGCCAGACGCGTCGCTTGGTCCGGCCGGTCAGCTCCGGAATCGTGATATGCCATTGTTCTATCATATGTGCTCCCTGCAGACAATGTTTTCCTGTGCTGTCTGCTTTTCTGCATTTATCTTTGTCGTCCACTATAATATACCACAGTGGCGGGGCCTTGGCAAATTGAAATCTTTCATAAACAATTTTAGTGTGGGTTGTTGTTCTTAAAGAAAAACTGATTGACAAACACAGTCAGAACTGTATAATGAATATGTAAATAACTTGACGGACAAAGGTGTTCTGCATGGCGCAGGGCACTTTTTTCGTTATTTGTACGTATTGACATATTGCTATTTTATTTCTCTTAATGTTATGATATAGAGGACAGAGAGTTATGAACGGAATGTCTGTGTTCCGTTTCCTGCTTTTTTGCCGATGGTATTATGCAATGATAAAATACTGTATGACGGTGCGAAACAATATACTTTTGTGCAGGTGTGAGGGTGGTCACAGAAGTATACAAAATACAATCAGGAGGGAGATTGGATATGGATTTTTATGATATGGATCTGTTTCAGAACACAGATACCGTCAACCGGCTGCTGGCCCGATACGGCGTGAAGTTCGGCATTTACAAGAACAATGTCTTTCACGAGCAGCTGTTCCCTTTGACGCGATTCCACGCATTATTGAGGCGGATGAGTTCGATTATCTGGAGAGGGGATTGAAGCAGCGTGTGCGTGCGCTGAACATGTTTTTGAAGGACATCTACACGGAGAAGAGGATTGTGAAGGACGGTGTGGTGCCGGAGGACTTCATCTTTGCGACCAGCGGCTACATGGCGGAGTGTGAGGGTGTCTGCCCTGTGAAGAGCATTGCGTCCCATATTTCCGGCATTGATCTGGTACAGGGTAAGGATAAGGAATGGTACATACTGGAGGACAACCTGCGGGTGCCGTCCGGCGCTTCCTATCCGATGATCGCGCGTCAGCTCTGTCGGATGAGCTCGCCGAAGACCTTCCGCGAGAATCACATCGAGGACAATCGCAATTACGCCGAGTTGTTAAAGAAGACGATGGATTATGTCAACACCGGCGGTCTGAATGTCATCCTGACGCCGGGACGGTTTAATTCCGCGTATTTTGAGCACTCGTATCTCTCCGAACAGATCGGAGCCACGCTGGCGATCGGGCAGGATCTCGTCGTGGAGGACGACGTTCTCTACTTTAAGGATTACTCCGGCAAGAAGGAACGCGTGGGGGCTGTTTACCGCAGGATTTCCGATGATTATCTCGATCCGATGAATTTCAACGCGGAGTCCCTGATCGGCGTGCCGCATATCTACGATGTGTTCCGCAAGGGGAATGTGGCGCTCCTCAACGCGCCGGGCAACGGTGTGGCGGACGATAAGGGCATTTACTATTTTGTCCCGAAGATGATCAGATATTATCTGGGCGAGGAGTCGATCCTTAAAAACGCGCCGACCTACCTGCCGTTCTATGACGAGGATATGAGCTATGTGCTGGAGCATTTTGACAATCTGGTGCTGAAGGATGTGGCGGAGGCCGGCGGCTACGGCGTGGTTTTCGGAAATTCCATGACGAAGCAGCAGAAGGCGGATTTCATCTCCATGCTGAAGGCTCAGCCGCGCCGTTTTATCGCGCAGGAGGTCATTGATTTCCTCGATATCGACGTCATGTGCGACGGTGAGATCGTGCCGCGCAAGGCGGATCTTCGGGCGTTCGTGCTGATGGCGGATGAGCCGATGGTGTGGAAGAGCGGTCTGACCCGTTTCACGCGCAACCCGGATTCCTTTATTGTTAATTCATCTCAGGGAGGAGGATTTAAAGACACATGGGTGTTATCTCATTAGATCATATAGACAATTTATACTGGCTCGGACGATATACTGAGCGGGTTTACACGACGCTTCGTCTGTATTTCCGCAGCTACGATGTGATGATCGACCTGCTGGGGGAGCATTACAAAGCGTTCTGCGATGATCTGGACATTCCGGATATCTACGGATCGGCGGATGAGTTCCGCGCGAGATATCCGTTTGACACGGAGGATGCCAACTCCATCGTCAGCAATCTGACCCGCGCCTATGACAACAGCGTCATCATGCGGGAATTGCTCGGCAGCGAGGCGCTGTCCTATATACAGATTGCGCTCTACGATATTCAGAAGGCGAAGATCAGTCCGGCGCCGCTGGTGCCGCTGCAGGAGGTGATCGACCACATCCTGGCATTCTGGGGCATCATGGACGACAGCGTGGACAACGCGCAGATCCGAAACGTGATCAAGGCCGGTAAGCGCATCGAGCGGATCGATCTATATGCCCGCCTGAAGATGGACGGTACCGAGATCATCCGGGAGCTCGGACGGCTGCGTCCGCGCGTGGAGCAGAGCGGTATGCGTTACCATAAGGATTATCTGGAAGAAATTGAGGAACTTGCAGAATCAGATGAGATTGATTACTACCGGATCGTATATCTGATTGAAAATCTGATCATTATGGGGTAAAATACTCCTAAATCAGATGAAAGCGGGGGCTTTGTTTTAAGAGAACTTCACTTTATCTATCAGATGAGTCTGATGTTTTCGAAACCGGCGACCAGACATAATTATACCCTGAAATGTTTTCCCCAGAGTGATGAGGTGCAGCAGATTGACGGCCTGCGGATTCTGCTGGATCCGGCAAACCGGAATTTCACAAGCATCGACTCCTTTGGAAACCGGACGCTCTGCGGTGAAGTAGAACAGGAACATCGTCTGTTCCGGATCACCGTGGAGGGTCAGGCCCGGACGGGGCTGAGTGCCGGACGAAGCGCGAGACCGGAGGACCTGGGAAAGTACCGTTACCCGTCCTTTTATACAAAGGCGGGTGATCAGATCCGCGCATTCTGGCGCAGCCATCCGGTTTTCGGCATGTCGCCGAGAGAGGCTGCGCTGTATTATATGCGGCTCTTGTATGAAGAGATGCAGTATACGCCGGGATCGACCGGCGTGGATACGAAAGCGGAGGAGGCCTGGGCGATGCGCCGGGGCGTCTGTCAGGACTATGCGCACATTCTGCTGGCTCTGCTGCGTCTGGAGCATATTCCGGCCCGGTATGTGGTTGGCATGATGATCGGCGAGGGCGCAAGCCATGCCTGGGTGGAAGTCGAGGATGGCGGCGTCTGGTACGGCGTCGATCCGACCAACGGGCGAGAGGCGGACGACCAGTATATCTATATATCCGGTGGCCGCGACGCCTTTGACTGCCAGATGAACAAGGGGATGATGGTCGGCGGCGGACAGCAGCGCCAGAGTGTGTCTGTGATCGTGACCGATGCGGAAGTTCAGACCGGAGCCTGAGGGTGAAACATGTCATGATAGAAGCTACTGCGTTTTCGCCGTGCCCCTGCAGCAGGTACCCACGCATCGCCGGGGCTTAAATCTGCATGGTTTGTGAATGACCAGCCAACCAGTACATCGAATAATTAATAACTGGCTATAGCGCGCCGAATGATTTTTCATGT
>JAJBUT010000074.1 GCA_020860185.1 Lachnospiraceae bacterium | reverse complement strand
TTGTTGAGTTTACAAAGCAGTTCAATGCCAGGACGGCGGATCAGGGCGACCTGATCATTCCGGTTGTGATTACCGTATACGCGGACAGAAGCTTCAGCTTTATCACCAAGACTCCGCCGGCAGCGGTTCTGATTAAAAAAGCGTGCGGTATCAAGTCCGGTTCCGGCACACCGAACACGGTCAAGGTCGCTTCGATCACGAAAGCACAGATTCAGGAGATCGCGGAGCTCAAGATGAAGGATCTGAACGCGGCATCCCTGGAGGCGGCCATGAGCATGATCATCGGCACGGCAAAGAGTATGGGCGTCACGGTGGCTGACTGACCGACAGCAGTCGGCGGCCGGTGAGCCGCGGACGGAACAGATAAATAAAATTTAGTGGGAGGGGCCTCTCCCGATTTACCACAGGAGGTTTTATTCATGAAAAGAGGAAAGAAATACCTTGAGACTTTAAAAAAGTATGATAAGCAGACTCAGTATGATACAGCGGATGCGATCAGGATCGTAAAAGAGAATGCCACGGCAAAGTTTGATGAGACTGTTGAGGTTCATATCCGGACCGGTTGTGACGGACGTCATGCAGACCAGCAGGTTCGCGGGGCAGTGGTTCTGCCGCACGGTACAGGCAAGACAGTTCGCGTTCTGGTTTTTGCCAAGGGCACGAAGGTAGACGAGGCCACTGCAGCGGGCGCTGACTTTGTCGGCGGCGAGGAGCTCATCCCGAAGATCCAGAAAGAAGGCTGGCTGGATTTTGATGTGGTGGTTGCCACTCCGGATATGATGGGCGTTGTGGGACGTCTCGGACGTATCCTCGGTCCGAAGGGCCTGATGCCGAACCCGAAGGCCGGCACGGTGACGATGGATGTGACAAAAGCGATCAATGATATCAAAGCTGGTAAGATTGAGTACAGGCTGGACAAAACAAATATTATCCATGTGCCAATTGGAAAAGCATCCTTTACAGAAGAACAATTAGCGGACAACTTCCAGACCCTTATTGATGCTGTCAATAAAGCAAGACCGAGTGCGCTGAGAGGCCAGTATCTGCGGAGCGTTGTTATGGCTTCCACGATGGGACCCGGTGTGAAATTAAACGTTACCAAGCTGGTGTAAGCAGTTTTGCGTTTGTTGTTGACATCACAGAAATATAATGCTATAATGCGAGAGCAATTGCCGAAGACAGCAGGTGCCGGATGGCGTAACAGTTGGCCTGCCGAGGGAATTTACGCAGGACACATATGTGTTGATGTTGCAGATTTTTCTCCCCTCTGTTTTTCGGCAGAGGGGATTTGTTTTCCCTGTATTATATGTTTGCGGAATCGCTTTATTCGGATTTTCGTAAGCATATAAAATATGTACTCTCGTACATAAATATGAAAAGGAGGTGCACGAATCGTGGCAAAAGTAGAGTTAAAACAGCCTGTGATTCAGGAGATTTCTGAAAACGTGGATGGCGCACAGTCGGTCGTTGTGGTTGATTACTGCGGACTTACGGTAGAGCAGGACACACAGCTGCGCAGAGAGCTGAGAGCGGCCGGTATTACTTATAAAGTGTATAAGAATACGATGATGAGACGCGCGTTTGAAGGTACGGATTTCGCGTCGCTGGATCAGGTTCTTGAAGGCCCCAGCGCGATCGCCATTTCAAAGGACGACGCGACAGCCCCGGCGCGGGTGCTCGCGAAGTTCGCAAAGACAGCCCCGGCGCTTGAGATCAAGGCCGGCGTGGTGGAAGGCGGTTTCTATGACGCGGCGGGCATGCAGGCTATTTCGGCTGTCCCGTCCAGAGAAGAGCTGCTCGGCAAGCTGCTTGGAAGCATCCAGTCGCCGATCGCAAACTTTGCGCGCGTGATCAGTCAGATCGCGGAGCAGGGCGGCGCGGCAGCAACGGCTGCGGCAGAAGAGGCTGCGGCAGAAGCTCCGGCTGCAGAGGCTGAGAGCAACTAAATGAAAATGATTTGATAATGAATGGAGGAAAGAATCATGGCAAAATTAACCACAGCAGAATTTATTGAAGCGATTAAAGAGCTTACCGTTTTAGAGTTAAATGATCTTGTAAAGGCATGCGAGGAAGAGTTCGGCGTATCCGCGGCTGCGGGTGTCGTTGTTGCAGCGGCTGGCGGCGAGACAGCAGAGGTTGAGGAACAGACAGAGTTCACCGTTGAGCTTACCGAGGTTGGCCCGAACAAGGTTAAAGTCATCAAGGTTGTCCGTGAGGTAACCGGACTTGGCCTGAAGGAGGCGAAGGCTGTTGTAGATGAGGCTCCCAAGGCTGTTAAAGAGGGCATTGAGAAGGCAGAGGCTGAGGACATCAAGGCCAAGCTGGAGGCTGAAGGCGCTAAAGTTACTTTGAAGTAGAATGCGAATCTGTAGTCGAACCGGATACGAGATCGCTGCATTCGCAGAGTGAACACAAAACGAGAAGGACTCCCGGAATAGATTTTCCGGCGGGTCTTTTTCGTTTTTTTTCTCATAATCATTTACGGGCTGCGATGAAGAGTATCCTGGCAATCGAATTGACAGAAAAGTCCCGGAGTTTTCGGAATGGAAAAATTAGCTTGACTTCCCAAAAACTTTGTGTTATTATGGATAACGCACTATTGCGGTTTGTGGGTTTCGTGCGCCCATTTTACTATGAAAATATAACGAGAGGTGAACGTCTATGGAGAAAAACAGGATACGTCCAGTCAAAAACGGAACAGCATTGCGTATGAGTTATTCCCGACAGAAACAGGTTCTGGAAATGCCGAATCTGATTGAAGTACAGAAGAACTCCTACAACTGGTTTTTGAACGAGGGCCTCCGGGAAGTGTTTGACGATATTTCCCCGATCGCTGATTACAGCGGTCATCTGAGTCTGGAGTTTACGGATTTTACGTTATGCGAAAATGATGTGAAGTATACGATCCCGGAATGTAAAGAACGAGACGCGACCTACGCGGCACCTTTGAAGGTGAGAGTCAGACTTTACAATAAAGAGGCGGATGAGATCAATGAGCACGAGATCTTTATGGGGGATCTGCCGTTGATGACAGAGACGGGTACGTTCGTGATCAATGGCGCGGAGCGCGTGATCGTCAGTCAGCTGGTTCGTTCTCCGGGTATTTATTATGGAATCACGCACGATAAACTCGGCAAAAAGTTATATTCCTGTACTGTGATCCCGAACCGCGGCGCATGGCTGGAATATGAGACAGACTCCAATGACGTTTTCTATGTAAGGGTAGACCGCACCCGAAAGGTTCCGATCACGGTTTTAATCCGGGCGATGGGCGTCGGCACGAACCAGGAAATTCTTGACCTGTTTGGCGAGGAACCGAAGATTCTGGCTAGCTTCGGGAAGGATACCGCAACGAGCTATCAGGAAGGACTTCTCGAATTATATAAAAAGATACGACCGGGCGAGCCGCTTTCCGTAGAGAGCGCAGAGAGCCTGATCCTGTCGATGTTTTTTGATCCGCGCAGATATGATTTGGCAAAGGTCGGCAGATATAAATTCAACAAAAAACTGATGTTCCGGAACCGTATCAACGGACAGACTCTTGCGGAGGATGTCGCAGATCCGTCCACCGGTGAGGTGATTGCGGAGGTCGGCACGAAGGTTGATCGTGAGCTGGCGGATCGAATTCAGAATACGGCGATTACGTCGGTTCTGATTCAGGCGGAGGAGAGGAATGTCCGGGTGCTTTCTAATCTGATGGTGGATATCACCAGTTTTGTCGACGTGGATCCGAAGGAGGTTGGCGTGACGGAGCTGGTATATTATCCGATCCTGGCGCAGATTCTGGAGGAGCATGATGAGCCGGAGGATATCAAAGCTGCCATCCGCCGGAATATCCATGACCTGATTCCGAAACACATCACCAGAGAGGATATTCTGGCTTCCATTAATTATAATATGCATCTGGAGTACGGCATCGGAAACGACGATGATATTGATCATCTGGGTAACCGTCGCATCCGTGCGGTCGGCGAGCTGCTGCAAAATCAGTATCGGATCGGTTTGTCCAGACTTGAGAGAGTCGTCCGTGAGCGAATGACGACGCAGGATCTGGAGACCGTCAGCCCGCAGAGCCTGATCAATATCAAGCCGGTGACGGCGGCAGTGAAGGAGTTCTTTGGCTCCTCTCAGCTTTCCCAGTTTATGGATCAGAATAATCCGCTGGGTGAGCTGACACATAAGCGGCGTCTGTCCGCGCTTGGACCCGGCGGCCTGTCCAGAGATCGAGCGGGATTCGAGGTGCGTGATATTCATTATTCTCATTATGGAAGGATGTGTCCGATCGAGACTCCCGAGGGACCGAATATCGGATTAATTAATTCTCTGGCATCCTATGCGAGGATCAATCAGTATGGATTTGTGGAAGCACCGTACCGAAAAATAGATAAAACAGACCCGAAAAATCCGCGCGTCACGGAGGAAGTCGTATATATGACGGCGGATGAAGAGGATAATTGCCATGTGGCGCAGGCCAATGAGCAGCTGGATGAGAAGGGTTATTTTGTTCGCCGGATGGTTTCCGGCCGATATCGCGAGGAAACGCAGGAGTATGAGCGCAGCCTGTTCGACTATATGGATGTTTCCCCGCAGATGGTGTTTTCCGTTGCGACTGCTCTGATTCCGTTTTTGCAGAATGACGACGCGAACCGTGCCCTGATGGGAGCAAACATGCAGCGCCAGGCTGTGCCGCTTCTGACGACGGAGGCTCCGGTGGTTGGCACGGGCATGGAGGCGAAAGCGGCTGTCGACTCCGGAGTGTGCGTTCTCGCAAAGCGCGCCGGCGTTGTGGAGCGTGCATGCTCCAGCGAAATTCATATTAAATATGACGATGATGGTTCCAGAGAGATATATAAGCTGACGAAGTTTTCCAGAAGCAACCAGTCCAACTACTACAATCAGATTCCGATTGTTTATAAAGGCGACCATGTGGAAGCCGGACAGGTGATCGCGGACGGCCCGTCCACCTCAAACGGCGAGCTTGGCCTCGGAAAGAATCCTCTGATCGGTTTTATGACCTGGGAAGGTTATAATTATGAGGATGCTGTACTGCTCTCGGAGCGTCTGGTTCAGGATGATGTTTACACATCCATTCATATAGAAGAATATGAGGCGGAAGCCCGTGATACGAAACTGGGACCGGAGGAGATCACACGGGATGTTCCGGGCGTCGGAGATGATGCGCTGAAGGATCTGGACGAGAGAGGTATTATCCGGATCGGGGCAGAGGTTCGGGCAGGGGATATCCTGGTCGGCAAGGTGACTCCGAAGGGTGAGACTGAGCTGACTGCGGAGGAGCGGCTGCTGCGCGCCATTTTCGGAGAGAAAGCGCGCGAGGTGCGCGACACCTCGCTGAAGGTTCCGCACGGTGAGTATGGTATTGTGGTTGATGCCAAGGTTTTTACACGGGATAATGGGGATGAGCTGTCTCCGGGTGTAAACCAGGCGGTTCGTATATATATCGCACAGAAAAGAAAAATCTCTGTGGGAGATAAAATGGCGGGCCGTCACGGAAATAAAGGTGTTGTTTCCCGTGTACTTCCCATTGAGGATATGCCATTCCTGCCGAACGGACGTCCGCTGGATATCGTGCTGAATCCGCTGGGTGTTCCGTCCCGAATGAATATCGGACAGGTGCTGGAGATCCACCTCTCCCTGGCGGCGAAAGCACTTGGATTTAATATTTCTACGCCGATTTTTGACGGCGCGAACGAGAAGGATATCATGGATACACTGGATCTGGCGAATGATTATGTCAATCTGCCGTTTGATGCGGATGAGGCAGATGAAGGCGAAGAAAATTTCCATGATAAGTATCAGGATGTTCTAGAACAGGATGTGCTGGATTATCTGGATGTAAACCGCGACCACAGAAGCCTGTGGAAGGGTGTTCCGATTTCCAGTGACGGCAAAGTGTGGCTGCGTGACGGGCGGACAGGTGAGTATTTTGACAGCCCGGTTACCATCGGTCATATGCATTACCTGAAGCTTCATCATCTGGTGGATGACAAGATTCACGCACGTTCTACCGGTCCGTACTCTCTTGTGACGCAGCAGCCTCTGGGCGGCAAGGCTCAGTTCGGCGGCCAGCGATTCGGTGAGATGGAGGTGTGGGCTCTGGAAGCTTACGGCGCTGCTTATACTCTGCAGGAGATCCTGACCGTGAAATCTGATGATGTGATCGGCCGCGTGAAGACTTATGAGGCGATTATCAAGGGCGACAATATCCCCGAACCGGGTATTCCGGAGTCCTTCAAGGTATTATTGAAAGAACTGCAGGCTCTCGGTCTGGATATCACGCTGGAGGATGAGAACGGCGAGGAAGTGACGCTGCTGGAGACCAGTGAATATGGTGATACCAGTTTGAATTCTATCATCTCAGGGGATCGTGATTTCAATTATGAGGAAAAGGAGTCCTTCGGTGCCATGGGCTTTTCAAAACAGGAGTTCGACGAGAATGAAGAGCTGGTGGATGTTGAAGAGGAAGATGATATGACGGAGGATGATTTTGGCGATCTGCAGGATGAAAGCTTTGATGAAGAATCTGTATGACTGTGATGAAACTGAACAGCTGAGAAGCTTATGTCTGACTGCGAAAGCGAGGAACAGTCAGGAGTACATTAGATCAGGAAGGGAGTGTCGCAATGCCAGAGACAAAGAAAAACGAGACAAATCAGGTTGTGGCGTTTGACAGGATTCGCATAGGCCTGGCTTCACCGGAGAAAATACTGGAATGGTCCCGGGGCGAGGTGAAAAAACCGGAGACGATCAATTACAGGACTCTGAAACCGGAAAAAGACGGTCTGTTCTGCGAGCGTATTTTTGGACCCAGCAAAGACTGGGAGTGCCATTGCGGGAAATATAAAAAGATTCGTTACAAAGGTGTAGTCTGTGACCGCTGCGGTGTTGAGATCACAAAATCCAATGTGCGCAGAGAGCGCATGGGTCATATTCAGCTGGCGGCTCCGGTCTCTCATATCTGGTATTTTAAGGGTATACCGAGTCGTATGGGACTGATTCTTGATCTGTCGCCGAGAGTGCTGGAACGTGTATTATATTTTGCTTCCTATATTGTGCTGGATAAGGGCAGCACCGATCTGCAGTATAAGCAGGTGCTGTCTGAAATTGAGTATCAGGAGGCCCGCGAGAAGTACGGCAGCGATTTCCGTGTCGGTATGGGCGCGGAATCGGTCATGGAGCTTTTGAAAGCGATCGACCTGGAGAAGGATTCCGCTGAGTTAAAGGAAGCCCTCAAGTCTGCGACCGGACAGAAACGCGCGCGGATTATCAAACGGCTGGAGGTTGTCGAATCATTCCGTGAGTCGGGGAACAAACCGGAATGGATGATTATGACAGTGATCCCCGTTATCCCGCCTGATCTGCGCCCGATGGTGCAGCTGGACGGCGGACGTTTCGCGACCTCTGATCTGAACGATTTATATAGAAGAATTATCAATCGAAATAACCGCCTGAGCCGGCTGCTGGAGCTGGGCGCTCCGGATATTATTGTCCGAAATGAGAAGCGTATGCTGCAGGAAGCGGTGGATGCCCTGATTGATAACGGACGCCGTGGCCGGCCGGTGACCGGACCGGGCAACCGGGCCTTGAAGTCCCTCTCGGATATGCTGAAGGGAAAATCCGGTCGTTTCCGTCAGAATCTTCTGGGAAAACGTGTGGATTATTCCGGCCGATCGGTGATTGTCGACGGACCGGAGCTTAAAATATATCAGTGCGGACTTCCCAAAGAGATGGCAATTGAGCTGTTTAAACCCTTTGTTATGAAGGAACTGGTCGCCAACGGCACAGCGCATAATATCAAGAGCGCAAAGAAGATGGTAGAGAAGCTTCAGCCGGAAGTATGGGATGTCCTTGAGGATGTGATCAAAGAGCATCCGGTGATGTTGAACCGTGCGCCGACCCTGCACAGGCTCGGTATTCAGGCGTTTGAGCCGGTTCTCGTCGAGGGCAAGGCGATCAAGCTTCATCCTCTTGTCTGTACCGCGTTTAATGCAGATTTTGACGGCGATCAGATGGCCGTACATCTTCCGCTGTCTGTGGAGGCACAGGCAGAGTGCCGCTTTATGCTGCTTTCTCCGAATAACCTCTTAAAGCCGTCAGACGGCGGTCCGGTGGCAGTTCCTTCTCAGGATATGGTGCTGGGTATTTACTATCTGACAATGCATAAGGTTCCGGATTATACCGGTACGGATAAAGAAGCCCTGGTTGCGGCAGAGTTTGGCGTGGATGAGGCGGAAGTGACGGCCGTACCGGAGGATGAACTGTCAAAGGATTATTTTGCAGACTGTGCAATCCGGGCTTTTGAGGAATCTCAGTCTGAGCTGGCGGAAATCGCGGCACAGTATGACACTTTGTCCGCGGCACAGGAGGCGCTGAAAGAATATAAAGAAAATCACCTTGTATTGTCAGAAGAGTCATTTGTCCGTGTAAATATTGACCCTGAGCGGAGACGTATCGTGATCTGCACGATCGAGGATATACTGGGACATCGCTTTGACAGTATCAACAAAGCAATCCTGGCATATGAGAACGGGTATATTTCTCTCCATCAGAAGCTGTATGTGCGTCGTGAGGGAGAGTTCGAGGGCAGACATATTTCTGCCATGGTCGAGACCACGCTGGGTCGGATGCTGTTCAATGAGATCCTGCCGCAGGATCTTGGTTTGATTGATCGCACCGTCGAGGAAAATGCGCTGAAATTTGAAGTGGATTTTCATGTCGGGAAAAAAGGCCTGAAGCAGATACTGGAAAAGGTCATTAATATCCATGGGGCTACCCGGACCGCGGAGGTTCTGGATGATATCAAGGCGATGGGATATAAATATTCTACCCAGGCAGCCATGACTGTATCTATTTCCGACATGACGGTTCCGGCCAAGAAACCGGAGCTGATCAAACAGGCGCAGGATACCGTGGATGTGATCACCAAGAACTATAAACGTGGGCTGATCACAGAAGAGGAACGTTACAAAGAGGTGATCGAGACATGGAAGGAGACGGATGATGAACTGACGCACGAGCTGCTTTCCGGTCTTGATAAGTATAATAATATTTTCATGATGGCGGATTCCGGCGCCCGCGGTTCGGATAAGCAGATCAAGCAGCTTGCCGGCATGCGCGGATTGATGGCGGATACGACCGGAAGAACCATCGAGCTGCCGATCAAGTCGAATTTCCGCGAGGGTCTGGATGTGCTGGAATACTTTATGTCCGCACACGGTGCCCGGAAGGGTTTGTCCGATACCGCGCTTCGTACCGCTGACTCCGGTTACCTGACGCGTCGTCTGGTCGATGTATCTCAGGATCAGATCATCCGCGAGATCGACTGCAGCGCCGACCATGATGAGATCCCCGGGATGTATGTTTATGCTTTCATGGACGGGAAAGAGGAGATCGAGAGCCTGGAGGAGCGTATTACCGGACGTTTCTCCTGTGAAAATATTTACGACAGAGACGGCAATCTTCTGATCGAGGCGGATCATATGATTACACCGCGCCGCGCTTCCCTGATTATGAGTAAAGGCGTGGATGAGAAAGGGGAACCGCTTACGAAGATTAAGATCCGTACTGTCTTAAGCTGTCGTTCTCATGTCGGTATCTGCGCAAAGTGCTACGGCGCCAATATGGCGACCGGGCAGGCTGTTCAGGTGGGCGAGGCGGTAGGTATCATTGCGGCACAGTCCATCGGTGAGCCGGGCACGCAGCTGACGATGCGTACCTTCCATACCGGTGGTGTGGCCGGAAACGATATCACACAGGGTCTTCCCCGTGTAGAGGAGCTGTTTGAGGCGCGGAAGCCGAAAGGTCTGGCGATTATCACAGAGATCGCCGGTGTTGCCACCATTCGGGATACAAAGAAAAAACGGGAGATTGTTGTTACCAATGCGGAAACCGGTGACTCAAAGACTTATCTGATCCCTTATGGATCGAGAATCAAGATCTCTGATGAGACGGTGCTGGAGGCCGGCGATGTGCTGACCGAGGGAAGTGTAAATCCGCATGACATTCTGAAGGTAAAAGGCGTCCGTGCCGTGCAGGACTACCTGCTTCGTGAGGTGCAGCGTGTATACCGCCTGCAGGGCGTGGAGATCAACGATAAGCATGTGGAAGTGATCGTCCGCCAGATGATGAAGAACGTCCGCATTGAGAACAACGGAGATTCGGATTTCCTGCCGGGTACCATGGTCGATGTACTTGAGTACGATGATACGAATGCGAGACTTGTAGAGGAGGGCAGGGAGCCTGTGGAGGCCAAGCAGGTGCTGCTCGGTATCACGAAGGCTTCTCTCGCAAAGAAGTCCTGGTTGTCTGCGGCATCCTTCCAGGAGACCACTAAGGTGTTGACGGATGCGGCGATCAAGGGCAAGGCAGATCCGCTGATCGGCCTGAAGGAGAACGTGATCATCGGTCAGCTGATTCCTGCCGGAACCGGTATGAAGCGCTATCGATCCATCCGTCTGGATTCCGATATGAATGCGAATGATGAGATTGATCTCGGTGATCTGGATTTTGAGGACGACGAGTATTCTGAAATGAGTGAAGACTTTACTCGGGATGCTGCTGGTATGGAGAACGAATATGAATCGGATGCCGCTGAGACGGACGATGAGGAGACGGTGGATATCCTTGATTTGAGGGATGTTTTTGAACCGGATGCTGATGAGTCGGAGGAAGCCGCGCCTGAGGATCCGGGAGACGACGGAGACGATTCGGACGGGGAGTAGATTTTATGAAAGTTCCGGAGGACGGGGGCAGACGCTTTACCGATGTAAACTGAACATGGCATTTTTTGACAGAACCCGGCCTTGTAATATCGTAAATCTATGTAAGCCCGAAAAATATGCTTGACAACGATATTTGTATTTACTATAATAACCAGGCGTGCATTCAATGGTACGTGTTTTCTGATGTGGAAGTTTTTTCATCATCAAAATCAACATTCATACAGGAGGTGAATAGAATGCCAACATTTAACCAGTTAGTAAGAAAAGGTCGTCAGACATCGGTTAAGAAATCGACGGCGCCGGCACTGCAGAAGGGGTACAATTCTCTGCAGAAGAGAACCACAGATACCTCTTCTCCGCAGAAGAGGGGTGTGTGCACAGCAGTGAAGACAGCTACGCCTAAAAAACCTAACTCGGCTCTCCGGAAGATCGCCAGAGTTCGTCTTTCGAACGGGATTGAAGTGACAAGCTATATTCCGGGCGAGGGACACAACCTGCAGGAGCACAGCGTTGTGCTGATCCGCGGCGGACGTGTCAAGGATCTGCCCGGTACCAGATACCACATTATTCGCGGTACGCTGGATACGGCAGGTGTTGCGAACCGCCATCAGGCTCGTTCCAAGTATGGCGCTAAGAAACCGAAAGCAGCAAAAAAATAATGCTGCAAAACCAATAGTATCACAGACAGACCTATTGTAAGTGTTGGAATTCTATAACTATGAAAGAGCCGTCCGTCTTTGGAGATGACGTCCGGATACAGTTGACCGGATGCCGGACGACGAATCACCATATATAACACGATTCCGGCATGTACACATTAGAGAATGAGATGTGAGTACCGTTGATTTAATCTAAAAGATGGTTAAGCTTCCTGTATAATTCAAAGTGTAGAGGGGGTTGACTAAAGAAAATACCT
>JAJBUT010000048.1 GCA_020860185.1 Lachnospiraceae bacterium | reverse complement strand
CATGAAAAATCATTCGGCGCGCTATAGCCAGTTATTAATTATTCGATGTACTAGTTCCTGCGCAATAATTTCAAGATATTTATTTGCTGAAATTACGCAAACGTTGTCATCAAGAAAAACTATAACCGGGTATTTTGTTTTTGTATTGGACACGCATAATTTCCTGTGATATCATAACATACATAAAACCGATATGCGAACTTGGTTTTATAAAATTTCGGATGAGAAATACAAAAAAACACACAAACGATTGACTTGATAATTACAATGAAAAAAATACCCTCTTTTTTATTTGTTTGTGAATGGCATATTCTCATCCGAAAAAGGGAATACCCTTGTTTTTGATATCGGCGACGAGGGCGGCCTCGCAGAGCCGCCCTCAGACACGGTGAGTGGAAGACTGAGGGAAAAGGAGGAAAGCATGTATATTGATGTACAGCATATAAACAAAACCTTCGGTGATTTTCAGGCGTCGAAGGATGTCAGCTTCCAGGTGGAGGAGGGACGTCTGGTTGCCCTGCTCGGACCCAGCGGAAGCGGAAAGACGACGATTCTGCGAATGATTGCCGGACTGGAGCACCAGGATAACGGAGATATCTATATTAACGGACAACTGGTTAATGAACTTCAGCCTTATGAGAGAGGCATCGGGCTGGTTTTTCAGAGTTACGCACTTTTTCCGTATCTGACGGTATTTGATAACATTGCTTACGGTATCAAAATTCAGAAAAAAACGAAGGAGTACATAAAGGAGCGCGTGGAAGAACTGCTGGAGATTGTTAATCTGAAAGGACTGGGCGACCGGTATCCGGACCAGCTCTCCGGCGGTCAGAGGCAGAGAGTTGCGTTCGCCCGTGCGCTGGCGCCGAAGCCGAACCTGATTCTTCTGGATGAACCGTTTTCCGCCATTGACGCGAAGGTTCGAAAGGAGATGCGGTCGTGGCTTCGGGATATCATCACGCAGCTCGGCGTGACCAGCATTTTTGTCACGCACGATCAGGATGAGGCCATTGAGGTTTCTGACGAGATTATCATAACCAATCAGGGCCGGGTGGAGCAGATCGGTACGCCGGCGGAAGTTTACAGCAATCCGGAGACGCCGTTTGTGGCGCGTTTTATCGGACAGTCAACGGAGATCGCAGACTACGGTGAACTGAAGGGATTTCGGGCAGATCCGCATCTGAACCGGGCAGCGGTGCGGCCGGAGTTTATCAGAATTGAGAAGGCCGGTACACGAAACCAGTTTCCGAATATTCTGGAAGAGGGTACAGTTGTGAGCTTCCTTTTCCGGGGAAATTCATACGAAGTTCGGGTAAGGGTAAACGGCACGGATATTTACGGAACATACGGTCTGGACGGGGAGCCTTTGGAAATTGGTGAAAAAGTGCAGGTCTTAATCAGCAAACTGTTTGTTTACAATGACAACAGCATAGAGACTGTGACCAACAGCGGGCTGAGTACCCCGGTTGAGTTTTACATTTAGGCGGGAGGTGAAAATAAAATGAAAGAAAGTAATATTGCGACAGGATTCTGGCAGAAAGTTCTGAAGGTGGGAATCATTTCCTGGATTGTGGTGATAGCGGTATGGTGGCTGGGTTCCCTGAATTATGACTCATATTTCCTTCCCAGTCCGTATGAGACAATACAGGGATATTATCAGGTGATCACAAACGGCATGCTGTTTACGGATATAGTAGTCAGCGTTACCCGGTTTTTAAGGGGCTGGGGGCTCGGTATTCTTTTTGCAGTGCCGCTGGGATTACTGATCGGAAATTTCAAGTTTGTGAGATGGTTTGTGGAACCGATCACATCCTTCTTCCGCTTTGTGCCGGCCATTGCACTGACAACATTGTTTTTGATGTGGTTCGGTGTCGGAGATATATCCAAAGTGATGCTGATTTTTTACGCCAGCTTTTTCCCGATTCTGGTAAACACCATCGCGGGTGTTGCGTCAGTGGATGAAGCGTTGACGGAGGCGGCCTCCTGTATGGGCGCCACGCGGATAAAAGTATTTTTCAGTGTAGTGGTTCCATCCTCTGTGCAGAATATTTTCACCGGCGTCCGTCTGGGCCTGAGCAGTTCGATTATCTGTGTGATTTCGGCGGAGATGCTGGTCGGCAGCGATGGGCTTGGTTATCTGATCAACAGTTCCAAGCTTTATTATCGAACCGATTGGGCATTCGCGGGTATCGTTACGCTGGCGCTCGTCGGTTTCCTGGCGGATCGGCTGCTGTCTTTTGGCGGAAAGAAAGCATTAAAGAGGTTTGGAGTGAAGGGATGAAAGAGATGAATGCGCAGTGTTGACTTTCGATTACTGAGAGCGGTTAGGAACTGTTATTTTTGAACAGGTTCTTATGTGAGAAGAAAAATGGAACACTGTTGCAGGAAAAAAGGACAAATCAAATGGCAAATGGATTAGTATATGACAGGAAAGAGGTTTAAACATGATGAGAAACAGATGGAAAAAAGGAAAAAGAGCAGCGGCAATTTTGCTGGCGGGGTTTACGGCTTTCGCACTCGCAGGCTGCGGGAGCGGCGATTCCTCATCGGACAGTTCAGCGGCATCCGCGGGCAGCAGTGCGGAGGAAAGCTCATCGACGGCAACGGCAGGATCTGATGGCGGGCTTGTGACGGTCCGTCAGGCACTGATGACGGGGAATCTGGATTATTACATCGCCGTGATCGGGAAAGCACAGGGCATTTTTGAGGAGTATGGAGTGGATCTGGAGTATACAGAGTACGCCTACGGCATTAATACAATTGACGCGGTGGTTAACGGCACAGCGGATATCGGAAATATGGCGAATTACGCGCTGGTCAACCGCTTCGGAAACACATCGCAGGATACGGACCTTATCATTTTTTCAGAATTAAGCTCTAATTCAGGGCAGAACGGCGGTCTCTATGTGTCGCCGGAATATGCGGATGACCTGAGTTCTCTGGACGGGAGCATCGGTTTTATTACCACCGTGGGGACAGTGTGGGACTTCTATAACAGCGCGATTTTTGAATACCTCGGTTTTGATGAAAGTGAGCAAAATATCATCAGCACGGATTCCACCCAGACCGCTCTGGCGGTTGTTCAGAATAATGAGGCTGCCGCCTGGTATGCGTACGGGGCGAATGCTGAGCGCGCGGAGGAATACGGATGGGTGCTGGCTATACCGTCCGAAGAATTGGGGCTGACCACAGGCGCGTATTTTGTGACATCGCAAAGCTATAATGAAGAAAATACGGAAGCGCTGGCCGCGTGGCTGGAGGCTTCCCAGGCAGCATATGACTGGATCAATGAAAATCAGGAAGAAGCAGCGGAGTATATGGAGAATACGACCGGTCTGGATCCGAACGACTTCTACAGTACATGGGAATCTACCGTCTGCGCGATCGGTTTCAGTCAGGAGGGTGTGGAAGACCTGGAAGCAATGCAGGAGTGGTGCTATGCAAATGGAAAATACGACAATGAGTTTGTAGTAAGAGATTTTATAGATACGTCAGCGCTGGAACTTGTTTTTCCCGAAAAGGTGACGATTGAATAAGCCATCCATCATAATAATCTATAAAGCGGAAAGGCCTGCAGAAAAATAATTGCAGGCCTTTTTGTCTAAAACGGAGAGGAGTGTGGACCAATATGTCCATCAAAGAAATTGCGCAGATCGTGGGGGCATCTCCCGCCACGGTTTCGAGGGTGCTGAACAATCCGGAGTACCGCTGCAAGACACCGGAACTGCGGGAAAGAATCTGGAAAACGGCAATCGAGAAAAATTATACACCAAATGAATCGGCCAGAAATCTGAAAAAGGGGAAGCAGGCAGACCGGCAGCAGACCTGTTACATCAGCGTGCTGATGACGCGGATGGAGGAGGCTCATACAGACCCCTTTTTCTCAGAACTTCTGTGGGTGATTGAGAGTGAGATACATAATCATATGTGTATTCTGTCGAATGTCTGGTATAAGTCTCTATTTTCCGATAACAGGGAATGCCGCAGATCCGATCTGAACGGTATCATCCGTGAGATGTACGCGGAGGCGGAACAAAGCGGGAGGAGCGACGGCCTGATCGTTATCGGGAAATGCAACAGAGAAGCTCTGAAAAAACTGATTCAGACATTTAAAAATGTGGTTTCCGTAAACCGCAATTCTACCAATTATGAGGTGGATGAGGTCCTTTGCGACGGAAATAAGATTGCATCCGTTGCGGTGGAACATCTGATCTCGCTGGGACATCGAAATATCGCTTATGTCGGTGCGTGCCATAACGAATCGAGATACAGCGGTTATCAGGAAACGCTGGGCAGGCATGGGATCGATCTGGAGCCTGAGAACGTGATCGAGACAAAGCAGACCGAGGCGGAAGGGTATAAATGTATGGAAAAATGGCTGCAGTCCGGCAGTTATCCCTCGGCGGTGTACTGCGCGAACGATATCACGGCGATCGGGATGCTGAAATGCCTGAGCAGATATAAGAGGTTGTATTATATGCCGTCCATTATTGCAAGTGATGATATTGAACTGGCACAGGATATACGCCCCATGCTGACGACCGTGCGGCTGCCGAAGGATGAGATGGGGAAATTTGCGCTGTATCTGCTGCTCGACCGGATTCGCGGCGGTCACAGAGGCGTGATACGGATGGAACTGGAGGGAAAGCTGATCGTCCGCAACAGCTGTGTGGACGCTTCGCAGGAAGTCTGGAGCGATTACTGTATATGAATGCAGATGCCGGTTATTAAGATGGCAAAAATGTGAGAAATAATGAAAAGCATGGTTGCAAAAATGTGATTTTCGAGATATGATGTTGCCTGTGAACAGGAAATTGAGTTGGGAGGCATGATATGTATCGGAAAGCAATGGAAAAACTGGCGGCATGGAAGGAAAGCAGATTTCGCAAACCACTGATCCTCACCGGTGCGAGGCAGGTAGGGAAGACCTGGCTGATGAGAGAATTCGGAAGACTTTATTTTGAGGATGTATGTTATATCAATTTTGAGAATCCCGGAAGTGTTGCGGATATTTTTGAGGGGACGATTGTTCCGTCGAGAATTCTGGAGTTGTTGGGAGCATATCATGGCCATAAAATTAATCCAGAGAAAACGCTCCTGGTTTTTGATGAGGTACAGGAAGTTCCGCGAGCACTTACTGCGCTAAAGTATTTTCAGGAAGAAGCGCCGGAATATGCGATCTGTTGTGCAGGATCTCTTCTGGGTGTTACGCTTCATGCTGGGACATCATTTCCTGTCGGCAAGGTTGATTTTATTTCGATAGAGCCGATGTCATTCGAGGAATTTCTGCTTGCGAACGGAGAGGAGGAATTACTTTCCTGGACAAAGGAGCATTATAGTGAAGAGATGCCGGCCATTTTTTCGGAAAAATATGTTGATTACCTGAAAAAATATTTTATAATCGGCGGGATGCCGACTGCGGTGAATGCGTGGATAGAGACAAAAGACTTTTCCGTGGTATCAGAGGAGCAGCGGAAACTTTTATTTTCCTATGAGAATGATTTTTCAAAGCATGCGCCGGAGAATGTGGTTCCGAAAATCCATCATATCTGGAATTCAATTCCGTCTCAGCTTGCGAAGGAAAACAAAAAGTTTGTGTATGGTCTGGCCAGAGAGGGTGCGAGGGCAAGGGAGTATGAAGATGCCCTGTTATGGTTGAAAGACAGTGGGTTAATCCGCAAAGCAGGCAGGGTATCCGGCGGCAGGATCCCATTGAAAGCATATGAAGATCTGAAAGCGTTTAAGATTTATTATCTGGATGTTGGTTTGCTTCGGATTTCGTGTGAAATTGAGCCGGACATTATTCTGGATGAACAGGCAGTATTCAGGGAATTTATGGGATCGCTCACGGAGCAGTTTGTACTTCAGGAGCTGCAGACGGTGCAGATCGCACCGGGCATTTATTACTGGAGTGAAAATTCAAGATCAGAGGTTGATTTTATTTTTCAGTATCACAACAACATTATTCCTGTGGAGGCAAAAGCGGGACTTTCCGTCCATGCACAGAGCCTTCGTGTGTTCTGTAAAAAATACGAGCCGAAGTTTGCGATACGGACTTCTTTGCGCAACTACCGTGTGGATGATGGATTGATCAATTTGCCGTTGTATCTGCTCTGGAATTGCAAGGCAGTGCTGGATGAAGAGGCTCTGCATTGTTTCAGAGGTTAGCCGGGAATATAAAATAAAGTGTGTAAGTTACCGGAGACAAAACTTATGTAATATTTGTAAAATATGAAGAATATGAAGAAATGCGTTGTCCGGTTTTCTGTTTTCTGTTATAGTTGAAACAATAAAAACTTATTCTTTTGTTTAATAAGAACAAAGAAAAGCTGACGGGATTAAAAACGATTGAGATGAATGGTAACGTGATCTGCGAGGCAGTGGTATAAAAAGGAGGGAAGAGGTAATCCTATGATTTCAACCAAAGGACGTTATGCACTTCGCCTCATGATAGATATCGCCGAGCATTCGGGCGAAGGCTATATTCCATTGAAGGACATAGCAGAGCGCCAGGAGATATCCAAAAAATATCTTGAAATTATTGCGAAGGAACTGGTAAAAGGTAAGCTGATATCCGGCCATGGCGGGCGCGGCGGCGGCTATATTTTATGTCGCCGGCCGGAAGAATACACAGTTGGGGAGCTTCTTGAATTGACAGAAGGGTCTCTGGCAACGGTAGCCTGTCTTGCGAAGGATGCGCTCCCCTGCAGCAGATCCTCTGTTTGCAAAACGCTACCCTTATGGAAAGAGTTTGACAAAATGGTAATTGATTATTTTTATGGAAAGACGTTGGCTGATCTACTGTAATTTGTCGATCCTCTGACTTTTTTCTTTGGCTGCTTCTGCATAAGATCACCTTCCTTGATATTGACCTCATTGTAAGCTATAATCTGCCTATTCGCCTATATACATAATAGGTGAATAGGTAAATTGATTTTGCAGAAAAAATGTGAGGTGTGGAATGAAAATGCGCAACAGAAAAATACGGTTTTTTGCAGGATTTTTTGCAGTAGCCGCGGTTGTTATGGCCGGTTACACCTGAGGAAGAAGGAACATATACATATTCCTGTTGGATGGGAATGTTAAAAAATACGATTACAGTCGTTGAAAAGTAAGGAATTGAATTTGACGCTGTATGAGGAGGAAGCCGGGGAGGAGGTTCCCTGTTGACAAATGGCATTTATTAGTATAAAATACCCTTTATAACATAGTAAACATATATGATAGATATGAAATAAAAAACGACCGGTAGACCGGATACAGAAGGAGAATACCATGGGTTTTCTGCTGGACAAACGAGAATTAAAAAAATATATTTCCCAGGGGGAGTTTGGACTGGAAAAAGAGAGCCTGCGTGTGGATGCGCATGGCTGCCTCTCTCATACGCCGCATCCTTTTCCGGGTGACAGCAGAATTGATCGCGATTTCTGTGAAAATCAGGTAGAACTGATCACGGGCGTGAGTGGCAGTATTGAAAAGGTTTGGTCGGAGCTGGCCGGACTCTATCGCGAGACGGCGGACCGACTGCTGAAGCTGGAAACGGGCCGGGAGTATCTCTGGCCTTTTTCCAACCCTCCCTATGTCCGCGGCGAGGAGGACATTCCGATCGCGCAATTTTCAGGAAATCAGACGGGAAAGGGTGTTTACCGGGAATATCTGGCCGGGAAGTACGGCAAAAAGAAAATGCTTTATTCGGGGATACACTATAATTTTTCCTTTTCAGAGGACTTGCTGCGGGCGGATTTTGACTCTCACAGAGAAAAGAAAACCGTTGATTATGGAACGAATGAAGAGGAGGCATATCGTGACTATAAGGATCGGATATACCTGGAGCTTGGCAGGAAAGCAGTCAGGTACAGCTGGCTGATCGTTTATCTGACAGCCGCGAGTCCTGTCCTGGACGGTTCGTATTATCGGGCCGGCGATCTGGACGAAACCGTGGTCAGCCGTTACGCCTCGCCGCGGTGCAGCGAGGTCGGCTACTGGAATTCTTTTGTGCCGATTCTGGATTTTACCAGTCTGAACGGGTACGCGGACAGCATCGACGGCTATGTGAAGAACCGGATGATCACGGCATCCACGGAACTCTACTACCCGGTGCGCTTAAAAGCGCGCGGTGCGAATACGACGGATAACCTCCGGAAAAGCGGCATCAATCATGTGGAACTGCGGATGCTGGATTTAAATCCGCTCTGTCCGGCGGGGATTCGGCGGCAGGATCTGCGATTTATCCATCTGTTGCTGGTCTGGCTGATGCTTCAGGAAGACGAGACACTCGGGACGATGGAGCAGACAGTCGCGATCCGCAATATGAAGGAGGCGGCGCGTTTTGAGCCGGAAGAGATTCAGATCGAGTCCGGCTGGCATCAGATCCGGCCGGTGCGGGAGGCTGCTGCGGAAATCCTGAATGATATGACAGAGAAGCTGCCGGAATATTTCCCCGGTCAGGAGGATATGGTTCGGGAGTGCTTATCGTTCCAGCGGGAAAAGGTGACGGATCCGTCGAAGCGCTACGCGGAACAGATCCGCGAACGGTTTCAGAGAGGGTATGTGAAGAAGGGGATGTGTCTGGCAAAAGAGTATGCGGACAGATTTGAAGGATGACGGGGAATTGAGATCATGTGTGAATTATTTGGCGTGTGTGCACGCCAGCCGGTGGAGTGCCGGGATTATTTAAAAGAGTTTTACCGGCACAGTCCTCATCATCCGAACGGATGGGGGCTGGCGATTCTGGACGGAAACAGTGCGGTCATTGAAAAAGAGCCGCTGGAAGCGGACAAAAGCAGTTATCTTCATGAGCGGCTGACGGTTCCGGTGGAGGGCAGGCTGCTTCTGGCGCATATCCGCTACGCGACGATCGGAAATGTGGAGTATAAAAACTGCCATCCGTTTTCGGGTGTGGATTGTACCGGGCGGAGATGGACGCTGATCCATAATGGGACGATTTTTGAATACGAGCCGCTGAACCGTTATGTCGAAAGGCAGATCGGCGACACGGACAGCGAGCGGATCTTTCTTTATCTGCTGGACGAGGTAAACCGACGGACACGGTCAGAGGGAAAGCTGGATACGGAAAAGCGTTTTCGGCTTCTGGACGAACTGGTTCCCGATGTGGCGAAAGGCAATAAGCTGAATCTGATGATCAGCGACGGAGAATGTATGTATGTGCATACAAACTACGAACATTCTCTGCACTTCCGGCATCGGAAAGGGCAGGTGTTTTTTTCCACGGAGCCGTTGGGACGGGACGCCTGGGAGTGTGTACCGATGACTACGCTTCTGGCCTGGCGGAACGGTGAACTTCTGTACACAGGGACAGATCACGGACAGGTATTTGAGGATAATGAGGAGAATATGAAGTTTTTATATCAGATTTTCTCGAATCTGTAAGGGGAGGTTACCCATGATAGATGAAAAAACAGTGCGCGAGCACCTGTATCAAAAATATATTGAACCAACCAAAAAGGAACGGGAGCTTTATATCGGTATTGAGCTGGAGCTGCCCATTGTGAATCTGGACAGAGAGGCGGTAGATTTTGCCAATGTCCATCAGGCGGCGCGGGAATTTGTCGAACATTTTCAGTTTCGCCCGACCGGGTGGGATGACGAGGGAAATATGTACGCCGCCGAATGTCCGAAAACAGGGGATATTTTTTCTTTTGACTGTTCTTATAATAATCTGGAGCTTTCCATGGGGAGAGAAAAGGAACTTCATACGCTGAATGAACGTTTTTCCAGATATTACCGTTATCTGAATAAATTGCTGGGGCGATACCATTACACTCTGACCGGGATGGGGATCAATCCGTATCGGATTTATAATCATAATGTCCCCATTGAAAACGGGCGATACCGGATGCTGTTTCATCATCTGTCTCTTCGGGACAAATATCAGCAGAACGAACCGATGTATTTTCATGAGTATCCGGCGTTCGGGACGTTCTGCAGTGCGTCCCAGGTACAGCTGGATGTGAGCTACGACGATCTGCTGCTGACCATGAATGTGTTTTCCCGACTGGAACCGATTACCGCGCTGCTTTTCGGGAACTCCGTCCTTCTGGGGGAGCATGAGGATCTGCTGTGCAGCCGGGATATGCTCTGGGAAAACAGTTCGCAGGGGATCAATCCTCACAACATCGGTATGTTTGACTGTCATTTTGATACGGTGGAGGATTTGCTGTCGTACATCGAATCCACAAGTATTTATTGTGTGGAGCGCGAGGAAAAATATATTAATTTCCGGCCCGTGTGTGTCAGAGACTATTTTCAGAAAGAATCGGTTCGGGGAGAATATTTTGCGGACGGCGATTATCATGAGATCGATGTGATTCCTCAGATTGATGATCTGGCCTGGCTTCGGACCTTTAAGTTCGAGGATCTGACATTTCGCGGAACGGTAGAGTTCCGGAGCGCGTGCTGCCAGCCGGTTTCTGACAGTATGGCGGTCGCGGCTTTTTACGTGGGACTTAAGGAAAAGCTGTCGGAGCTGTCCGGCATTCTGGCAAATGACCGCGTAATCTATCACCATGGCTATAACCAGATGGAGCTGCGGAAGCTCTTTGTGAAGAGAGAATTGCCGGGGTTTGTGAATGTCGACAGTCTCTATCATCTGGCCGGCCGGATTGTGAAGCTGGCCGAGGAAGGACTGCGGGAGAGAGGGTTTGGCGAGGAGTGTTATCTGGAGCCTTTGTATGGCCGCGTAAGATCGAGGGAGAATCCGGCCATGCGGATGCTGAGGGAGCGTGACGCGGGGCGCAGCATAGAAGAAATCATTCTGGAATATCGGGAATTGTGAGTGAGTCGGGAGGAAAATCTTTCTGTTGCACCAGGAAGACCAGGAAGAAGAACGTATAGCGTTTCGAGCAATCCGAAGTTGTACGGGACATCAGAAAAACTGTGAGGAAGTTTGTATGAAGAAATGGAGTACGAACGATAATTATATACTATGACGAAGAGAGAGTATATGACATGCAGATGTCAGAACTCTCTTTTTGTTTTAAAGATATGTCGCTTCGATATTGATTATTCAAAGCGGGCAGAATTTGTTTTTTGACTTGACGCCATATTAAATAGGGGATATCATGGTAGAAAGGATAGTTTGACACAACTGGAACGGAATAATATTAAGAAAATGGTTCAGGCACTTGAACAAATGTTTTGATGGAGGTGGGAGATATGTCTGAAATATACGACAGCATAATGAGAGGTCTTTCGGAGGCGGTGGAAGATCAGGAAAAATCTGAAAATGAAAAAACACTTAAGAGGCGAATGGTCAGCGTAGTTCCGGTGAAGAAATACACAAAATCAGAGATAAAAAAGATCCGGCATTCTGTTGGCATGACACAGAAAGCATTTGCGTGTTATTTGGGAGTGTCAGATAAAACGGTTGAGGCGTGGGAGGCCGGGAAAAATCAACCCTCCGGAGCAGCAAGTCGGATTTTATCTATGATGGAGATGGATAGCAATTTGATTCGAGAATTCCCTTTTGTGGCGATGGAGTGAGCATCTTCCGGTATCTTTTCCTGCAGGTTTTCAGTGGGAAATCAATGTATATGGATTGAGTTAGTGAAAAATAGCGACAGCGTAATACTCCCGTGGTTTTGGTGGCAGAAAAATAACCTGTTATAGATACAGGCTATAATGGGTTATTTTTTTTATGTATTAGACACACAGATTTTGGTATGTTAACATATAACATATAAAACCGATATATAAACTCAAGTTTATAGTGAACGACATAAAGTCATATAGTAAACTTCCATGCGCTGCTGTCGCAGCGCACCAACATCTATGAAAGTCGATTGCTCCGCAGCA
>JAJBUT010000080.1:5043-11865 GCA_020860185.1 Lachnospiraceae bacterium | reverse complement strand
ATTTAATTTTAAAATGAGAAAAGGAAAGAAAAAATGTAACAGTGCAAAATTAAAAATTTATACGACCTAAACGAGACAATCGCTGCTGATTATATGCGGACTGCCGACTACCCGTGGGAGCTCCTGGACGGTCTGGCGGATTACATACGGAAGCTGGGGCCGACCCTGGATCCGGAGATCTATGAGCAGCGCAGTGACAATATCTGGATTGCAAAGAGCGCGAAGATTGCGATTACCGCCTATCTGGGAAGTCCGCTGATCATTGATGAGGACGCGGAGATCCGTCACGGTGCTTTTATCCGCGGTTCCGCGATCGTCGGGAAGGGTGCGGTGGTCGGCAATTCCACGGAACTGAAAAATGTGATTCTTTTTAATAAAGTGCAGGTGCCGCATTACAACTATGTCGGGGATTCCATTCTCGGATACAAAGCGCACATGGGAGCCGGATCCATCACGTCGAATGTGAAATCGGACAAGACACTGGTTGTTGTGAAAGACGGAGAGCAGGAGATCGCCACAGGCCGGAAGAAGTTCGGCGCGATGCTCGGCAATCACGTGGAGGTCGGATGCAATTCCGTTCTGAATCCGGGAACAGTGATCGGGCCGGAGAGCAGTATTTATCCGCTTTCTTCGGTACGCGGCGTGGTGCCGGCCGGCTCGATTTATAAAAACAGCAGTGAGATTGTACAAAGACGGCATCAGGGTGAGATGTGATGTTCGGCAGATAAAAATGATAAACAGTCGGATTATTCTGAATACGGTGAGTCAGCGTTGAAAAAGCCGGATCAAGTAGACATACCCCGCAGGAGGGTATGTCTACTTGACCAAAAGCTGTTTAAATCTGTCCGATTCTGAATAATTACACTTTACGAAAACGAAAAAATATGGCAAAATACTGAACAGAGAGAAAATTTTCTTGATTTCATGGAAAGGAGTCATACAATGATCTACACCAAAGAAGTACAGATGATGTGCCCTGTGACGAAGGGCGCAAAGCATGATCCGGCCCCCATCCCGGAGGAGGGGAAATGGGTTCACGCGAAAAAGATTGAGGACATATCCGGCTTTACACACGGCATCGGCTGGTGCGCACCGCAGCAGGGCGCCTGCAAGCTGACGCTGAATGTCAAGGAAGGCATCATCGAGGAGGCTCTGGTCGAGACGATCGGATGTTCCGGCATGACACATTCCGCGGCTATGGCGGCGGAGGTTCTTCAGGGAAAGACAATCCTTGAGGCATTGAACACTGACCTTGTCTGTGACGCGATCAATACCGCCATGCGTGAGCTCTTCCTTCAGATCGTTTACGGTCGTACCCAGAGCGCTTTTTCGGATGACGGACTTGCCGTCGGCGCGGGTCTTGAGGATCTCGGAAAGGGTCTTCGCTCCCAGGTCGGTACGATGTACGGCACAAAGGAGAAGGGCGTTCGCTATCTGGAGATGGCGGAGGGCTATGTGACGGGTCTTGCTCTGGATGAAAATGACGAGGTGATCGGTTATCAGTTCGTCAGCCTCGGAAAGATGACAGACTTTATCAAAAACGGTGATGAGCCGAATGTCGCGTGGGAGAAGGCCAAAGGCCAGTACGGACGCGTGGCGGATGCGGCAAAGATCATCGACCCGAGAAAGGAGTAAGATACCATGGCATTATTTGAATCATATGAGAGAAGAATCGATCAGATCAACGCTGTTCTGAGTACATACGGTATCGCGTCCATCGAGGAGGCGGAGCAGATCACGAAGGACGCCGGCCTGGATGTGTACAGTCAGATCAAGGGCATTCAGCCGATCTGTTTTGAGAATGCGTGCTGGGCTTACACGGTAGGCGCTGCTATCGCGATTAAAAAGAACTGCCGCAAGGCTTCCGAGGCGGCGGCAGCCATCGGTGAAGGGCTTCAGTCCTTCTGTATTCCCGGTTCCGTGGCGGATCACCGCAAGGTCGGCTTAGGACACGGCAACCTCGGCAAGATGTTGCTGGAGGAGGAGACCGAGTGCTTCTGCTTCCTGGCGGGGCACGAGTCTTTCGCGGCAGCAGAGGGCGCGATCGGTATCGCGGAGAAGGCAAACAAGGTTCGCCAGAAACCGCTCCGCGTTATCCTGAACGGTCTTGGCAAGGATGCGGCGCAGATTATTTCCCGCATCAACGGCTTTACTTATGTAGAGACAGAGTATGACTATAAAGAAGCAAAATTAAACATTATCTATGAGAAGCCTTACTCCACCGGACTGCGCGCCACTGTGAAATGCTACGGTTCCGATGATGTGCAGGAGGGTGTGGCGATTATGCATTATGAGAATGTCGGCGTATCCATCACCGGAAACTCCACGAACCCGACGCGTTTCCAGCATCCGGTTGCGGGCACCTACAAGAAAGAGTGTGTGGAACTGGGCAAAAAGTATTTCTCCGTGGCTTCCGGCGGCGGGACGGGACGTACGCTTCATCCGGACAACATGGCGGCGGGACCTGCTTCCTACGGTATGACAGATACGCTCGGACGTATGCATTCAGACGCTCAGTTCGCCGGGTCGTCCTCCGTACCGGCGCATGTGGAGATGATGGGTCTGATCGGAGCAGGCAATAACCCGATGGTAGGAATGACGGTTGCGGTTGCGGTAAGCGTCGAGGAAGCGGCGAAAGCCGGGAAGTTCTGAATATAACATTTTAGCCATTCGTTTAAAACACTGAAAAGTGCCGTATTTCTGAGGATTGCGGCACTTTTTTAATACCCGGAACACTGGAAACAAAAACGACGTGAGAAGTGCTGAAAAGCCGTAAAATGTGATTTGAAGAAATATACTGAAAGTACGAAAAGTTTTGTGATAATATAAATGCGCTGTCGACTCTTTCCGGCAGGAAGGAGGTGATTCTTTATGGATGATATAGCCTTAGCTTTCGTTTGGCTGATATTATCTTATGCCATTAAAAACAAAAAGTCAATAGTTTTGTGACTGACTTATCTACTTCAGCAGCATGTCCATCAGCAGGGCATACACCTCATCATTTTCTGTTTCCCAGTTATCGCAGATTACCCGCGCCTGCTCCTTTGTCTGTACCCGCAAAGACAGATCCAGAACGGGTATTTCAAGATTTCTGATATGACAGCGAACCTGATAGCTATCGGCTCCGGCCACCTTGTAATAATCCGCATATACGGCGGTTTCCCGTACTAATTCGTAGTGATGCTCCTTAAAGTAAGAGGAAATATCTTCCTTGATCTCAGGAGATATTTTATCGTGGAAGAGTGTCAGGGTTTTCCGCCCGTCCTCCGTGATGCGGTAGCGGGTGTTGCTGTGCGTGGATTCCGCCGTAATCAGTTCGGAGGAGAGCAGGTCTGCGATCGTCTGCTGTACCGTGAAATAATTCGTATAGTCTTTTTCCAGAATGAAATTCGTGATCTGCGTGTTGGTCAGCGGAAATTCCACTTTGCTGAGCATATACAGAATGATCACGCGGTACATGGTATTCAGATCGGCCATATTCCCCTCCATCTGATTGTAATGTATGTTTATTTTCTGATATTTGCCTTTACAGCGGCGGCGACCGCGTCCTTCACGCGGGGGTCAAAGGCCTCCGGCATGATATAATCCTCGTTCAGATCCTCATCGCTGATCAGTCCGGCGATGGCCTCGGCAGCGGCCAGCTTCATCTCCTCGGTGATCTGCTCGGCGCGTCCCTCGAGCGCTCCCTTGAAAATGCCGGGGAAAGCGATCACGTTGTTCACCTGGTTCGGGAAGTCGCTGCGTCCCGTTCCGACGACTTTTGCACCGGCAGCTTTTGCCAGGTCGGGCATGATCTCCGGGGTCGGATTGGACATGGCAAAAATGATGGCGTCTTTGTTCATGGAACGCACCATATCCTGTGAAACGATACCCGGAGCGGATACACCGATAAAGATATCAGCACCGATCATAGCGTCGGCGAGCGTGCCGTGTTTGTTCTCGAGGTTGGTCACTTCACACATCTGTTTTTTGATCCAGTTCAGATGGGGATTGTCTTTGCTGACAATTCCCTTGCTGTCGCAGAGAATCGCATGTTTAAAACCATATTTCAACAAAAGCTTTGTGATGGCAATCCCTGCGGAACCGGCTCCGTTTACTACGATATGGCAGTCCTCTTTCTTTTTGCCGGTTACCTTCAGCGCATTGATGATGCCTGCCAGGACAACGATCGCCGTTCCATGCTGGTCGTCATGGAAAACAGGGATCTTCAGCATGGATTTTAACCGTTCCTCGATCTCAAAGCAACGCGGAGCGGAGATATCCTCCAGATTGATGCCGCCGAAGGTGGGGGCGATGGCCGCTACGGTCTGAACAATCTCGTCGGGATCCTGCGTATCCAGAACGATGGGAACGGCGTTGACGCCGCCGAATTCCTTGAACAGGACACATTTCCCTTCCATGACCGGCATCGCGGCAAGCGCGCCGATATTGCCGAGCCCGAGGACCGCGCTGCCGTCGGAGATGACGGCGACGGTGTTGGCCTTCATGGTGTAGGTGTAGGCTTCCTCCGGATTTTTAGCGATCACACGGCATGGCTCCGCCACGCCGGGTGTGTAAGCGATGGACAGGTCCTCACGCGTATTAACGGGAGCTTTCGGAACCGTGTTTAACTTTCCTCCCCACTCTTTATGTAAAATCAGTGCTTTTTCATTTAAATCCATATGAACTGTTCTCCTTTGCTTTTTCAGTGTTATTATCATACCATTGTTAAAATTACAAATCAAGGCAATCGAAAAATTTATTATCTATCAGGACAATCGAAAAATTTATTATCCGTACCATACCGTCCGGAAAACATAATTATTTTAGAAAATCCTTGACATCCGAGCAGAATGTGTTAAAGTGATAGCTGATGATAGTTTTTAGGATGAAGAGTGGGTGTGAGCCCACTCTTCGTTATTGTATGCACAGAGCCGCGTAAGGAATTATGCAGCCTTGCTGCACGTGCCCCACGCGGCGGGCAAGAGGGAAATCGTCTCTTGCCCGATGAAAAACTGGGGCGCGGAAGGAAGTGATGCAGCTGTGTTGCGATATGAGGTGAGAAAATGACAAAGAGAGAGAATTATGAGTCGCGCACGGAGGCGCTTCTGTTACCTCTGATGGATGAGTTCGGGTTTGAGCTTGTCGATGTAGAGTACGTGAAGGAGGGCGGTTCCTGGTATCTGCGCGCCTATATAGATAAAGAGGGCGGTATCACGGTGAACGACTGTGAGGCGGTTGCCCGCAGGATGAATGATCTTCTGGATGAGGAGGATTTCATAGATGAGTCTTATATTTTCGAGGTGAGTTCGCCGGGACTCGGCCGGCCGCTGAAAAAGGAAAAGGATTATATCAGGAGCATGGGAAAGGAGCTTGAGATCCGCACCTACCGCGCGATTGACCGGAAAAAGGAGTTTTTCGGGATACTGACGGCTTATACAGAGGATACCGTGACTATCGCTTCCGGGGAGAAAGAGATTACATTTGATAAAAAAGATATTGCGCTTATCAGACTGGCATTTGACTTTTGAAGACATCATGAAGGAGGAAGAGGAGTAATGGCAAAGACCAGCAAAAATAATAAACAGACGGACAGTAATGAATTGTTGGCGGCACTGACCATTCTGGAAAAAGAAAAAAACATCAGCAAAGAGGTTTTGCTTGAAGCGATCGAAAATTCTCTGCTCACAGCCTGCAAAAACCATTTCGGAAAAGCGGATAATGTAAAAGTTGAGATCAATCCCGACACCTGTGCCATCCATGTTTATGCGGAGAAAACAGTTGTTGAGGAGGTTGAGGATCCTGTTCTGGAGATCGGTCTTGCCGAGGCCAAGATGCGTGACGACAAGTATGAGGTCGGCGATATTGTCCGCGAAGAGATTGAGGCGAAGGGATTCGGACGTATTGCTACGCAGAATGCAAAGAATGTGATTTTGCAGAAGATCCGCGAGGAGGAACGCAAGATCATATATGATCAGTTCTACGGCAAATCCAGAGATGTGGTGACCGGTATCGTTCAGCGCTATATCGGGAAAAATGTCAGCATTAACCTCGGAAAGGCAGATGCGCTGCTGAGTGAGAATGAGATGATCAAGGGAGAGACCTTTGAGCCCACACAGCGGGTAAAGGTGTATATCCTGGATGTAAAAGCGACCAGCAAGGGTCCCAAGATTCTTGTCTCCCGCACACATCCGGAACTGGTGAAACGTCTGTTTGAAGAGGAGGTGGCCGAGGTACGGGACGGGATTGTTGAGATCAAGAGCATTTCCCGCGAGGCCGGAAGCAGAACCAAGATGGCAGTCTGGTCAAAGGATCCGGATGTGGATCCGGTCGGCGCCTGCGTTGGGATCAACGGTTCCCGCGTCAATGCCATTGTAGACATCTTAAACGGAGAGAAGATTGACATTATCAACTGGGATGAGAACGCAGCCCTCCTGATTCAGAACGCGCTGAGTCCCGCGAAGGTGATTTCCGTGATCGCGGACAGTGAGGAAAAAACAGCGAAAGTCATTGTACCGGATTACCAGTTATCTCTGGCGATCGGCAAGGAGGGACAGAATGTCCGTCTGGCCGCCCGTCTGACCGGTTTTAAGATTGACATCAAGAGTGAAACGCAGGCCCGTGAAGCCGGTGATTTCATGGATTATGAGACCGAGTACGAGGACTATGATGAGTATGATGAGGATTACGGAGATTATGATGAAACATCCGGAGATGCGGGTGATTATATAGATGAAGACGGCTACTCAGATGAAGTATATTCCGATGATGGATATTCGGATGGGAAATATCAGGACGATGGCTATTATGATGACGAATATCCGGATGAAACATACGCCGATG
>JAJBUT010000080.1:0-4943 GCA_020860185.1 Lachnospiraceae bacterium | reverse complement strand
GATGACGAATATCCGGATGAAACATACGCCGATGAAGGATATGCGGATGAAACATACGCCGATGAAGGATATACGGATGATGATGAACCCGAAGAAGAATATCCGGACGGAACGTATGAGGATGATGACGAAGCATATGAGTATGACACTCTGAAATCCGGGAAAGGTAACGAAGATGAGTAAAAGAGTGCCGGTGCGCATGTGTGTTGGCTGTCGGGAGATGAGAGAAAAAAGAGAGATGATCCGTGTTGTGCGGCTGCAGGACGGAACATTCTGTGTCGATGAGACCGGGAAAAGGAACGGGCGCGGCGCATATCTCTGTAAAAATACGGAATGTCTGGAAAAAGCCATCAGAAATCATGGCATGGAACGTTCATTTAAGATGAGTATACCGAAGGAAACAGTTGCATTATTAAAAAAGGAGATGAGTGCGCTTGCCAAATGACAGGATACTATCGGGTCTTTCTCTTGCCCAGAAGGCGGGGCAGGTAGCCAGCGGAGAGTTTTCCGCGGAAAAGGCTGTGAGGGAAGACCGCGCGTTTCTGGTGATCGTTGCCGGAGATGCTTCCGATAACACAAAAAAGAAAATGAAAAATATGACGGAGTATTATGGGGTTCCCCTATATATCTATTCGAAAAAAGAGAATCTCGGAAGATGCATCGGCAAGGAATACAGAGCTGTGGCAGCGGTAACCCATCCGGGTTTTGCGGATTCCATTGAAAAGCAACTGAAAATAGTTTCACAACTGAATAGGGAGGAACAGGCATGGCAAAAATGAGAGTATATGATCTGGCAAAGGAGTTAAATATTTCAAATAAGGACATTATTGATTTCCTTTCCGAACAGAATATAGAGGCAAAGAGTCACTCGAGTACATTGGAGGAGACGGAAGTAACCCTTGTAAAAAATAAGTTCAGTAAGAAATCTTCTGCTTCCCCGGCAGGGGCGGATGGTGATGTAAAAAAGGAGCGTCCGAAAAAAAAGGCGACCATATCTGCGGTCTATAATCCGCAGAACAGTAAGCTCGGCGATCGAAAAGGCGGTGGTCAGAGACGGGGAGGCAATCAGACGCGTGTGACGAATGAGCGTCCGCCACGTCCGGCGGGAGAGCGCGCAGAGCGTCCGGTACGCCCGGCAGGGGAGCGCGCTGAGCGTCCGGTACGCCCCGCGGGAGAGCGTGCAGAGCGTCCGGTACGTCCGGCAGGTGACCGGCCGCAGCGTCCGGTTGGGGAGCGGTCGGAGCGCCGTACGGGAGACCATCCGGTGGTAGAGCGGCCGGAACGCCGTGCGGGAGACCATCTGGCAGGAGAACGACCGGATCGCCGTGCGGGAGACCATCCGGCGGTAGAGCGGCCGGAGCGTCGCACGGGAGATAAACCAACGGGAGAGCGTGCGGAACGCCGTACGGGAGACCGTCCTGCGGGAGAACGCGCGGAGCGCCGTACAGGGGATCGCCCGACAGGAGATCGGACGGATCGTCGTACAGGAGACAGACCGACAGGTGAGCGCCGCACAGGAGATCGCCCGACAGGAGATCGGCCGGACCGCCGTACAGGGGACAGACCGACAGGTGGTGAGCGCGGAGACCGCCGCACAGGGGACAGATCGACGGGAGAGCGAAATGACCGTCGGACCGGCGATCGCACGCAGCGCAGCGGTTCGATGAACGGAGATCGTCAGAATCGCAGATCTTCTGACAGACCGGCGAGACAGGATGGTGATAGAAATGGCCGATCTGAAAAGGGTGATTACAACAGTCAGAAAAATCATCAGAATAATCGAAATTATTCCGGTAATCGTCAGGGTGATCGCAATAATCGGTCGGACGGTCAGAACCGTCACCGGGATTCGAGAAACCGATTAGATCAGGAAATTACGCGGATGAACCGTGATTCTGCGAAGTCATCTCCGGATGACCTGCGCGGGAAGGATTCCAGGAATAATAACGCGAATAAAAATAATAATAAAAAGAAACAGAATTACGACAAAAAGAATAAAAAACAGGAAAATTTTGTGAATCTGGAGAAAAAGACAGGTCACAAAAAGCGGAACGCGGTTCCTCAGACTCCCGGTTCGAAGAAAACGGATGAGATACGGAATATTGTCCTTCCTGAGATCATGACCGTTCGCGAACTGGCAGATGCCATGAAGGTACAGCCTTCTGAGATTGTAAAGAAGCTTTTCCTGCAGGGCATCATGATCACCGTAAACCAGGAGATTGATTATGAGAAAGCGGAGGAGATCGCGCTCGAGTTTAACTGTATCGCTGAACCTGAGGAGAAGATTGATGTCATAGCGGAACTTCTGAAGGAGGAAGAGGAGAACGAGGCGGATATGGTTTCCAGACCTCCGGTTGTCTGTGTGATGGGTCATGTTGATCACGGAAAGACGTCCCTGCTGGATGCGATCCGAAATACGCGCGTGACGGCCGGTGAGGCCGGCGGCATTACGCAGGCGATCGGTGCTTCCGTTGTGACGATCAACGATCAGAAGATTACTTTCCTGGATACGCCCGGCCATGAGGCGTTCACAGCGATGCGTATGCGCGGCGCGAACTCCACGGACATCGCGATTCTGGTTGTCGCCGCAGACGACGGCGTGATGCCGCAGACCATCGAGGCGATCAATCATGCGAAGGCGGCCGGTGTTGAGATCATTGTCGCGATCAATAAGATCGATAAGGAAGGCGCGAATATAGAGCGCGTGAAGCAGGAGCTGACGGAATATGAGCTGGTTGCCGAGAACTGGGGCGGCAGTACGATCTGTGTACCGGTTTCCGCAAAAACGGGAGAGGGTATCAAAGAGCTTCTTGAGATGGTTCTTTTAAGCGCGGAGGTTCTGGAATTAAAGGCTAATCCGAAGCGAAATGCCCGCGGTCTTGTGATCGAGGCACAGCTGGATAAAGGACGCGGAGTGGTGGCTACTGTCCTGGTACAGAAAGGCACCTTAAAGGTCGGGCAGAGTGTGGCAGCGGGCAGCTGTTACGGTAAAGTCCGCGCCATGATTGATGATACAGGCAGACGTGTCAAAGAGGCCGGTCCGTCCACGCCGGTGGAGGTATTAGGCCTGAATGGAGTTCCGAACGCCGGTGAGGTATTTGTCGTGTGCGACACAGAGCGCGAGGCGAGAGATTTTGCGGCGACCTTCGTGTCTCAGGAAAAAGAGCGCCTGCTGGCGGAGACAAGGGCGAGAATGTCTCTGGACGATCTGTTCTCCCAGATTCAGGCGGGCAGCTTAAAAGAACTGAATCTGATCGTGAAGGCGGATGTGCAGGGCTCCGTGGAGGCCGTGAAACAGAGCCTGACAAAGCTTTCCAACGATGAGGTTGTCGTCAAGGTTATTCACGGCGGTGTCGGCGCAATCAACGAATCGGATGTTTCGCTTGCCGCCGCATCAAGCGCGATTATCATCGGATTTAACGTAAAACCAGATCCGATCGCGAAATCAGTCGCGGATCAGGAGAAAGTCGACATCAGACTCTACAATATTATATACAAGGCAATCGAGGACGTGGAGGCTGCGATGAAAGGCATGCTGGATCCGATCTTTGAGGAACAGGTCATCGGCCATGCCGAGATCCGGCAGATTTTCAAAGCGTCCGGTGTCGGCAATATTGCCGGCTCTTATGTCCTGGACGGTGTCCTGGAGCGCGGCTCGCTGATCCGCATTTCCAGAGAAGGGAAGCAGATCTACGAGGGCTCGCTTGCTTCGCTGAAGCGTTTTAAAGATGATGTGAAGGAAGTGAGAGCGGGCTACGAGTGCGGTCTTGTGTTCGAAGGCTTTGATGATATTGCAGAACTGGATACTGTGGAAGCGTATAAGATGGTGGAGGTTCCGCGGTAGAGAGAAGCAGAAGTACCCGGATCATTGTGAAACCCGTATGAGTACGAAGCCGGAGTTATCCATCAAACAGAGAAGTAGAGGAGCAGAGGAGCGGAGTTGAATATATATGAGAAAAAACAGCAGAAAGAGCGCGAGACTGAATGAAGAGGTCATGCACGAACTGAGCAGGATCATCCGTGATGAGATCAAGGATCCGCGTATTCATCCGATGACGTCTGTGACACTGGCGGAGGTGGCACCGGATCTGAAAACCTGTAAAGCCTATATCAGCGTCCTCGGAGATGAAAAAGAACAGCGGGATACGATGGCCGGGCTGAACAGCGCGGCGGGATATGCGAGAAAATGCCTTGCGTCCTCTCTCAACCTGCGCAACACGCCGGAGATCCGCTTCATCCAGGATCAGTCGATTGAGTATGGTATACGGATGTCCAGGAAAATCGACGAGGTGATGCAGAAAGAAGGCGGACATGATAAATCTTGATTCATGCCTGACAGATGTCAGAACAGTGGCCATCGCAGGGCATGTCAGGCCGGACGGGGACTGTGTGGGTTCCTGTCTGGCCGTATACAACTACATCTGTGACAATTATCCGGATATCCGGACAGACATTTATCTGGAACCGATTCCGGAGAAATTTTCCTTTTTAAAAAACGCGGAACGGATTCAACAGGTAAGAACAGGGGAGGAACCGCAGGTCTGCGACCTGTTCATTGTTCTTGACTGCGGTGATATGGATCGTCTGGGAGATGCGGCCGGGCTTTTTACGGCGGCCAGGCGCACGCTGTGCATCGACCATCATCTGACGAACCGGAGATTTGCGGATATCAATGAGGTGCATCCGAATGCCAGCTCCGCGTCCGAGCTGGTCTGGTATCTGCTGGATCCGGAAAAGGTGACGAAGGAGATTGCGGAGTGCCTGTATCTCGGGATTGCCCATGACACGGGGATTTTTCAGTATTCCTGTACCTCTTCTGGAACCATGCGGGTTGCGGGTGAGCTGATGAACAGGGGGATTGATTATCCGCGGATCGTGGATGAGACTTATTATATCCGTACATATGCGCAGCAGAAGATCCGGGGAAAAGCACTGCTTGACAG
>JAJBUT010000113.1 GCA_020860185.1 Lachnospiraceae bacterium | reverse complement strand
CAAGCCGGTTATCCCGGAGGAAGAGGAGATCCTGCTCGCGTTTCATAAGCCGCGTGGGATTGTCTGTACCGCTGAGAAACGCGAAAAAAATAATATCATAGATTACATAGATTATCCAAAGCGGATTTATCCCGTCGGAAGACTCGATAAGGATTCGGAGGGGCTGATTCTGCTGACCAATCAGGGCGATCTGGTCAACCGGATCATGCGGGCCGGGAATTTCCATGAAAAAGAATATACAGTCACGACAGACCGGGAGATCGAAGATGCGTTTCTTGATGGTATGCGCGGCGGCGTTTATCTGAGGGAGCTGGATGTCACTACGAGGAAATGCAGGGTAAAAAGAACGGGAAGGCGCACCTTTTCCATCGTGCTGACACAGGGATATAACCGTCAGATCCGGCGGATGTGCGAGGCGTTCGGATACCGGGTTGTACGGCTGACCCGGGTCCGGATCATGAATATTTATCTGGGGGATCTGCCGCAGGGCACATACCGCGGCCTCACGGAAAAGGAGAGGCGGGATATGTATCGTCTGATCGGGCAGTCTTACAGTGCGCCATTGTCGAACACGGTCCGGGCCGGTGAACATCGCCGTGCGGGTCAGCCCGCAGAGCAGATCAGGAATCAAAAGGGAAGCAATCAGTGACATCAATTATGCGGCCGGACGCTGCAAACGGAGATTATACATGACTGAGAGACAGAAATACGAAGAACTGCAAACGATGATCAACTACCATATGAACCGTTATTACAATGAGGATGCACCTGAGATCAGCGATTTTGAATATGACCGGATGATGCTTTCGCTGAAGGAGATCGAGGCGTCGCATCCCGACTGGGTGACACCGGAATCACCGACGCAGAAGATCGGCGGCAGCGCGAAGCGGGAGGCGGGCGTGGCGGTGGCTCATCACGTCCCGATGCTCAGCATTCAGGATGTATTTACCAGGGAGGAGGTGGTCTCCTGGGTGAATGAGGTGCTTCGTCTGCATCCGGACGCGCGTTTTTGCGTGGAGGAAAAGATTGACGGACTAAGTATGAGTCTGCGTTATCAGGACGGGCGCCTCATTCTTGCAGAGACCCGAGGCGACGGACTGACCGGCGAGGATGTGACGCAGAACGCGATGGTGATCCCCGATGTGGTAAAACAGATCGGTCTCCCGGGTTATCTGGAACTGCGCGGGGAGGTCTACATGTCCCATCAGGACTTTGAGCGGTTCAACGGGGAACAGGAGGCCGTCGGGAAGCGCAGGGCGGCTAATCCGCGAAATCTTGCTGCGGGGACGCTGCGCCAGCTGGATGCCGGTGTGGTGAAAAAGCGCGGACTGCGAATGTTCGTTTTCAATGTGCAGGATGCATATGACAACGGTATGGATCTGATGCATTCTCACGCGGAGGCGCTGGATCTGCTGCGGGAGAAGGGTGTCGCCGCGGTGACACATACGCTTTGTTCCTCTCCGGAGGAAGTTCTTGCGGCCATCGATGCGGTTGGGGAGTCAAGAGGTGAGCTCGGCCATGATATCGACGGCGCGGTTGTGAAGATCGATCAGATCGCGTACCGGGCGGATTTTCCGGCAGGCAGCAAGTATTCGGCCGGTCATATCGCCTACAAATATCCGCCGGAGGAGAAGGAGGTCGTGATCGATCAGATCGAGGTCAATGTCGGACGCACCGGAAAGATGACATTCCGTGCTATTTTTAAAGAGCCGGTTCGGCTGTGCGGGACGAATGTACAGAAGGCGACCCTGCACAACGCAGATTTCATTCAGAAAATGGGCGTGTCGGAGGGTTGCAGCGCCATCTGCAGAAAGCAGGGCGAGATCATACCGGCGATCGTCCGCGTGACGAAAAAGACCGGCCGGCCTTATGAGGCTCCGACCAGCTGCCCGGTCTGCGGTTCGACGCTCATACGGGAGGAGGATACGAGTGATATTTACTGTGAAAATCCATCCTGTCCGGCACAGCTTTTGCGCACACTTGCCTATTTTGCAGGCAAGGATGCGATGGATATCAAAAATTTCGGATCAAAATATATGGAAAGCCTGGTGGAACGGGGATATATAAAGAATATTCCGGATATCTACCGCCTGCATGAACACCGGGACGAGATGATCGAACAGGGCATTCTCGGAAAAGAGAAGAATACGGACAGGATCCTGTCTTCCATCGAGGCGTCGAAACAGAATGACCCGGATCGTCTTCTGACCGGCTTTGCTATCCGCAATGTCGGAAGGATCTCTGCGCGCCAGATCATGAAGCAGTATCACAGCCTCTGGGATCTGTCGAAGGCACAGGTGGAGGAGCTTGTGCAGCTTCCGGATGTGGGAGAGATCACGGCTCGTGCCATCCGTGTATTTTTTGATGATCCGCGCCATACGGAGATGCTGCGCCAGCTGGAAGAGATGGGCGTTCGGGTCTCGACGGCAGATGATTCAGCACAGACAGGTATATCGACGGAGGACTCTCAGCCTCTGAAGGGACTGACGATCGTGGTCACAGGGACGCTGGAACAGTTCGGACGAAAGGAAATCGAAGAACTGATCGGGAAAAACGGCGGACGCTGTACCGGCAGCGTGAGTAAAAGGACCAGCTTTCTGGTCGCCGGTGAGAATGCCGGTTCCAAGCTGGACAAGGCCCGCAGTCTTGGCGTGCCGGTGATCTCAGAGCAGGAACTGCTTCACATGTGCGGACAGAAGGTTTCACGTTATGAGTGAAAGCGTGAAATGAAAGAGAAAAGAGTTTTCAAATATAAGAAATTTTGCTATACTACGATTGTGAGATCAGTGAGACGGGGAGGATGACATGAGCCGAAGAGAGGTCAGGGAGCAGATTTTTAAGATTCTTTTTCGTGCGGAGTTTTACGCGAGGGAAGAGCTGGCGGAACAGCTTGATCTGAGTGTCGTTCAGATGGAGGCATCAGAGACGGATATCGCTTATATTAAAGAAAAAACAGAGGATATCTGCCGGCATCTGGATGAGATTGACGCGCTGATCAACGCGCATGCCGAGAAGTGGAAGACGGGCCGTATGGCGAAGGCGGAGCTCGCGATCATCCGTCTGGCGGTGTATGAGATGAATTATGAGGAGAAGATACCGGTTTCCGTCGCGATCAATGAGGCGGTGGAGCTGGCCAAACGATACGGGGATGAGCACGGATCGGGGTTTGTTAACGGCATCCTTGCAAAGCTGGTTCCCTCCGCGTCAGACAGCGGGGCTTCCGAAGATTCCGCGACAGAAATGTGACGTTATCGCAACTATTCAGGACAGCACTTCGCACTTGCTGCGAAGTACGTATGATGATGTAAATTACTTGATCGTTGAGGAATCGGTATGACGGGCAGTGTTTATTCCGTAGGGCAGGTCAATGCCTACATTAAAAATATGTTCGCGCAGGACTTTATGATGAACCGTATCTGGGTAAGCGGCGAGGTGTCAAACTGCAAGTACCATTCCTCAGGGCATATTTATTTTACGCTGAAGGATGTCTCAGGTGTGCTGTCAGCGGTTATGTTTGCGGGATCCAGGAAGAAGGGACTTGCGTTTCCGATGAAAGCGGGCGACAGGGTGATCGCGTTCGGATCGATCCGCGTTTATGAGAGAGACGGGAGATATCAGCTCTATGCGGAACAGATCCTTCTGCAGGGAGCCGGCCTGCTTTATCAGAAATACGAAGCGCTGAAGCGGGAGCTGGAGGAGATGGGGATGTTTTCCCCGGAGTACAAACAGCCGGTTCCGAAATATGCGTCCCGCATCGGAGTGGTTACGGCGCCCACCGGGGCGGCCGTGCAGGATATCCGCAACATCTCTCACCGGAGGAATCCCTTTGTACAGCTGGTTCTTTATCCGGCGCAGGTGCAGGGAGACGGAGCTGCCGTCTCCATTGTGAACGGGATCCGTGCGCTGGAGACGCGAGGTGTGGATGTGATCATCGTCGGGCGCGGCGGCGGTTCCATCGAGGATCTCTGGGCTTTCAATGAGGAGATCGTGGCCAGAGCGATCTTTGACTGTTCGGTTCCGATCATATCCGCGGTGGGACATGAGACAGATACGACCATTGCGGATTATGTGGCTGATCTGCGGGCACCGACGCCATCCGCAGCGGCGGAACTGGCCGTGTTTGATATCCGGCGGCTGCTGGAGCAGGTTGATGCCGCGCGCCTGGCTTTAAACCGCGCGGTTTCGGACAGGCTGGAGCAGACGGAGGCGAGGATCCGGCAGTATGAGCTGCGTCTGCAGGTTTTAAATCCGAAAAACCGTCTGCTGGAAAACCGGCAGGCCGCGGCGGATTTTCAGGAACGTCTGCAGAACCGGATGGAGCAGCTGATCACGGAAAAGCGGCACCGACTGCAGCTGTACGCGGCGGCGCTGGATGCGGATTCTCCGCTGAAAAAGCTGCAGAGCGGTTACGCTTATCTGGCAAAAGCTGACGGACGCAGACTGCGGGGGACGGCAGATCTGGTACCCGGCGACAGGGTTCGCGCCTATATGCTGGACGGGAGCTTTTCCGCTGTGGTAGATGAAGTGGAGATGGCGGATGTGCTGAGTTCCCAATCCGGATGAACCGGAACAGATATTTTGTTATTTTGCGCAAATATGGTTCATATGCGCCTGAACAGTTGTGGAGACAGAAAGAAACAGGGTAATTATTCAGGATAGTACTTCGCACCTGCTGCGAAGTATGTATGACGACGTAAATTACACAGGGTGATATCATGGAAGAGCAGACAGAAAAAAAGAAAAACATACCGTGTGAGGAACCGGGGGAGGACAGGGAGACTACGCTGGAAGAACTCTTTTCCGATCTGGACGGGATACTTGCGGACATGAATGACCGGGAAGTCTCTCTGGAGGATGCTTTTTCTCTGTATGAGAAGGGTATGAAGATGATCCGACAATGCAATGAAAAGCTTGACCTGGTAGAAAAAAAGATGGTAGTGATCGCGCAGGACGGGACGGAAGAGATTTTTTCACTGTCGTAGGCGAGGTTCCGGAAGGATGTACTACGGGGACGGAGGCATGTCATGAATATAAAAGAAGAGATTGCGACTCGAACCGCTGAGGTGGAAGCAATCATCACCGCATATCTGCCGGAAGAGCGCGGTTATCAGAAGACGGTGATCGAGGCGATGAATTACAGCTTTCTTGCCGGCGGTAAGCGACTCCGGCCGATGCTGATGCATGAGACCTGGCGGCTGTTCGGAGGCTGCGGCCGGGTTGTGGAGCCGTTTATGGCGGCGATTGAGATGATACATACGTATTCACTGATTCATGATGATCTTCCGGCTATGGATGATGACGAGTATCGCCGCGGCCGGAAGACGACGCATGTCGTATACGGCGAGGCGATGGGGATACTGGCGGGGGACGGTCTGCTGAATCTGGCATATGAGACGGCTCTGACGGCTCTGGATATGGAGCCGGGAAACCCGAACGCGGCAAAGGCGCTGCAGATACTGGCGCGCCATGCCGGGATCTACGGCATGCTCGGCGGTCAGGTGGCGGATGTTGAGTCAGAAGGCCGGCCGGTGGACCGGGAGAAGCTGGATTTTATCTATGGGATGAAGACAGGCGCTCTGATTCAAGCCTCCATGCTGATCGGCGCGGTTCTGGCCGGAGCCGATCAGCGGCAGCAGGAGATGATCGCGCGCGCGGCAGCGGACGTGGGACTGGCTTTCCAGATTCAGGACGATATCCTGGATGTGGCGGGCGATCAGGCGGTCATCGGCAAGCCGATTGGGAGCGATGAGAAGAATCAGAAAACGACCTATGTCACGCTGCGGGGACTGGAGGCTGCCTCAGGAGATGTGAAGGCGATCTCGGAGCGGGCCATCGGTGTGATGCGGGAACTGCCTGTGCAGAATGAGTTTTTAATTGAGTTATTGAAATATCTGATACGAAGGGATAAGTAATTCGGAGGGGAATATGGCGGTACTGGATCTGATCAATGGGGAAAATGACATAAAAAATTTATCACAGCAGGAGCTGGCGCAGCTGCCGGGGGAGATCCGGTGTTTTTTACTGGAGCATGTGTCAAAGACCGGAGGACATCTGGCATCGAATCTGGGTGCGGTCGAGCTGACCATGGCACTGCATCTGATTCTGGATTTTCCGAAGGACAAGCTGATCTGGGATGTGGGCCATCAGTCTTATACACATAAGATACTGACCGGAAGAAAAGACGAGTTCGATCATCTGCGTCAGATGGGCGGCATCAGCGGTTTTCCCAAACGGTCAGAGAGCGCATGCGACTGTTTCGATACCGGACACAGCTCCACATCGATTTCCGCCGGACTCGGTTTTGCCAAGGCGCGGGATCTTCTGGGGGAGACATACAGTGTGGTCTCTGTACTGGGGGACGGCGCTCTGACCGGAGGACTGGCCTATGAAGCCCTGAACAACGCGTCCAACCTGAACACAAATTTTATCATCGTGCTGAACGATAACCGTATGTCTATTTCTGAGAATGTGGGCGGGATTTCCAGACATCTGGCCTCCATCCGGATGTCGGACGCTTATCAGGAGTTCAAGAGCGATGTCCATGATTCACTGAGCCGCCTGCCTTACGGGGAGCGCGTGGCGCGCCGGATGACGAAGGCGAAGAGCAGCGTAAAGCAGCTGCTGATCCCCGGGATGCTTTTTGAAAATATGGGAGTCACCTATCTCGGGCCGGTCAACGGACACAATCTCCAGGATACGCTGCATATTTTAAGAGAGGCAAAGAAGGTCAACGGCGCGGTGGTTGTCCATGTCCAGACGGATAAGGGAAAGGGGTATCTCCCCGCAGAGCTTCGCCCCAACCGTTTTCATGGGATCGGTCCTTTTGATGTGGTGACAGGCGAGCCGCTGCAAAAAAAGAAAAAACCGAATTACACAGATGTTTTTTCAGCCGTGATCTGTAAGATTGCAGAGAAAAATAACCGTATCGTCGCGCTGACGGCGGCGATGGCGGACGGAACGGGGCTGCGCCGGTTCCGTCAGAGATATCCGGAGCGTTTTTTTGACGTCGGCATTGCAGAGGGGCATGCCGTGACGTTCGCCGCCGGGATGGCGGCATCCGGATTACACCCGGTATTTGCTGTGTACTCATCATTTTTACAGCGGGGATTTGACGAACTGGTACATGATGTCTGTCTGCAGAACCTGCCGGTGACGTTTGCGGTTGACCGGGCCGGCCTGGTCGGGGCGGACGGAGAGACGCATCAGGGTATCCTGGATCTGTCCTTTTTGTCCGTCATCCCGAATATGACGATCCTGGCGCCGAAAAACAAATGGGAGCTCGCCTATATGCTCTGGTTCTGTTCCCGTTATGAGGGGCCGACGGCTGTCCGTTATCCGAGGGGACAGGCCTATGACGGGCTGAAGGAATACCGGGCGCCGATCGTTTACGGAAAGAGCGAGTGGATTTTTGAGGAGCGTCAGATTGCGCTGTTTGCTGTCGGGAATATGGTGGAAACAGCACTGGATGTCCGTGAACGGCTGCATGAGCGGGGATTTTCCTGTTCTCTGGTCAATGCCCGTTTTATCAAGCCGATTGACCGGGAAGCTTTTCAGAAGGCGATCGGGAATCACGATCTGATTGTTACCATCGAGGAAAATATGCTGCATGGCGGTTACGGCGACGCGGTGGGCTCTTATCTGTGTTCCGTGAACGCGGATGTTTCCCTGCTGCGTTTCGGTATCGACGACCGGTTTGTGCCTCACGGAGCGGTTCCCCTGCTGCAGGAAACGGTCGGACTGGACGCGGCGCATATCGCGCAGAAAATTGCGGATGCTTACGGTAAAAAATAACGCATGGATCAGGATTCATAGGAGAGAAATAATGCGATGAAAGAGAGACTGGACGTTCTCCTTGTGAAACGAAATCTGGCTCCCTCCAGAGAGAAGGCCAAAGCGATGATCATGGCGGGCAATGTCTTCGTTGAAAACCAGCGGGAAGATAAGGCGGGAACTGTTTTTGATGCGTCGGTTTCCATTGAGATTCACGGCAATACCCTGAAATACGTCAGCCGGGGCGGACTCAAGCTGGAAAAAGCGGCGGAGCGGTTCGGGTTGGATCTGACCGGAAGGGTCTGCATGGATATCGGCGCCTCGACCGGCGGATTTACCGACTGTATGCTGCAAAACGGCGCAGCCAAGGTCTATGCCGTGGACGTGGGCTACGGTCAGTTTGCGTGGAAACTGCGGCAGGACGAGCGGGTGATCTGTATGGAGAAAACCAATATCCGCTATGTGAGGCCGGAGGATATCGGGGAGGCTCTCGATTTTGCCTCTGTGGATGTCTCCTTTATTTCCCTGACGAAGGTGCTCATCCCGGCAAAAGAGCTGTTGAAGGACGGAGCGCAGATGGTCTGCCTGATCAAGCCCCAGTTTGAAGCGGGGCGGGAAAAGGTCGGAAAAAAAGGGGTGGTTCGCGATCCGAACGTCCACCTGGAAGTCGTGGAGCGGATTCTGTTGTTTGTGCGGGAGATCGGATTTTCGGTACTGCATCTGGATTTTTCCCCCATCAAGGGACCGGAGGGAAATATCGAGTATCTCATACATATTGAAAAGAAACCATCCGTGCAGCACATTTCCCGCGGAACAGATCTGACATATGGCGACGGACATCTGAATGAGACAGAGAAGGACACGGCGGAAACGAAGGAGGCTGGGATCGATGCGGCGGCGGTGGTAGAGGCGGCGCATGCAGACCTGGATTAGGATATGAAACGGTTTTTTATCATTACGAATGAACACAGGGACAGGGACCTGTCCGTCACCCGGTCCGTTCAGGACTATATCGAGGCAAAGGGCGGGCAGAGCAGCTTTTACATGAGCAATAAATCCGAGTGGGGGAAGCGCCATTTAAGACATCTGCAGAATAAGGATGTGGAGGCGGACTGCATCATCGTCCTCGGCGGAGACGGTACGCTGGTGAGGGCAGCCCGCGACATGGCGAAGATCGGCATCCCGCTGATCGGCGTGAATCTCGGTACGCTCGGTTATCTGTGCGAGCTGGATATGGCGACGGTCTTTCGCGCGATCGACCGCTTGTTTGAGGATCAGTACGAGGTGGAGCACCGCATGATGATCGAGGGAGTCTGTCCCGGCACAGATACGGTGCACGGTCCGTCGATGGCACTCAATGACATTGTGATCCATCGCGTGGGCAGCGCGCAGATCATTAATCTGATCCTGATGGTAAACGGCGAATATCTGACGACCTACAGCGCGGACGGGATGATCATATCCACACCCACCGGTTCTACCGGGTACAGCATGTCCGCCGGAGGACCCATCGTGGACCCGCGTTCTGAGCTTCTGCTGATCACGCCGATCAATCCGCAGTCATTTACGACCCGGAGCATTGTGGTCGGTTCGGATGCGCGGGTGGAGGTCATCCTGTCAAAGCGCAGGCTGGAACAGGACGAGGAGGCGGAGGTGGCTTTTGACGGCGACCATTTTATTCAGCTGAAAGTGGGGGACCGCATTGAGGTGAAGAAAGCGGATGTGTCCGCACAGGTCATGAGACTGGATCAGTTGAGTTTTCTTCAGATTTTAAGGAAAAAGATGTCATGATACTCAGGATTGCGGGAGCACGAAGTGCGGAGCAATCCGTAGTATCATGATAAAGTAAAGGGACACGAAATAAGAGATTGCAAGAAAGAGGATTGCAATGAAAGAAAAACGTCACGCGAAGATTCTGGAGATCATACGCAGGCAGAACGTGGATACGCAGGAGGAACTCTGCGACATCCTGAACAGAGAGGGCTTCCCGGTGACCCAGGCCACGGTTTCCCGCGATATCCGGGAGCTGAAGCTGACAAAGATTTCCCTGAGCGGAGGGGAAAAAAAGTATGCCCTGCTCTCAGATACAGAGGACGGGATGAGCGAAAAGTACCACCGTGTGTTTCAGGACGGCGTGGTATCCATTGATATGGCGCAGAATATCCTGGTGATCCGGACGGTGTCCGGGATGGCCATGGCGGTGGCGGCGGCCATCGATATGATGAACTGCCGTGAGATCGTGGGAAGTATCGCCGGCGATGATACGATCATGTGCGCGGTGCGGACCGTCGATGAGACGGTTTCCCTGATGCGCAGACTGAAACGTTTACTTTGAGAGAGTGGAAAGGGATACGGTATGCTGCTGAATCTCCATGTAAAGAATCTTGCCCTGATCGGAGAGACCGAGGTGGACTTCGGCCCCGGACTGAATATCCTGTCCGGAGAGACCGGGGCCGGCAAGTCGATTCTGATCGGATCGATCAATCTGGCTCTCGGAGAGAAGGCGCAGAAGAATCTGCTGCGCGAGGGGGCGGAGTACGCGCTCGTGGAATTGACGTTTTCCGTGGAACAAAGTGCTCAGGTGCAGGCTCTGCGCGAACTGGATATTTTTCCGGAGGACGGACAGATTCTCATGACCCGCAGGCTTGCGGCAAACGGCAGAAGTGTCTGTCGGATCAACTCAGAGACAGTATCCGCCGCGCTGATGCGCAGGGTGGCTTCCCTGCTGATCGACATTCACGGACAGCATGAGCATCAGTCGCTGCTGACCAGAAAAAATCATCTCCGGTATCTGGATGCCTGGGCGGGACACGATCTGGAGGAAAAGAAGGGTGCGCTCGCATCCTGCTACCATACCTGGTCGGCGTGTAAAAGACAGCTGGAAGAGGCTTCCATGGATGAGGAGCAGCAGAACCGGGAGCTTTCCTTTCTGCAGTATGAGATTGATGAGATTGCGCAGGCTCAGTTGAGACCGGGAGAGGATGAGCAGCTGGAGACTGAGTTCAGACGTTTATCTCACGGAAGAAAGATTCTGGAAGCCCTGGCGGAGTGCAGAGCGCTCTGTGTGGACGGCTCCGGCAATATTCCGGATGCGTCGGGGAGAGCTCTCCGTGCACTTCTGCATGTGTCGGAGTATGATGAACAGGTCGGCGCGCTTGCCGCCCAGCTGCAGGAGATCGATTGTCTGATCAATGATTTCAACCGTGATCTGTGCGGCTATATGGATGATTTTGAGTTTTCAGAAGAGCTGTTCGCGGAGGTGGAGTCACGTCTGGATCAGATCAATCAGCTCAAGTCAAAATACGGCAAAACCATTGATCTGATTTTAGAACAGAAAGAAAAAAAGGAGGCGGAAGCAGAAAGGCTGCTGCATTATGATGAATATCGCAGGAATCTTGAGGCAAAACTATCCGGGAGCGAGCTTGCGCTGCGGGAAATCTCCGAAGAAGTCTCCGGGATACGAAAGTCCGCTGCAAAAATTTTTGCAGATGAAATAAAAAACGCGCTGGTTTCATTGAATTTTCAGGATGTCCGGCTGGAACTGGAGTTTCAGAGACTGGAGCATTACACTGAGAGCGGATGGGATGATGTCCGCTTTCTGATCTCTACGAATCCGGGCGAGCCGCTCAAACCGCTGGATACGGTTGCCTCCGGCGGCGAGCTGTCGCGTATCATGCTGGCTTTAAAGACCGTGCTGGCCGAAAATGATGAGATTGAGACGCTGATCTTTGACGAGATCGACAGCGGGATCAGCGGCCGGACAGCGCAGCGTGTGGCGGAGAAAATCAAACAGACGGCCCGGAACCATCAGGTCATCTGCATCACTCATCTGCCGCAGATCGCTTCCATGGCGGATTCGCATTTTCTGATCGAAAAAACGTCGGAGGAATTATCTACGATTTCCAGAATCTGCGCGCTGGATCGGGAGGAGAGTATACAGGAGCTGGCGCGGATGCTCGGAGGTACACAGATCACTGATTCTGTGATGCAGACGGCGCGGGAGATGAAGGATCTGGCAGACGCGGTAAGAACATACAGTGTGTAAAACGGAAAATGAAATATACTAATCAGGGTGCTTTGATGAGCACCCTGTTTTATAGTAAACGTCAAAAATATTTGCCGTTTACTATAAATATTATGCACACGATCGCGCA
>JAJBUT010000066.1 GCA_020860185.1 Lachnospiraceae bacterium | reverse complement strand
GTACAGGATGATAAATGCAAACAGAAGAGGAATAGTTTTCTTTTTCATACTGAATTATATTTTGCGTAAAATAAATTGATGCAGGATTGATGGAAAAAGCATGAAAAAGAAATGTGTTCATATCTGTCTGCTTGCCCTGATTACGGTTATCCTGACCGACTGGTTTCTTCTGGCGCGGATGGATCGGTCTGCGGCGGGCAAAAAGACAGCCGGCATCGGAATGGAGCAGCTGATTACGGATGAGGTGCGGTGTTTCCCGATCGCCGTCAGCTCAGATGATGCTCTCTCTTTTGATTTTGCGGATTCCTGGATGGCGGAGCGCACCTACGGCGGAGAACGCAGCCATGAGGGGTGTGATATTATCACGTCAGCGGACGTACGTGGCATCTATCCGGTCGTCAGCATGACGGACGGTGTGGTTGAATCAATCGGCTGGCTTTCGCTCGGCGGCTACCGGATCGGGATCCGCTCGCCGGGAGGTATCTACTATTATTATGCACATATGGAATCCTATGCGGCGGATCTGACGGAGGGTCAGCAGGTTCTTGCGGGACAGTTCCTCGGATTTGTCGGCGACAGCGGCTACGGGGATGAGGGAACCGTCGGGCAGTTTGCGGTGCATCTTCATATCGGGATTTATGTGCCGGATGCGGACGGGGAGGATACCGCGGTCAATCCTTTTCCTTATCTGGAAGAAGTGCGGGACACTGTGGTACACGCGGACTATGCCGGTCTGTACTGATATGAAATGACACAGCGGATAAAAGGTCAGGAATATGATAACTATGAATTTACAGAACGATTGTTTGCGTAACAACCATTTGCTGGAGCATATGATGGAAAACACAGAGGCTGTGATTTTTGATCTTGACGGGACGCTGGCAGACTCCATGTGGGTCTGGTCGGAGATCGATCGTGATTTTTTCCGCAGTCATCAGATCGACTTCCCGGATTACTTAAACAGTGAGATCGAGGGAATGGGATTCACGGAGACTGCACAGTTTTTTGTGGATCATTTTCCGCTGGAAGAGAGCGTGGAGGAGATCAAACAGCTTTGGAACGATATGGCGCTGGAAAAATACCGGACAAAGGTTCCCTTAAAGCCGGGAGCGGGGGAGTTTCTCAAAGAGCTGAAGCAGAGAGACATTCGGACCGGGATCGCGACCAGCAATTCCCTGCTTCTGGTGGAGACTTTTCTGGAATCAAAGGGGATTCGGGCCTCGTTTGACGCGATCACAACGGTCTGCGATGTGAGCAGAGGGAAGCCTGCGCCGGATGTGTATCTCGCCACGGCGGAAAAGCTGCACACGGATCCGTCACATTGTCTGGTGTTCGAGGACATTCCCATGGGTATTCTGGCCGGGATCAACGCAGGCATGCGGGTCTGTGCGCTGGAAGATGAGTATTCCGCTGCGCAGAGAGAAGAAAAACGGCGTCTGACACATTATTACATAGAGGATTTCAGGGAACTGCTGTGAAACTGCCGTCTCCCCGGCCTTCCTGTTTCCGGCAGCGGTGTGCCGGCATCGCACAGAGAATATAAATGAAAGAATTTGTGATATCAGAAAAAGAATACGGACAGCGGCTGGACAAATATCTGTTTAAGGTACTGGATCGGGCGCCGGGCGGTTTTATCTATAAAATGCTGCGAAAAAAAAATATTGTCCTGAATGACCGGAAGGCTACCGGGAAGGAGATCATACAGGAGAATGATCACGTCAGAATCTACCTGTCCGACGAAACCTTTGCAAAGTTTGCGTCGCTTCTGCCGGATGCTTCTGCCGGACATTCGGAGGCGGATTCTCCGCCGCGGAGTAAAAGCTATCCGGCTTTTTCTTCGGGTGATCCGGGAGCCCTGTCCGAAGGTGTGTCGGAAAGGCTGGCCGCAGGCAAAACCCCGGCGATTGACATCGTTTATGAGGATGCGGACATTCTTGTGATCAACAAGCCGGCCGGACTGCTTTCTCAGAAAGCGTCGCCCGGTGATGATTCCGCCAATGACCGCATTCTCTCGTATCTGCTTTCGAGCGGCCAGCTGACCGAAGCGGAGCTTCGCACCTTTCATCCGTCCATCTGCAACCGCCTGGATCGGAACACGTCGGGCCTGCTGATCGCGGGGAAGACCATGCGCGGACTGCAGCAGATGGGAGAACAGCTGAAAGACCGTTCTGTTCAGAAGTATTATCGAACGCTGGTGTGGGGGCGGGTGGATGAGCCGCGGCATCTGAGCGGCTATCTGGTGAAGGATCACCGGACGAACCGGGTGGAAGTTACCCCCGTCGTTTCGTGCGCTGATGCCGCAAAGACAGAGTCATGCTCTGACGTCGGACAGAGAGAGCCGCATGTCGATGTCAGCCAGACACAGCCGCCTTCGGATGACGTTCAGACGGATTCGCTCCCGGCGGCCAGCCGGATTGAGACTGCGTACAGGCCGGTGGATTACTTTGGAAACGCGACTTTGCTGGAGGTGCATCTGATTACCGGCAGATCCCATCAGATCCGGGCGCATCTGGCATCGGTCGGACATCCTGTTCTGGGCGATGCGAAGTATGGAGATGCTTCCGTCAACCGCAGACTGTACCGTGCGACCGGGGTTCGCGGCCAGCTTTTGCACGCCTGCCGCATGGAACTGGCGGACGGACGGATTCTGGAGGCCGGTGAGCCGGATACATTCCGCAGGGCGGAGCGGTGGCTGAGCAAAGCGTCAGATTGATGTGCTGAAATCCTTATAATCCGTAATCGAAACAGATGATGCGTGCGGACACACGGGGAATGATATACAGAAAATGACGTAAGTCGTTTCCTGTATATACCATAGAAAACGGAGAGACGACAATGTATATTTACATTATGAGACACGGAGAGACATTCTGGAATAAAGAAGGCCGGATACAGGGGTCGTCGGATATCGAGCTGACCGACTTCGGTGTGGAGCTGGCGGAGCTTTCCGCGGAGGGTTTTTATCGGGACGGGATCCGGTTTGACCGCATTTATACCAGCCCGTTTGTCCGCGCGAGGAAGACAGCGCGGCTGATTGCGGACAGAAACAGGAGCGAGACAGCGCCGGAGCCGTTTTTTCTGGTGGACGACCGTCTCCGGGAAATGTGTTTCGGAAAATACGAAGGTTTAAAGCTTGCCCTGCTGAAGGATTACGATGAGAATATCGTCAACTGTTTTTCGCACCCCGATCGCTACATACCGGATGAGACCGGCGAGAGCTATGAGGAGCTGTTCGCGCGTATTGATGACTTCATGATGCGGGAACTGCTGCCGCTGGAGCAGTATGCGGCGCTGAAAAACGTACTCGTCTTATGCCACGGAACCGTGATTCGGGCTTTTCTCCAGCGAATCGATCAGTTTGACATGGAGGATTTCTGGAATGTCCGTCAGCCGAACTGTTCCATCAATAAAATCGAACTGCGGGACGGTGTGTTTACCTCCATACAGAAACAGATTCTGTATTATGAATCTGAGGAATTGCTGCATCGCGGAATCTTATGAGGATGAGGAGGATTTCGCAGGTATCACAGGACCCGGAGGATGACGGATGGATAACTATTCAGGACAGTGTCTCGCTCTCGCTGCGGAGTACGTATGAAAACATAACTGTGATGGTCTTAAATAAATAGTTATGATGGCCGTCGAAAACGGGAGTCAATTTATGCCGACATGGAATTCAAGAGGTCTCCGGGGTTCTACCCTGGAAGAGTTTATCAACCTCACAAATGAGAAATATCAGGAAAAAGGTCTGGCGCTGATACAGAAGATTCCGACGCCGATCACACCGGTGCAGATCGATTCTGCGAGCCGGCATATCACACTGGCTTATTTTGAGCAGAAGAGCACAGTGGACTATATCGGCGCGGTGCAGGGGATTCCGGTCTGTTTTGACGCGAAGGAGTGCAGGACGGATACGTTTCCCCTGCAGAATGTCCACGAACATCAGGTAAGGTTTATGGGCGATTTTGAGAAACAGGGTGGTATGGCTTTCCTGATTATCTATTATCAGCACAGAGACATCTATTTTTATATGAGATATACGGATCTGCTGGCTTTCTGGAAGAGAAGCACGGCGGGCGGGAGGAAGAGTGTCCGCTTTGAGGAACTGGATGAACGGTTTTTCTTTTCGATGCACGGCGGTGTGCTGGTGCCGTATCTCGAGCCGATGCAGCTGGATATTGATCTGCGCGGTTGAAGCAGTGTGATACCTGTGGATCCAAAAGCCGGGATATTTCTGCGGGTTCCAAAGCAGGGATATTTCTTGACTTTCCATATATTATGAAATATAATAGCCGTGATTTTGTATGGTAGCATGGTAGCATACTAAAGTGTAATAGGAGAAAAATATGTCAAATCAGTTATTGCATACACCGGAAGGTGTGAGGGATATTTACAGTGAGGAATGTGAACGAAAGCATCTGTTGGAGGACAAAATACACCGGACGTTCAAATCATATGGATATCATCCGATTCAGACCCCGACCTTTGAGTTCTTTGATATTTTCGGGAAAGAGATCGGCACGACGCCTTCGAAGGATCTGTACAAGTTTTTCGACCGGGAGGGCAATACGCTGGTGCTCCGGCCGGACATCACGCCGTCCATCGCGCGCTGTGCCTCAAAGTACTACATGGAGGATGCGATTCCGATCCGATTCTGTTATACCGGCAATACCTTTATCAACAACAGCAGCTATCAGGGTCTGCTGAAGGAGACGACACAGTCTGGCGCGGAGCTGATCGGCGACGGATCTGTGGAGGCGGACGCGGAGCTGATCGCTCTGACCGTACAGGTCCTTCTCAACGCCGGTCTGAAGGAGTTTCAGGTGAGCGTGGGACACGCGGATTTCCTGAAGGGACTGTTTGAGAATGCTCATCTGGGCGAGACGGTGGAAAACGAGATTCGGGAGCTTCTGCTGAACCGCAATTTTTACGGGGTGGAGGAGATTGTCAGTCAGGTCGGACTGAATGACGATCTCACATACCTGTTCGGACTGCTGAAGGATGCGATGCTCACCAAGGAAAAGCTTCTGGAGGCAAAGGAAAAAGCCGGGAATTATCCGAAAATTTTCCACGCTCTGGAACGGCTGGAGCAGCTGGAGGATCTGCTCCGGATTTACCGGGTGGAGCAGTACGTTTTCTATGAGATGGCGATGGTTTCCGAGCTGAATTACTATACAGGCGTTATATTTTCCGCATACACCTTCGGCAGCGGGAATGCTGTGGTAAAAGGCGGCCGCTATGACCGGCTGCTGGAATCCTTCGGGAAATCGGCGCCGGCGATCGGCTTTGCCATCGTGATCGACCAGCTGATGAATGCGCTTCGCCGTCAGAACATCTGCATTCCGTTTGAAAACAAGACAAAATGGTTTGTTTATCGGGAGGAGAAACACGCGGAAGTCATCCGGGACGCAATCATCCTTCGCAATCGCGGCGAAAACGTGGAACTGATGCCGGTAACAGAGACAAACACGGTAGAGACCTATGAGCGGTATGCGCAGCAGTTCCATATACAGGATATCATATATTATATTTAGTAACTGTTATTTTTGAACAGTTCCTTAGGTTGAAAACGAATGGATGGCTTGCAAAAATGATACTATGATTTCACCGATCATAAAGGAGTGAACATGAGATATTTGACTTTTGCACTCGGTAAGGGCCGGCTGGCGAAGACGACGCTGAAGCTGTTTGAACAGATCGGCATTACCTGTGAGGAGATGAAGGATAAGGATACACGAAAACTGATTTTTGTCAATGAGGAGCTGAAGCTGCGTTTTTTTCTTGCGAAGGGTCCGGACGTACCGACCTATGTAGAGTACGGCGCGGCCGATATCGGTATCGTCGGCAGGGACACGATACTGCAGGAGGGACGGAATATTTACGAGGTTCTGGATCTCGGATTCGGGAAATGCCGCATGTGTGTCTGCGGATATGCCTCCGCGAAGGACCTGCTGGAGCATCATGAACAGATCCGCGTGGCGACCAAATATCCGAAGATCGCGAAGGATTATTTCTATAATAAAAAGCATCAGACGGTGGAGATCATCAAACTGAACGGCTCCATCGAGCTGGCACCGATCGTGGGGCTGGCTGATGTGATCGTGGATATCGTGGAGACCGGCTCCACGCTGAAGGAAAACGGTCTGGTGGTTCTGGAGGAGATCTGTCAGCTGTCCGCGCGGATGGTAGTGAACCCGGTCAGCATGAAGCTGGAGCAGGAGCGTGTGAGCAGACTGATCTCGGATCTGCGAAGTGTGATACCGGAGTCAGACAGATGAGACGGGGTTACTATTCAGGACAGTACTTCGCACTTGCTGCGAAGTACGTATGATGACGTAAATTACACAAGGAAAAGTCCCATCGCGGCGCTAAGCGGCAGCGGAGACGCGATTTTAAATGGACTTTTCCTCGTAACTGTGAAGGTACTGAGCAGTTACGAGACGGGGAATATATCATCATTATGAGAAAAAAGGAGATACGGATGCGTACTTTGAAACTGACCAAAGAGACGACAAATAAAATCCTGACGGATCTGCTGAAGCGCAGCCCGAACAATTACGCGGGATACGAGGACCGTGTAAATGCGATCATCGCAGACGTGCGTGAGCGCCGGGATCAGGCAGTTTTTGAATATACGGAGACATTTGACGGCGCGAAACTCACCGCGGCGAATATCGAGGTGACGGAGGATGAAATCCGGGAGGCCTATGACCGGGTATCGCCGGAGCTTCTGGAGGTGATCCGGAAGGCGAAAGAAAATATCCGTGTCTATCACGAAAAACAGAGACAGTACAGCTGGTTTGACAGTGTCATTCCGGGCACGATGCTCGGACAGAAGGTGACGCCGATCTCAAGAGCCGGCGTATATGTGCCGGGCGGAAAGGCCGTCTATCCGTCTTCTGTGCTGATGAACATCATTCCCGCAAGGGTCGCGGGGGTGGAGGAGATTCTGATGACGACACCCTGCAATCGTGAGGGAAAGGTGAATCCCGCGACACTTGTCGCCGCGAAGGAGGCCGGCGTCGGCCGGGTCTTCAAGGTGGGCGGCGCACAGGCCATCGCCGCGATGGCGTTCGGCACGGAGAGTATTCCGAAGGTGGACAAGATTGTCGGACCCGGGAATATCTATGTGGCGCTCGCCAAAAAAGCGGTGTTCGGCCATGTCAGCATTGATTCGATCGCGGGACCGAGTGAGATCCTGGTTCTGGCGGACGAGAGCGCGAATCCGCGCTATGTTGCGGCTGATCTGCTCTCGCAGGCGGAGCATGATGAGCTCGCCTCGGCGATTCTGATCACAACCAGCGAGACACTTGCCGCCGAAGTCACAGTACAGATTGACCGGTTTTTAGAGGAATTATCCAGGCGGGAGATCATCGAAAAGTCACTGGATCATTACGGATATATTCTGATTGCTCCGGATCTGGATACGGCGATTGATACCGTAAATGAGATCGCTTCCGAGCATCTGGAAATCGTGACTGAGAATGCGTTTGAGGTGATGACAAAGATTAAAAACGCAGGCGCCATTTTCCTCGGCCCGTACAGCAGCGAGCCGCTGGGCGATTATTTCGCCGGACCGAATCACGTGCTGCCGACGAACGGAACCGCCAAATTCTTTTCCCCGCTGTCGGTAGATGATTTTATAAAAAAATCCAGCATCATCTCATATTCCAGAGAGGCGCTGCAGGACATCTATCAGGACATCGCGCAGTTCGCGCGGTGCGAGCAGCTGACGGCGCACGCGAATTCCGTGCTGGTTCGATTTGAAGACGAGACGGAACAATAACCATAACCGCAGACAAATATGAAACATTGTAATTATGCAGGACAGAACTTCGCGCTTGCTGCGAAGTGCGTCTGAGGATGTAAGGAAACAATTATAAAAAAATAAAACAGTTCCTAAGCATCTGCTGCAGAATAACTTGAGCAGATGGTGCCGGATCATGGAGGACAGAATGCAGGAAAGCAGAATCGCAACCATCAATCGAAAGACAAACGAGACCGATATCAGTCTGACCATCAATCTGGACGGGACCGGGGAACGGCAGATTCAGACCGGCATCGGATTTTTTGACCATATGCTGTCCGGTTTTGCCCGGCATGGATTTTTCGACCTGGATGTCAGCGTTCGGGGAGATCTGGAGGTGGACTGCCACCATACGATCGAGGATACCGGCATTGTGCTGGGAACGGCGCTGCGGGAAGCCATCGGCGACAAACATGGGATCCGCCGTTTCGGCAGTATGATTCTCCCGATGGATGAGACGCTGGTGCTGTCGGCCATTGATCTGTCTGGAAGACCTTATCTGGTCATGGACGCCGTGTTTACGGCAGAACGTGTGGGCGATATGGATACGGAGATGGTTCGCGAGTTCTTTTACGCTGTATCCTATGCCGCCGGGATGAACCTGCATCTGAAGGTATTGTCCGGAACCAATAACCACCACATGATCGAAGCGCTGTTTAAAGCGTTCGGAAAGGCTCTGGATGAAGCGGTTTCCATGGATCCGCGTATCACGGACGTATTATCGACGAAAGGCAGTTTGTAAGAGATGAAATACACACAGAAAGATATGATAACCACGGTATTTCTGAAGGACGGGACACCTGTAAAAGACTTTCATGATCATGCGCCCGCCGGGAATACCGCAGATGTGATCGAATCCTTTAATATCCATGGCATAGACAAGATCATTCTGTTCGACCTGTCTGACGACGAGAGAGAGCATGAGGAAAATCTGCATGTCATGAAAAATATCTGTCATCTGGCGGAGATGCCCGTCTATGCGGGTGGGAATATCAATTCCATGAATGATATAAAAAAGATTCTCTATGCGGGATGCAGCAAGGTGATATTAAATTCCCTGAAAAGTGAGACATCACAGCTGGCGCGCCAGGGAGAGCAGCGTTTCGGAAGAGAGCGCATGGCGCTGTCTATTTTTAATGTCGATTTGTTTTTCAAACAGAAGTCATCTGTGGAGGAATATATCAGTGAGCTGGTCGTGCTGGATGAGCGGCTTGCAGGTACGATGGACAATGTGACGGATATGCCGTATTCCATCCTCCTGCAGGAGGTGACGTCTGAAAAAATCAGGGATACCCTGCGGGCCGATGAAAATATTATCGGTATTTCGTGCAGGGCATTCTGCGAAGAGCCGGAAAAAATACCGGAGCTGAAACAGTATCTGAAAAACAGCGGCATCAGCACCGCGCGTCTGGTGTCGTCCGTCAAATGGTCTTCCATGAAGCTGAATCCGGACGGACTGGTACCTGTGGTCGTCCAGGATTATCTGACGAATGAGGTTCTGATGCTCGCTTACATGAACGAAGAATCGTTTCAGACGACACTCGAGACCGGAAAAATGACCTACTACAGCCGCAGCCGTCGGGAGCTCTGGATTAAAGGACTGACATCCGGGCATTACCAGTATGTCAAATCGCTCATGGCGGACTGCGACAGCGATACGATTCTTGCAAAGGTATCGCAGGTCGGCGCAGCCTGCCATACCGGGAGTCGGAGCTGCTTCTTTACAGAGCTTGTGAAAACGGATACTCCGCAGAAAAATATGTACGGTGTTCTGACACATGTCTATGAGCTGATCAAAGACAGGAAGGAAAATCCGAAACAGGGATCCTACACGAGCTTTCTCTTTGAGGAGGGCATTGACCGGATTCTGAAAAAGGTGGGAGATGAAACTCTGGATCTGATCTTTGCGGCAAAAAATCCGGACACCGAGGAACTGAAATACCAGACCACGGATCTGCTGTTTCACACGCTGGTGCTGATGGCTGAGCGGGGAATTACGCCGAATGAAGTGCTGGAGGAACTGATGATGCGGTCGGTTACCTGACCTGTCAATCTGATTCGGCTGATTCGGAGCGAATCTGGAAAATGGAACGTTTTTTCTAAATATCTGTAAAAAATGGCTGTCAAACCGCGATATTGTGGGTTGTCAGCCGTTTTTCATATAAAAAATGCAATAATAACAGCAAAATTCCTATAAAAAACACAACAATAATAGAAATTTCATATGAAAAAAGCAATAACAACAGCAAAGTTCCTGTGAAAAACGAAAAATATCATTGTTTTCTTTGTTAAATTATGATATATTAGGAACTGTCACAGATCATTTTGAAAGGAGCTGTGTTTCTATGGAAAGAGACATCATGAAACATCTGGCTACATGGAAAGATGCAGAAGACCGCAAACCCCTGCTGCTCACGGGCGTCAGACAATGCGGGAAGACATATATATCCCGGGAATTCGGAGAGCAGTATTTTGAGGATACAGCCTATTTTTATTTTGAAGGGAACCGAAGACTGGCATCTGTGTTTGAGTATGATTTTGATGTGGATAGAATCCTGGATGAGCTGGGCAATGTCATTCGCGGAAAAGAGATTATTCCGGGGAAAACGCTTGTGATTTTTGATGAAATTCAGGCTTGCCCCGCCGCGATTACATCGCTGAAGTATTTTTGCGAAAATAAACGAGAACTCCATATTTTATGTGCCGGTTCTCTTCTGGGCGTTTCAGTCAGGCGGGATCGGATCTCATTTCCGGTAGGGAAGATTGATCGCCTGCAGATGTTTCCGCTTACTTTTTCAGAGTTTTTACGGGCAGACGATGGGCGGGCTGCTTACGAAGGCGTTCAGAAATATGCGGTCGGCCGTGAATTGCCCGCTCTGTATACCGATCTTCTGAAAAGGCAGTTAAAATATTATTATATTGTCGGAGGCATGCCGGAAGTAGTCGCAAAATGGACAGATACCCATCAGATTGAAGCCGTCGAGAAGCTGCAGGACAATATTCTGCAGGATTACAGCAGCGATTTTGCCAAATATGCTCCCAGGACAGATATACCGAAGCTCGGATGGATCTGGGATTCTATTCCGAAACAGCTGGCAAAGGATAATAATAAATTTGTTTTTTCCCATGTAAAGGCCGGGAAACGATCGGCAGAATTAGAGGATGCGCTGGAATGGCTGACAGACGCCGGTCTTGTATACAGACTGGAAATGGTTTCACATCCGGAATTGCCGCTTTCCTTTTGCGCGAATGCGACTTTTTTCAAAGTGTACATGTCGGATACAGGTCTGCTTCGAAAAAAATCAGGAATTTCGGCTAAAACGATTTTGGAGGAGACTGAATTATACAGGAATTTCAAAGGTGCATTTACAGAAAACTATGTATTGACTGAACTGCTTGCCCAGGATATACATCCTTATTTCTGGCGTTCCGGCAATATGGCAGAGCTTGATTTTATCTTTGAGAGAGAAAATAAAATCATACCGGTGGAGGCCAAAGCGGAAATCCATACGAGAGCGAAAAGCTATCAGCAATATTGCAAAACCTATTCTCCTGAGATCGGTCTGAAGTTTTCAATGAAAAATGCCGGGATGAATCAGACGGGAAACACAACCACATACAGCATACCTCTGTATCTGATCTGGATGCTGAGACAATATGATATTTTCTGATTCCGGTGAATTCGAAGACGCTGCACCAGTCTCGTGTGTCGTCTCTATTTTGACACCGTCTTTAATACAAATGGCATCTGTACAATAATCGACGGCATAAAATGATACAGGACGATACTCGAAATTATGTTGATACTTCAGGCTTTTCCGAGGGCGGAGAGGAGTAACTGAGTGGTTAAGTTGTGTACGAAATCGTGTCATTTACCTTACCTCCAAACCAGAAAGTCGCCTGTACCGCAGGCTGGTCAGTACATCGTTAAAAAGTATAGGGAGCGTTAAAATGTATGGGCATCGTTAAAAGGTGTCACTTGATATAATCCACTTTCATGCCCGTCCTCGGTTTCCGTGCGTGTGTTCCATCGTAATTGCCCAGAGTGACTGCTCCACATATAGTTTCACCTGAGCCAAGTCCCAGCGGTTCAAGATACCCCCCCAGGCCGTCCAAAAACTACTTTTTTTGCACACGAAACGGCCACTTTCCG
>JAJBUT010000089.1 GCA_020860185.1 Lachnospiraceae bacterium | reverse complement strand
TTTCTTACATTTGTTTTCTACTAACTCTTCCATTTCATCTGGCGTTATTTGGTAGAACGGATACTTATCGTCAAACAGGTAAAAGTGATCCCTCCAGGCTTCCAGGTACTCCTGTACAATTTCCGGGAATTCTCCCTTCTTCCATAAACCCAGCCATGTCTCAAAAATCGGGTCTTCATCAGAAAGATCTTCTCGATCAACAGGCTCCAATTGCTGGAAGGTTTTTTCGTCAAGCTCGATAAAGTCATAAGGATTTCCGTCACTGTCGAATCTGGAGAATACCGTTTGCAAAACAGCCAAAAGAACCCGCAATACTGCAAAATCCTGGGTTTTCATTTCTCCTGCCAGATCATAGTAATCACTTGTATGGATAAATGCTTCTTTTAAGGAAATTTTTTCAATTTTACCTGTACTCCTTCGCATTATCTGGATCCATTTTTCATCCAATAAGTTATACCTTCTCAAGACCACACACCTCCTTCTGATACGTTAAACCGTACGTTTGATCATAGTGTAGCAGATATCCATTCAGCCTGCAATTCATCTCTTCATCAAATAAAATACCCAGGCTCCCTTTAAGCCAACTGGATTCATCCCATTCAATCAAATTCTTACGATAAATATCCTCTAACTCATGAATTGTCTTTTCAATAACCTTGCCTGGCATGCACAGCAGTCTGGGAAGCCGTATGGTCTCTCCGACAATCTTCATCTCATTATCTTCTTCCAATATTCTGCCTGATAGATCCTGTCCCGACTTTTCCCCAAACAGGATACCATATCCATGCTCTAATTTTTGCAAAGCAATAACTTCGATACTTTCATCTGTATCTCGCACCTGTGAATGTCCGCCTTCATTCGACTTATCTTCAGTCAGATTTTCCAGCCAACCATGTAGTGTTATCTTTTCAAGCCGACTTCCCAAATATGGCGATTTAAGACGATATTTTTCTGATTTATCTTTCTTCTGCCGTTGCCTATCATCTGCTTCCTGTTTGTATTTATCATACTTTTCCTTTTCCTGAGGTGCAAGTATGATCTCTTGATCTCCATAGACCGCTTGTACAAGGGGTGAAATATCTTTCGGAAGAGAAATATCATCACCAAGGAAATATTGACTTCTTGCCAGAAGATAACCTCCATAGACCGCTTCCGATCCTTCCTGAAATTCCAAATCGGATCTACATCCAAGCAGATATAGTTTCGGCTCTTCGCATCCGAATGGTCGAACCCGATCATGCCTGTGAAGACGTCCCAAACGCTGAATCAGAAGATCGATCGGAGCCAGTTCACTAATCATTATATCAAAGTCTATATCCAGTGACTGTTCAATCACCTGTGTGCCGACCACAATCTTCTTTTCCGGACGGTTTTGGTTGCTTCCTTTTCCTAACATCTGTACCAGTTCTGTCTCTTTGCGCACCCGCTCCGTTGCAAGAAAAGAAGAATGCAGCAGTTCTACCGTCTCTTCTCCATATAATTTCATAAGTTCCTGTGCTAATTCCTGCGCACGTTTCACTGTATTCATGATAATTCCAATGTTGCCGCCTCCGTTTGTAAAGGTTTGGTCAATCACGGTTGTAACATCCGAATCCTGAATCCGCTCAATGACAACCCTGCGTTCTTCACTTACAGGAAACTCCCTGACTTGATGAACCGTTTCCCCATCTGTATACGTGATCAGTGGATAGTCGGTCGTAGAAAGATACTCTTTAAACGGTTTCCCCTCAACCTGCATTTTATTCGTCTTTATACCACCAAGTCCTTTCAGATATGCTTTTGTAAGATCACATCGTGACTCAGAAGACAGTGTTGCCGACAACAAGATAACCGGCACATGATAGCTAGCCATCCACGTCAACGCCATCTGCAGATATTGGCTCATATACGCGTCGTAGGCATGAACCTCATCAATGATAACCACTTTTTTAGCAAATCCCAGCTGGCGCAGCGCCAAGTGCTTCTGCTTAAGCGCCGACAAGAGAAATTGATCGACCGTTCCTACGACAAAATCATCCAGGATCGCAGTCTTCTTTCCGGAAAACCATTGATTTGTAATAAAAGCTTCATAAGATTTTTTGCCACCTGCGGTAGCGTCATCTGCGATATTGCTGGCATTGGTCAAATTCGCATACTCTGGGTTTAAATTCGCTTTACCATGAATAAGCCGAAGTCCGTTTTTCGAATCACTGTCATCAGAAATACTCCTCAGCCAATCCTCTATCCTCGGAAAAATCCCGTTTGATGTCGCCTGTGTCGGAAGTCCAAAAAATACTCCTTTGCGGTCTGTCTGAAAAGCAAGCTGCTCCGCTCCCATCAAAGCAGCTTCTGTTTTACCAACTCCCATGGGTGCTTCTAAGATAAAAAGTCCCGGTTGTCTGGTCGATGCGATGGTGTCAATAAAAATCTTCTGCACCGGCCGAGACGGAAAGCCGAAGCGATGCTCAAACTCTCTCGTGATATCCGACAATCCATCCGGTGTCCACCCATATGTATGAAACCATTTACTCATGCCTTCTTCAAAACGTGCCTCCGAATCGAATATGGCATCTTCGTCAAGACGTATCAATGGGAAATAATTCGTATTGCTGGCAATCCAATCTGCCATGGTTAACAACCCCAGCGCCTGTACCTGTCCCGGAATTGAAAGCACCGGTATCTCTGAAGCTGATTCAAATCCGGCCCGGGCAAGCGCCCAGTCCAGAATATGTCTCTGGACCTTCTCCCATAATTGCCACAGTGGATCTGTTTCCCGCTCCGTCTGATAGTAATTCATCCTATATGCACTGAGCTGTTTTACAATGGTTTTCGTACTTGCCGGACGTCCATGATGACCTCCTACGATTGACGAAATATCTTCCGGACATTGAAACCTCTCATCATACCGCTTCAATAACGCCTCTCCGGCAATATTATGAGGACTCTCGCCGGCACTGGCAAGCCGCAAATTCGAAATCCCTCTCGCTCCGTCCATCTCCAGACGTTCTAAAAGTTCGATGTTAAGATTGCTTCTTGTCTCTCTTCCTTTAATTTGAAAAGCTGGAGTAGCTTTACCCAGATCATGAATAGCACCCAGGAAAAGCATAACTTGCCTTCCCGTATCCTGATCATGATTTCCTGAAATGATCCTCCGTTGTCCGTCACAGAGCCAATGATTCCATAAAAAACCGCATACTCGACTCGTATCTTCCAGATGTTGTAGCAGAGGAAGCCATTCCCCATTTGCCTGATATTCAACTTTCTTTGCCCAAAGTGCCATACACAAATCCATCGTCTTCCCTTCTTTTTCCAGCTTTACCTGCGCTTCGTTCTCTATTGCCTTCCGGAAGATAGACAGCACTCATATTAAAATTCAACCACTTTATATTTTGAATACCTGCCACCACACAGCAGTTCTAACCGTCCCTCTTCCTTAAGTTTTTTAATTACTGTATATGCCTGTTCCGGAGTCACATTCAGCAATTCCACCACATCCTGCTTTGTAACGATCCCATTCTGTGTATTTGCAAGCTTCATAACCAACTCAGGATACCTGATACTGTCAATATCTGTTTGGCAATCATATTGACTTGCTTCTCTACTTTTCCAATCAACCTTTTTCCTGATAATATATACACGATTTTTTCCTTTTCCGGAAGCTTCTATAAGTCCCAGTTCTGTCATTCCCACCATAGCAGACCGGACTTTTTTCTCGCTAAGGTTTGAAATCTCCGCAATTTGTTCAAGCGTGCATCGTCCTTCACTGCGAAGAACCGAAAGAATCATCAAAGCGTAAATGGATAATGGTTTGCCCTGTTTATTTTGTTCATCTGCTATAAACTTTGCAAACGGAAGATCAGCTTTTGCCCTTTGAATGAACAGCTTAACGTTTCTGCTTGTAGATTCTGAATAATCCGGCCATGGTTTCCCATATATGATAGAGCCTTCGTAGATTCTATCAATTCCTCTTCCCGTTTTCTCTGCCAGACCTATTCTCTTCATCACATCAGCCAAAGCCGGATTACGTCCATGCGGTTCTACGGTAAGCAGATTTTTCAGATTTACTCCATCTATAAATCCTCCGGGATTGCTGATAATCAGACCTTCATCATCAATCAACACTCTTACCGCACCGAGTATGGTATAATCTCTGTGGCAAAAAGCATTCACCAGCCCCTCTCTGAAGGCAGCCCAATCAAATTCCGGGATCGGCACTCTGAATAAACCATATTCTGTTTCTCGCTCAGGATTCCAGGCTTTGACATAAGTTTCATAGTTTTCAAAAATTTCTAGCAAGGGCTTATTGCTTTCTTCATTCATGCGCACTGTTGTCCCTTCCAAAACCTGAAAGGCGGATCGCGCAGCAGGAATTAACTCTGCAATGCGTTCTTCCTTTCCGATCAAAAGCATACCGGTAACCGTTGGCACATAATTACCGGCAACATTTGTAATGAGTCGTAATGCCATATCCAGTTCCTCATCCGGTAAAGTAAGAAGAGATTTTTCTCCACCCTGTCTGTTCTGAATGATTCTGCGCAGCCTGGTTCTCTGATTCGGATCAAGATCATCCAATGTAGCTCCCGTCAATGGCTGGGCAGAATAATCAAGCATACCCAATTCCGCTAAACGTGACGGTATCTCATAAGAATACATAGGTACCACTTCCGGGCTGCCGTCGACTTTAAGCCTTCTTCTCAAAATCTTGCCAGAAGCCACAGATACTACGCCGCGGCTTCGGGGCACTTCAATCTTCAGAACCTCTTTATTTTCTTCCATGATGATTTCTGCCCTGACAGAAATCGGTGGAACCGTACTATTGGCAATTAATGCCGTAACACCGATGGCATCCTTGTGCTTCTTATGAACACCGGTAATCACGCCATCATCTTCCACGCCAAGGAAAAGAAAACCTCCGGCAGAATTAGCCATTCCTACAATTTCTTCAATAAGATCATGATCCGGATAACATTTCAAGTCACTCTTAAATTCAATTTCCAAACTTTCTATCTCAGGAATTGTACGCATTTCGATTCCTCCCTTGCTAAAACTCGTATTTATTATAACTTATTTTAACTCAGTTGTCGAGTTAAATTATTTTTTTAACTCGTATTTTCGAGTTAGATTTCGAGTTAAAACACATAATAAGCCGTTAAAAGCAGATCTTCCTGCTGCAAAAGCAACAAAAAAAGGAATCAGAAGAAGCCAAACGCTTATTCTGATCCCATCATAGCATATCAGGTGTCCAATAATCCGTACTTGCAAATTTTATTTATAAAATCCCGCGTCCTTTTCAAACGCCTCCCGCAGCTGACCCTGATTATTCAGTCGCATCACCCCACTCGTCCTGGAAGCGATAAACCGGTTCAGTGTCTCCATATACTCCTCCGGCGTCACCGTCCCCTCGGCCACATAGTTCAGTCCCTTTTCCCAGCTCGCGGTAAGCTCCGGGTTTAACAGTGACTTGATGGACGCGTTCACCACATCAAAAATCATCTCACCCTGCAGCGTAGGCGTTATAATCTGTGTTTTTTTATTGAGCGCCAGATATTTATTGCCGACCAGCTTCTTTAATATCTCCGCCCGGGTTGCGCTGGTACCGATCCCGCAGCTCCTGATCTGCGCCCGCAGCTCTTCGTCCTCGATCAGCTGACCCGCGTTTTCCATGGCGAGAATCATGGAGCCGGAATTGTATCGCTTCGGCGGCGAGGTCTCGCCCTCTTTGATCTCATATCCTTTCACCGGCAGAGACTTACCCTTTCTGAGTCCGGATACGAGTTCGAGCAGGCGTACATTGTTTTCCTGCAACGATGTCCCAGCAGGCTTTTCGGCACCCGTCTGTTCCCGTTCATCCCCGCCGGATCTGATTTCCGATTTCGAATCTGTCGGCGCCGCATCTCCCGCACCGGCTTTCTTTTTTCGGAAGGAATATTCCATCACTTTCAGATATCCTTCCTCCGCCAGCACTTTGAATGAAGAAAAGAATCTTTCCTGCTCCATTCCGACCACAAGGCTGACCTTCTGGTACACGGCCGGTTCCAGAAAAATCGCCAGGAACCGCCGGACGATCACCTCATATACTTTGGCAGACAACGGCTGCAGACCCTTCATCGCACCGAAGCCCTGTCCGGTCGGAATGATCGCGTAATGGTCTGTGATCAGCTTGTCATTGGTGTATCTGGTCTTCGCGATGTTTTTATGGCTCCCTTTCTGAAGTATTTCCTCCGCAAACGGCCGCACCGCGCCAATGTTCTTCAGACCGGAAATATTTTTCTGAATCTCCTTTGCCACCGCCGTGGAGAGCACGCGGGCGTCCGTTCTCGGATAGGTAACCAACTTTTTCTCGTAAAGCTCCTGTACCACCCGCAGGGTCTCGTCCGGACTGATTTTGAACAGCTTCGAGCAGTCATTCTGAAGCTCTGCGAGATTGTATAACAGAAGCGGATTTTTTTTCTCCTTTTTTCGAGAGATGGAGATCACCTGTGCCTCCTGCGGTTGTATCATACGCAGTTCATCTATAAATGCCTCCGCGTCTTTTTTCTCGCGGAATCCGTTTTCCCTGTAAAGCTTCGGATGACCATATACAGAGAAATCCGGCTTCGTGTCCTGCCGCTTCTGTCCTCCGGTTTTCCCTCGACTACCGTCAGTGTTTTTTCCTCTGCTTCCGCCAACGATTTTTTCCCTGTCCCCGGATGAATCCGCGGCCAGCGGCACTGCCTTCTGTCCATCCACGGGCGGCATCTTCCCCGTATCAAATCGGGATCCAGGCGTCACACGCCACTCACCCTCGACCTGCGCTCCCTGCACCTCCATCTGAAGGAACACACGATAAAAGGGCGTTTTTACAAACGCCCTGATCTCACGCTCCCTGCGCACGACCATTCCGAGGACACAGGTCATGACCCGCCCAACGGAAACAACTGCATATTTCTGATGCAGAAAGGAAGCAATGGCATCACCGTATTTCAGCGTCAGCAGCCGAGAAAAATTGATTCCCATAAGATAATCTTCCTTCGCCCGCAGGTAAGCGGACGCCGAGAGATTATCATAGGCGGACCAGTCCTTTGCCTCACGGATACCACGGAGAATCTCCTCCTCAGTCTGTGAATCAATCCAGACCCGTTTGCGCGTCTTTCCCTGCACATGCGCCATCTGATCGACCAGACGATATATGTACTCGCCCTCCCGCCCGGAATCGGTACAGATGTAAATGGTATCCACATCGGATCGATTCAGCAGACCGGAGACGATGTCAAACTGTTTTTTTACACCGGGAATCACCTCATAGCGGAACTCCTCCGGGAGAAACGGCAGTGTGGACAGGCTCCATTTTTTGTATTTTATGTCGTATACCTCAGGATAACTCATGGTCACCAGATGTCCGACGCACCAGGTGACTACCGCATGCGCGGATTCCTGATAACCGTCAAAGGAACGCATATCCTCTTTTAAAACACGGGCAAACTCCCGCGCGACACTCGGTTTTTCCGCTATAAATAAAGACTTGGACATATACCTCCACTCTCATATAAAGATGTTGAGCCAAAAATATCTAACCCCTGTGATCCTGTAATCCCAAGGAATTCAAAGTCATGAATCGCACTGCAAGCGCTCCATTTATGACTTTGAGACCCTGATCTCGTGTCATATACGCGCAGTATACCGCTTAAAACGCAAGCTTCTCATCAAAATAAGCTTCCAGCTCCGCGATCGGCAGACGCACCTGCTCCATCGTATCGCGCTCACGGATCGTCACCGCGCCATCCTCCTCAGACTCGAAATCATAGGTGACGCAGAAAGGCGTCCCGATCTCATCCTGTCTGCGATAGCGCTTGCCGATGTTTCCTCTGTCGTCGAACTCACAGTTATATTTTCTGCGGAGCTGGTCGAACACCTTTTCCGCGCCCTCGTTCAGCTTTTTGGAGAGCGGAAGCACGCCGATCTTCACCGGCGCGAGGGCGGGATGCAGATGCAGAACGGTCCGCATATCCGGTTTCTCCTCCGTGCCGATATTCTCCTCGTCATAGGCACCGCACAGGAACGCCAGCACCACGCGATCCGCACCGAGGGAAGGCTCGATCACATAGGGGATATATTTTTCATTCTTCTGATCATCAAAATAGGTCAGATCCTGTCCGGAGGTCTCCTGATGCTGCGTCAGATCGTAATCTGTCCGGTCTGCGATACCCCAGAGCTCGCCCCACCCGAAGGGAAACAGGAACTCGATATCACTGGTCGCCTTGCTGTAGAAGGAAAGTTCCTCCGGCTCGTGGTCGCGGACACGCATATCCTCATCCTTCATACCCAGAGATTTCAGCCAGTTGATGCAAAAATCCTTCCAGTAGGCAAACCACTCCAGATCCGTATCCGGCTCACAGAAAAACTCCAGCTCCATCTGTTCAAACTCCCGGGTGCGGAACGTGAAGTTGCCCGGCGTGATCTCATTTCGGAATGATTTTCCGATCTGGCCGATGCCGAAGGGAATCTTCTTTCTGGAGGTTCGCTGCACGTTTTTGAAATTCACGAATATGCCCTGCGCTGTCTCAGGGCGGAGATATACGGTGTTTTTTGCGTCCTCGGTAATACCCTGAAAGGTCTTGAACATCAGGTTGAACTGACGGATATCGGTAAAATTATGCTTGCCGCAGGTCGGGCAGCAGATCTCATGCTCCTCGATAAAATCCTTCATCTGCTCCTGCGTCCATCCGTCCACGGAACCGCCCAGCTCAATCTCGTGCGCAGCTGCAAAATCCTCGATGATCTTGTCCGCGCGGAAACGCTCATGACATTCCCGGCAGTCCATGAGCGGGTCGGAAAAGCTTCCCAGATGTCCGGAGGCAACCCATGTCTGCGGATTCATCAGAATCGCGCAGTCCACACCCACATTATAGGGGCTTTCCTGGATGAATTTCTGCCACCAGGCTTTCTTTACATTATTTTTCAGTTCCACGCCGAGATTGCCGTAATCCCAGGTATTTGCCAGGCCGCCGTAAATCTCGGAGCCCGGGTATACAAAACCTCTGGACTTCGCCAGAGCCACAATTTTTTCCATTGTTTTTTCCATAAACTGTTCCTCTTCCTGATCATATTTACAGTAAACAACTTCCTGTCGTTTACGATCGCGCCGATTGCAGGTAGCGTCAGCAGCCTGCCTTTCACGATCCTGTGAATCCCCTACATTCATTCTGCTCTGCAGATTTTCTCCATGGCATCCGAATGCCATCATCATTCATCATTTGTACAGAATATAAATAAGTTCTTCTGAACTGCCGCCATCAGCATCCGTCTGAATCACAGCCGTATCGGTTCCCTGAATCTCAACATCGATGTCCGCTGATACATACTGAATCTTCCCCGGAACAATTACATTCGAACCGCTCTGTACGATCAGCACCTGCAGATTATCGTCCTCAATCAGTATACTTCCCGGAACGACTGCCTGTATCACGACCTCCTCCACGGAAACAGACCCGTCATCTGACTCGTCGCCGTCTTCGGCATTCACATCGAGAAACTCCTGGTCAAAATCATATCCGGCCGTCTGTGCCTGTACGATACTGCCCGCAAAACACTCTGTTCCGTTAAAATCCGCATAGGTATCTGCGCTGTCATATTTCAGCGTCAGATAAGCATTCTCATCCTCGACCTCATTTCTGGAAACCTTTATCTCACCGTCATTTTCCGCCAGATAGGACTCTATCTCGGCATCTACAAAGGAAGCCAGCTCATCCGCATCATAGTATGAAGCTGAAAACTCTTCCACCGTATACTCAACGATACTGCCGTCCTTTTTCAGTTCAACCGTGTTTTCTGTCACAGTCGAGCTTCCGCAGGCGGATAAAAAAGTAAACGTTACTGCTGCTGTACAGAAAGCCGCCATTTTAAATTTCATGTACGCCTCCAATCATCGGATCACCAATACAGAACCGGACACACTATATGAAACCTGAATTACTGCTCTACCATTTCCTTTCGGATTTCCTTCGTACGTATCTCTCTGCAGATCGCGTCAATGAAATCATTCAGAGACCGCTGTCCCTCATCTCCCGCGAAACGGCTCCGGACAGAGACGGTACCGTCCGCCTCTTCGTTCTGTCCGACAACAAGCATATACGGGATGCGGTCCATCCGCGCGTCGCGAATCTTGTAACCGATCTTCTCCGAGCGGCCGTCCACCGTGACGTCCACGCCGTTTTTCGCCAGTTCGCTTTGCACCTGCTCCGCGTAGGCCGCGTATTTCTCGGAAATCGGGAGGACACGCACCTGTTCCGGGCAGAGCCAGGTCGGGAACTTGCCGGCATATTTCTCAATCAGCCAGGCCAGCGTGCGTTCATAGCAGCCGATCGACGTCCTGTGAATGATATAAGGGCGCACCTTATCGCCGTTCTGGTCGATGTAATACATGTCAAACTGCTCCGCCTGCAGAGCATCCCACTGAATGGTGATCATGGTGTCCTCTTTGCCGTAAACATTTTTTGCGTTGATATCCACCTTCGGACCGTAGAACGCGGCCTCTCCCACATCCTCCGTAAAGGGAATATTCAATTCTGTAAGAACGTCGCGGATATGCTGCTCGGTCTCATTCCAGACCTCGGCATTTCCGATATACTTCTCAGGATTCGCCGGATCCCATTTTGACAGATGGTAGGTCACGTCATCCTGCAGGCCCAGCGTCGTCAGACAGTGCTTTGCCAGCGCCAGACATCCCTTGAACTCTTCCACCATCTGATCCGGGCGCACGATCAGGTGACCCTCTGAGATCGTAAACTGGCGTACGCGGGTCAGCCCGTGCATCTCGCCGGAATCCTCATTCCGGAAAAGCGTGGATGTCTCACCGTACCGGCAGGGCAGGTCGCGGTATGATTTCTGCGTTGCCTTGTATACAAAATACTGGAACGGACAGGTCATCGGACGGAGTGCGAAAACCTCCTTGTCCTTCTCCTCGTCACCCAGCACAAACATACCGTCTTTATAGTGATCCCAGTGTCCGGAGATTTTGTACAGATCGTTTTTGGCCATGAGCGGTGTCTTCGTGCGGACATAGCCCCACTCGTTGTCCTCCAGATCCTCGATCCAGCGCTGCAGCTTCATGATCATCTTCGTACCCTTCGGCATCAGAAGAGGCAGTCCCTGTCCGATCACATCTACCGTGGTAAACAGTCCCATCTCGCGCCCGAGCTTATTATGGTCGCGCTTTTTTATATTCTCGAGATATTCCAGATACTCCTGCAGCTCATCCTTTTTCTGGAAGGCCGTGCCGTAAATCCGCTGCAGCTGCGCGCGGTTCGAGTCTCCCCTCCAGTAAGCCATGGAAGATGAAGTCAGCTTATAAGCCCTGATTCCCTTTGTCGACATCAGATGCGGACCCGCGCACAGATCGACAAAATCACCCTGGTCATAAAAAGAAATCTCCGCGTCCTCCGGCAGATCCCGAATCAACTCTACCTTGTAAGGCTCATTCCTCTCCTCCATAAACCGGATCGCCTCATCTCTCGGAAGCGTAAAGCGGGTCAGTGCTTTCCCTTCCTTAATGATCTTTTTCATCTCTTTCTCAATGCTGTCCAGATCCTCTCTGGAAAATGGCTCCGACTCGAAATCATAGTAAAAACCGGTATCTATGGAAGGTCCGATCGCAAGCTTTACATTGGGAAACAGTCGTCTGACCGCCTCCGCCATCACATGTGATGTCGTGTGACGCACGACAGCCAGTCCCGCAGGATCAGCAGCTGTCAGGATATTCAGACTGCAGTCGTCCGTGATCATGGTGCGCAGATCTACGACCTCACCGTTTACTTCTCCTGCGCAGGCCGCCCGGGCCAGTCCCTCGCTGATATCTCTCGCGATATCATAGACACTCAGGCTCTCCCCATACTCCTTCTGTGAGCCATCCTTTAACGTAATCTTCATTGTGCTTTCCTTCTTTCCGTCCGGTATTATCATACTTTCCCAACAATATCAGGCAATATTCTTCATAAATACTCATGCGCTGCTGTCGCAGCGCGCCAACATCTATGAAAGCCCATCGCTCCGCTCTCCGAGTCTACGCTTCGCTCCGGTCGGCGCTAAACAGACGTCCCCCGGACGTCAGGTTTTAGAACCCCGACAGAAGCCCCGATTAGAAAAAAGCACTATACAGCGACAATCTAAAAAAAACCAG
>JAJBUT010000076.1 GCA_020860185.1 Lachnospiraceae bacterium | reverse complement strand
ATGGCCCAAGGTTGAATTTACTTTGAAAAAGTGGAACTTACCTTGCTAATTAACCAATTATTCAATGATTATCCGGTAAATTATAGTCTAAAAAACTGATGCTGACATATACATGTAAATAAATCAGCATAAGGGGGTATGCCATGTCATTATACCGGCGTTTTGTTACATATCTGTTTCGATATGAAAATGGGAAGAAAGGAAATGGATGCGGTTTTGCCAAGCTGGAGATCCGGCAGGAACTCGGTCGATTGGAACTGCAGATCAGAGGCTGTACAGACGGACTTTATACTGTATATCTGTTTCATGCCGCGAAGCGTGGCCCGGTGGGTGTGCGGATTGGAGAAATTAAGATCCTGGACACAATCGGCAGGGAGGTATTTTCTTTTGACGCCGATGCGGTTGGAAAGAGTCCGTATGCGCTGGATTCCATTAGTGGAATCTATATGACGGCAGAGGGAAACGAATTTGTTGTCAGCCAGTGGGATGATGAGTCGATAAACTGGGATGTGTTTCATGTTTATGGCGCGGGTCAGGATCACCGGGAAGCGAGTGACTGTTTACAGGAAATGACTGACGAATTTCAGGAAGAGGAAAGTGAACCGTCGGAAGAATATGGACGATTACTGAAAAAAAGCGGCACATCAGAGAAAGATGATGAACCGCAGGAAGGGAGCAGCAGATCAGAAAAAAAAGACGAATCGCAGGAAGGGAGCAGCGGGCCAGAAAAAAAAGATGAACCGCAGGAAGGGAGCAGCGGATCGGAGGGAGATGATGAACCGCAGAAAGGGAGTGATGCATCAGAGGAACAAAACGGTGTCTTATCGGCATCTTCGACGGGAAGAAAAAATAACGTCTTATTGTCATCTGCGACAGGAAAGGCGAATGGCGTTCCGACTGCACCCGCGGATATTTTGCCTTACATGTCTGCCTGGGAAAAACAGTGGCAGCGCTTCTGCGCGTCGCATCCAATCATTTGTCCGTTTGATGAGGCGCAGGATATTTATGCAGTGAAGATGGATCTCAGGGATATTCGAATGCTGCCGAGACAGTATCATTCCCTGGCAAACAACAGTTTTCTTCTGCACGGATATTTCAATTACCGATATCTTCTGTTCGGCCATATGGATAGGGAAGAGCGGCGTTGGTTTATTGCTGTTCCGGGCGTCTTTCAGAACCAGGAGCAGATTTTGGCGGGTGTTTTCGGTTTTACTGAATTCCGGACGAAGCATGTGACGAAACAGAAGACCGGTGAATTCGGTTTCTGGTATCGTTGTCTGGAACTGTAAAGAAAACTGGTTTTATCTATTGAATTCCTAATAATTTGTAGGTATAATAGAAACACTACGGTATCGTATGATTTTCGGACGCGTTGTACAAAGTATAAAAAGAGACAGGAAATACCACAGATGCAGCAGGAACGATACATGAAAGAAGCGCTCCGTCAGGCGAAGAAGGCCTATGCCGTCGGGGAAGTCCCGATCGGCTGTGTCATTGTACATGAGGACAAAATTATTGCCCGCGGATATAACCGCCGCAATATCGATAAGAACACTTTATCACACGCTGAGATTTCTGCAATTCGGAAGGCGAGCAAAAAAATCGGTGACTGGAGGCTGGAGGGCTGCACAATGTATGTGACACTGGAACCCTGCCAGATGTGTGCAGGTGCACTGGTCCAGGCGCGCATTGACCGTGTGGTCATCGGCTGTATGAATCCGAAAGCGGGGTGTGCGGGCTCTGTACTGAACCTGTTGCAGATGGCAGAGTTTAACCATCAGGTAGAGATAGAGCGCGGCATCTGTGAGGAGGAGTGTTCGGAGATCCTGCGTCATTTTTTCGCGGAGCTTCGTGACAGAAACAGGCAGGAGAAAGCGCAAAGATCGCAGTCACATACAGAGCGGTAACAGCTGATTCGCGGACAGACATCTGTGGCAGACGGCTGAATAAACGAGAAACAACAGAGGTGAAACGCAATGCTTGAACTAAAGGACGTCTGTTTTCAGGTGGCAGATGAGGGAACAGATGCAGACAGGGAGATTTTAAAAAACATTAATCTGACGATCGACGATCGGTTTGTCGCGGTCACCGGTCCGAATGGCGGCGGAAAATCGACGCTGGCTAAAGTGATTGCCGGTATCATCCGGCCGACTTCCGGCCGGATTTTTCTTGATGGAGAGGATATCACGGACATGAATATCACAGAGCGCGCCAGAGCGGGGATCAGCTTTGCATTTCAGCAGCCGGTACGATTTAAGGGGCTTACTGTGAAGGATCTGATTCGACTGGCGGCCGGCAAGGATATCAACGTCTCACAGGCCTGTTCCTATCTGTCTGAGGTGGGACTGTGCGCCAAGGATTATATTAACCGCGAGGTGAACGCGAGCCTGTCCGGCGGAGAACTGAAGCGTATCGAGATTGCCATGATCATCGCGAGGGGCACAAAGCTGTCTATTTTTGACGAGCCGGAAGCCGGGATTGACCTGTGGAGTTTTAACAACCTGATTCAGGTTTTTGAATCCATGCACGAAAAGATTAACGGATCCATTCTGATCATATCTCATCAGGAACGGATCCTGAATATAGCGGATCGGATTATCGTGATTGCGGATGGCGAGATCACGAGCGCAGGTACCAGAACAGAGGTTTTACCGGATCTGCTCAGCGCATCACAGGCGTGCAGCACACTGATGGAGAAAGTTGTATAGCGTTTAAATGGACTTTTCCTCGTTACTGTTAAGATCCTGAACAGTTACGACGACAGTAACTGTTCAGGACAGTACTTCGCACCTGCTGCGAAGTACATATGATGACGTAAATTACGAACGGTAGTATGAACGGAACTGTTATACAGAATCCGTACGGCAGATGAACGGAACAGTCTGCTAAAGAAGCTGAAATTTTGTGAATGAGAATTCATTTAGAAGGGGAGACATCAGAGAATGGATGCAATAGAAAAACACATGCTGGAGCAGATCGCGGATCTGCATGGGATCCCGGAAGGCGCGTACAATATCCGTTATAACGGAAAAAAGGATGGCAGAAAGACAACCGCTAATATTGACATTGTGACAAAGACAGAGGAGGGGAAATCCGGCATTGATATTATCATCAGACCCGGCACGAAGAACGAAAGTGTGCATATCCCGGTTGTCCTGAGTCAGAGCGGTTTAAAGGATATGGTCTATAATGATTTTTATATCGGTGAGGATGCGGATGTGACTATTATCGCCGGGTGCGGGATTCACAATTGCGGTACGGATACCTCCGAACATGATGGGATTCACACATTTCATATCGGAAAGAATGCAAGAATCCATTACGTGGAAAAACATTACGGCGAGGGCGACGGCACGGGTGAACGCATCCTGAATCCGGAGACGATCATCTATATTGATGAGGGCGGACGCATGGAGATGGATACCGTGCAGATCAAGGGTGTCACTTCCACAAAGCGTGTGACCAGGGCGGAGCTCTCGGCGGGAGCATCGCTTGAGATCAGCGAGAAGATCATGACACACGGCAGTCAGTATGCAGAGACAGATTTCACGGTGGATATGAACGGTGAGGGCTGCAGTGCCAATGTCATTTCCCGATCGGTCGCCAAGGGCACCTCGCGGCAGCTGTTTGTCTCCCGGATCAATGGGAATTGTCCGTGTACCGGCCATACGGAGTGCGATGCCATTATCATGGATCATGCCTGTGTGACGGCGGAGCCGCAGCTGACAGCGAACGATATCGATGCAAGTCTGATTCATGAGGCTGCCATCGGTAAAATAGCGGGAGAACAGCTCATCAAACTGATGACGCTCGGTCTGACCGAGGCGGAAGCGGAAGAGCAGATTGTAAACGGGTTTTTAAAGTAGACAGTTCAGAACAGATTTGAAATATAACACGTATATAAGAAACCGGCTGACGCAAGGGAGGGTTGTTTCCGCATCAGCCGATTTTGTGTTACGGAGGTTCCTCTGCAACACATGAATAAATATTGGTATGCAGAGTCGGAGAACTTCTGCAAAATAAAACAGATATATCTTATTTAAAGAATCCGTAGGACGGATCTGCATTGATGAGAGGAACCGCATGAATGTAGGCGTTCCGGGCAATCTTTCCTTCATCTGTACGGGAATCAAAATCATCATGCAGGCTCACAAGATGTGCGCGCTTCTCATCAATGATCGTCTCCATCAGGGCAACCAGATCTTTCAGTCCGCTGCTGAAACGCAGGAAAGAGTAAACATATACAATGTCACCCGGCTGCAGATTGTCGAGAATCTCATACAAAGATAATCTGGAGGAGAGAGACTCTACAAGAATCACCTCGGCAAAAGGTTTTAACTCATCGACCTTGGAGGAGACATCCTCGCCAATGTCGGTTATGTAACCGTTAAAGTATCCGTACGTCATAGTATATTTCTCCTTTACATATTTTTTGATGCTTTCATTCTAGCACAGAACCCGAATTCCATTAATTCCGTATTTATTCACGGTCATTCCGATTTCGCATAACTCTATCCGAATTGTTCGCCGGGGGTGTTTGTCTATCGGTTTTGATATGATCATGATGACGGCAGGGCAGGTGTTTATATGAAAAACATTGACTTGAAAAGGATAATCTTCTATTATAAAAATATATTTTCTGTCGTAACTGTGAAGGCACTGAACAGTTACCTTTCTGGAATGGAGATGATTATGTCAGAGAAAACCGTTTATATTCCGAATGGCGGACAGACATACCAGCCTGTCTGTGATATAATCTTTATACAGATCTGCAGCCGTTTGAACGGTTCGCGATGCCGGATCCGTCGCAGAGTGTGCCGTGTAATCTGGAGGTTTATCGTGGAGAAGATGGGAGATATCCTTATAAAGCGGAGAACGGACCGGTGCAGATTGCTCCGGTATGAATGCTTTCCCAAGAGTCATAAATTGAATGCCGGTATATGTTTATGATTTATATTGTTTATAATCCGGTTCCGAAAGGAGTGCAGATGTATTTTCTGTACCGGCGGTGTCTAAGCGCAACTACAGATCATTCTTAGGAACACGCGCCGGCCGGGTTATGTTTTGTTTAATTAAAATATCCCGCGAGAGCCGTCATAACGATCAGACTGGAGAGCGTGGACATGGAGTTTGTGAAGGACGCCAGTTCCCCGTCACCGCCGCATCGTTCGATGAAGGCGGGAGCCACGGAACCCATCGGACAGAGCAGGAGCAGCACCACGATCCGGCGGATTTCCAGAGAAAACGGCAGAATATGAAACATGACGGCCGCCAGCGCCGCGCCGACCGCGAAGCGGAAAGCCAGTATAACAAATGTACTCTTCCAGTCTTCTTTTTTCCCCGGTAACGTAAATAAAAGTCCCAGCATGAACATGGATAAAAAAGCGTTTGCAGAGGAGAGCGGATTGACGAAATCTGCTACCCGCTGTGGAATGGAGATCCCCATGATGCAGAGCACGAGTACCGCCATATAGGTGATCATGGCGGCGGAACTGAAGAAGCGTTTCAGCAGATCCGAAAGACGGATGGAAGTGTCTTTACCGTCGGTGTGCAGCAGAATGGATGTGAACGCATAGTTGCCGCCAATCATCATGGCGGAGTTTCCGATGTCGAACATGATGCTGGTAATTGTGCCGATACTGCCGAAAAAGGCGGAGATGACCGGCATGCCGTAGCATCCTACATTATATCCGGACACGCCGATGAGATCGTATACCCGTTTTTCTTTTCGAGTATTTTTGGTCAGCGCGTACATCAGAAAATAGGATCCCAATGCACTGCCGAAACCCAGTATGACCAGCAGGAGCAGAGAAATGTCCCGTTCCAGGTCTGCGAAGGCAGAAATCACCACCGCCGGGAGCGTCACATTCAGGATTATCTTCATTACGATCATAGAAAGTTCTTTTTTGAACATGCCGGCTCTTTTCAGCATATACGTCAGAAAGATGATAAACAGAAAAGAACAGGGTTTTATCAGAAAGTCCATATATCCCTCTAAACCGAGCATCCTGCTTTGAATCCCGACCATGGACGTTACTCCTGCAGTTAACTCATCTCAGGCACCCTCACGGCACCCGGGAGATCCTGCTTAGGGCTGCTCCATTCCTGACCTGACCCGGTTCACAGGTTCCCGTCGCGCAAGACCCGGGAATCTACGCCACTTGCAGGAGGCAGCTCCACAATCAAAGACCCGGGGCAGGATATCACCCCAACTATAGCGGATTGATGGTACAGGGCGCCGCTGCGGCCCCGGCTGCTCGGTAAACGGAGAGTGTGGGATTCGAACCCACGTGCCCGAAATCGGACAACCGCATTTCGAGTGCGGCGCGTTATGGCCTCTTCGCTAACTCTCCACAGGCAACCATTATAAAGGTTTTTCGGATGGGAGTCAATTCTTTTTTTAAATCGCTTGTAAATCCCCTGCGAATTTGATACACTTTGTTTGTCTGTTTGTGCAATATGAGAGAGGAGAGACCTTATGAAAAGAATAGGAATGCTGACCAGCGGAGGTGATTGTCAGGCTCTGAACGCGGCAATGCGCGGCGTGGTGAAGGGTCTTGCCAGCAGCGGCGACGAGCTGGAGATATATGGATTTTATGACGGATATAAGGGACTGATCTACGGAAACTACCGCTTTCTGACATCCCAGGACTTTTCCGGGATTCTGACGAAGGGCGGGACGATTCTGGGCACATCGAGGCAGCCGTTTAAAGCGATGCGGGTGCCGGATGAGAACGGTCTGGATAAGGTCGAGGCAATGAAGCACACCTATCACAAGCTGAATCTCGACTGTCTGGTAATCCTCGGCGGCAACGGTACGCAGAAGACGGCGAACCTGCTGCGGGAGGAGGGGCTGAATATCCTGCATTTGCCGAAGACGATTGACAATGATATCTGGGGTACAGATATCACCTTCGGTTTTCAGAGCGCGCTGCTTATAGCGACAAATACGATTGACTGTATCCACACTACGGCTGCTTCTCATAACCGGGTATTTCTGGTGGAGCTTATGGGACATAAAGTCGGCTGGCTGCCGCTTCACGCCGGGATCGCGGGCGGAGCGGATATTATCCTGATTCCGGAGATTCCCTATGATATAGAGAAAGTAGTCGAGGCTGTAGACCGGAGAACCCGACAGGGAAAGGGATTTACCATCCTTGCGGTGGCGGAGGGCGCGATCTCAAAGGAGAATGCCCGGCTGTCGAAAAAAGCTTTCAAGGAGATGGTAAAAGCCGTGCAGTATCCGTCTGTTTCCTATGAGGTAGCGGATCTGATTGAGCAGAAGACCGGGCGCGAGACGCGCGTGACGGTTCCGGGTCATATGCAGCGCGGAGGCAGCCCCTGTCCCTACGACCGGGTACTCTGCACACAGCTTGGCGCGGCGGCAGCACAGGCTATTGAGGATAAGGATTACGGCTACATGATCGGTATGGTGAACGGCCAGACCGCGAGGGTTCCGCTGGGCGAGGCGGCCGGAAGGCTGAAGACAGTGGATCCGGATTGCCAGCTGATTCGGGAGGCTAAGAAGGTCGGCATCTGCTTTGGGGACTGAGCATGCGGGATTTTGAATCACACGCGGACAGATAATATGATATCGGGGAGCCAGACATGTCATACACGGCTTTATACAGAAAGTACCGGCCGGACACATTTGAGGATGTGAAAGGCCAGGATCACATTGTGACAACCTTAAAAAATCAGATACGGGCGGATCGGATCGGTCACGCCTATCTGTTCTGCGGTACCCGCGGCACGGGAAAGACGACGGTGGCAAAGATTTTTGCCCGGGCGGTGAACTGTGAACACCCGACGGACGGGAATCCCTGCGGATCCTGTGCGGTATGCCGGGACATTGCGGCCGGCTCTTCCATGAATGTAGTTGAGATTGACGCGGCATCGAATAACGGAGTAGACAACATCCGGCAGATCCGGGAGGAGGTTTCCTACTCCCCCACTGAGGGTCGTTACAGGGTGTATATCATTGACGAGGTACACATGCTCTCTATCGGCGCGTTTAACGCGCTGCTGAAGACGCTGGAGGAGCCGCCGCCGTATGTCATCTTTATTCTGGCGACGACGGAGGCGCACAAGATACCGGTTACGATTCTCTCCCGGTGTCAGAGATATGATTTCCGAAGGATCTCTATTGAGACGATCGCGGCGCGTCTGCATGATCTGCTGCGGCAGGAGAGGGTGGATGCGGAGGATGCGGCGGTTCGTTATATTGCGAAAGCGGCCGACGGTTCCATGCGTGACGCTCTGAGCCTGCTGGATCAGTGGATCGCCTTTTATCTGGGAGATAAGCTGACTTATGACCCCGTGCTGGAGGGACTCGGAGCAGCGGACACAGAAGTGTTCAGCCGTCTTTTGCGGGCGGTGCTGGCACGGGATGCGGCGGGCTGTATCCGTCTTCTGGAGGAGATGATCATTCAGGGCAGGGAGTTGGGACAGTTTGTAACGGATTTTACCTGGTATCTTCGAAACCTTCTTCTGGTAAAGAGTTCGGATGATATGGAGGATGTTCTGGATATGTCTGCTGAAAATCTTGCACTGTTGAAGGAAGAGGCGGATATGGCGGAACCGGATGTGATCATGCGTTATATTCGTGTTTTCTCAGAGCTGTCCGGACAGCTTCGCTATGCTTCCCAGAAAAGAGTTCTGACGGAGATCGCTTTGATCCGGTTATGCCGTCCGTCTATGGAGGCTTCGCAGGATGCTCTTATTGACCGGATTATATCTCTGGAAAAGCAGATGGAAAACGGCCTCGCTGCTGCGGAACTTTCGGTACGGCAGACGGAAGGTGCGGCAATGCGCACTGCGCCGGACGGAACGCAGGCATCGGCCAGAGCAGCTCCTGTGATGCCGAAAGCAATACCGGAGGATATCCGGCAGGTGGTGAAAAACTGGCGCTCTATCATTCAGGAGCTGCCGGGGCTGGTTCGCTCTTATCTGAAGAGTGCGCATCTGAGCCTGGGCGGCGATAACAAATTAATGCTGGTGTTTGACGACGATATGGCATATACTTATATCACGGAAGGCACACGCGTACAGGAGATTACGGACAGCATCTCCCGGCGGATCGGGAAGGAGGTCGAGCTGCAGTTTGAAGAAAATGTCAGCGCGTCGCCTTTTGAGGAGAGTTATATCGATCTGGAGAAAATCATTCACATGGAGATCGAGGTGGAGGATGAGTGAAAATACGGCGCTTTTAAACTATAAAAATAATTAAGGAGACAGATATATGGCAAAAGGAAAAGGCGGCTATCCGGGAGGTATGTCAGGCAATATGGGTAATCTGATGAAGCAGGCGCAGAAGATGCAGCGTCAGATGGAAGAGGCGACGAAAGAACTGGAGGATAAGGAAATCACGGCGGCGGCGGGCGGCGGCGCTGTGGAGGTGACTGTGTCCGGCAAGAAAGAGATTGTGAAGGTAAAGCTGTCGGAGGAGGTTGTGGACCCGGACGATATTGAGATGCTGGAGGATCTGATCATGGCGGCGGCGAACGAGGCATTACGCCAGATGGAGGAACTTTCCCAGGAGTCCATGTCCAGGATTACCGGCGGGCTGGGCGGATTAGGAGGAGGATTCCCCTTCTGATGGATTACTACAGCAAGCAGATTACGAAGCTGATCGATGAACTGTCTTCCCTGCCCGGTATCGGCAGCAAATCGGCGCAGCGTCTGGCCTTTCATATCCTGAATATGCCGACGGATCGGGTAGAGCGCCTGGCGGATGCGATTGTGGATGCGCGGCATAATATCCGGTACTGCCGTACCTGTTGTACTCTGACCGACACGGAGGAGTGCCCGATCTGCCGAAATGCATCCAGAAACCACCGCATGATTATGGTGGTTGAAAATACGCGGGATCTGGCAGCTTATGAGAAGACAGGGAAGTACGAGGGTGTCTATCATGTGCTGCACGGCGCAATCTCGCCGATGCTCGGCATCGGTCCGGAGGATATCCGACTGAAGGAACTGATCCAGCGCCTGGAAGGAGATGTCGATGAGGTGATCATCGCGACGAATTCCAGCCTGGAGGGCGAGACGACCGCCATGTATATCAGCAAGCTGATCAAACCGACCGGAATCAGAGTGTCCCGCATCGCCAGCGGCGTACCGGTAGGCGGCGATCTGGAGTATATTGATGAGATAACTCTGCTCCGCGCCCTGGAAGGACGGGTAGAACTATAAAGATAACTGGAGAGGATTAGATAATGAAAAAAACAGAACTGGAAAAACTGGCCGTGGAGGTGCGCAAGGGCATCATCACCGGTACGCACAGTGCGAAGTCCGGACACCCGGGCGGATCCCTGTCCGCGGCGGAGATTTTCACATATCTCTATTTTGAGGAGATGAATGTAGATCCCGAAAATCCAAAGGACGAGAACAGGGATCGGTTCGTTCTCTCGAAGGGGCACGTGGCACCTGGCCTGTACGCCGCGCTGGCGCTGAAAGGTTTTTTCCCAATCGGGGAGATGACGAATCTGCGCCAGATCGGATCGTTCCTTCAGGGACATCCCGATATGAAGCACACGCCCGGCGTGGACATGTCCAGCGGTTCTCTGGGACAGGGATTTTCCACTGCGGTGGGGATGGCGCTCGCCGCGAAGCTGGACGGGAGGGATTACCGTGTCTATGCATTGGCCGGCGATGGAGAGATTCAGGAAGGTCAGATCTGGGAGGCGGCGATGTTTGCCGGACACAGAAAGCTTGACAATCTGGTTCTGATCATAGATAACAATGGTTTGCAGATCGACGGTGATATCGCAGACGTCTGCTCACCCTATCCGATCGAAGAGAAGCTGGAAGCCTTTCATTTCCATGTGATTACCATCGATGGCAATGATTTTGATGAGATTGCCGCGGCTTTTCGCGAAGCCCGGGAGACAAAGGGGCAGCCGACTGCCATCATCGCGAAGACGGTGAAAGGCAAGGGCGTTTCCTACATGGAAAATCAGGCGGGATGGCACGGAAAGGCGCCGAATGATGAGGAGTATGCCATCGCCATGGAAGAGCTTAGGAAGGCAGGTGAAGCGTTATGTCAGAGATAAAAAAGATTGCTACGAGGGAGAGCTACGGAAATACGTTGGTTGAACTCGGAAAAGAGCATGAGGATCTGATTGTTCTGGATGCCGATCTCGCCGGTGCGACAAAAACAAACATTTTTCAGAAAGTGTTTCCGGAGCGTCACATTGACTGTGGTATCGCTGAGGCAAACATGATGGGTATCGCGGCGGGGCTGGCCGCCTGCGGCAAGGTTCCTTTTGCCAGTTCTTTTGCCATGTTTGCGGCGGGCCGTGCGTTTGAACAGGTGCGCAACAGCATCGGTTATCCGCATTTGAATGTAAAGATCGGTGCGACGCATGCGGGCATTTCCGTGGGTGAGGACGGCGCGACACACCAATGTAATGAGGATATCGCCCTGATGCGTACGATTCCGGGTATGGTTGTGATAAATCCGTGTGACGATGTGGAGGCGTGCGCGGCGGTGCGCGCAGCGTATGAGTATGCGGGTCCGGTTTATCTGCGCTTCGGACGTCTGGCGATTCCGGTCATCAATGACGCGGACTCTTATCGGTTTGAGATCGGAAAGGGTGTTACCATGAGAAAAGGTCGGGATGTTACCATCATCGCGACCGGCCTCTGTGTAAAAGAATCTCTGGAAGCTGCGGAATATCTGGCAGCAGATGGGATTGATGCGGAGGTGATCAATATTCACACGATTAAACCGTTGGATGAAGAGATTGTGATCGCGTCGGCTCATAAGACAGGAAAAGTCGTCACCGTGGAGGAGCATTCGGTGATCGGGGGACTGGGCAGCGCGGTATGCGACGTGCTGAGTGAGAAAGCGCCGACCCGTGTGATGAAAATCGGTGTAGATGATGAGTTTACGGTATCCGGCCCGGCGGTGCAGCTGATACGGAAATATGGACTGGACGCGGAGAGTATCTGCGGAAAGATAAAAGCGTTCCTATAGTAGTATATCGTGAGATTTGTATATTCAGATAATATCAAAAACAGACAGGATATGAGTCCGCAGCGTGATCGCTGCGGGCTTTTTGCATTATTATTTTTTTACCGGAGTCAGCCCCCTAAAATCGGCAAAATATGCAGACATTCTGTGTTAGGATGACGCATAAAATAGTAAGTTCTGATAAAGGAGGATGTGACTGTGACAAATCAGGAGAACAGC
>JAJBUT010000139.1 GCA_020860185.1 Lachnospiraceae bacterium | reverse complement strand
CTGTATATGTATGAAAAAAACAGTTCTGAAAGAACAGCGGACTATTGCAGAGCATCAAAAAACATTTCGTAAAAATCATCTTCGCCGAGCAGCATGGGCGAATTCTCTCCGCCGCCGTTGGTACTCCGCTTCATGGTGGCGACAAACTCTTCGCCGGCCTGGATCAGTTCCATTTCATAAATCTCATAGCCGAGTTCCCGGCATTTTGCGCAAAAGGCGGAAAACGGGTCTTCGGACTGACGGGTGGACAGAAGCTCCGCGCGCAGCGCCTCATCATGCAGCGCTTTTTTTTGCAGTGTGTCAAGCAATTCCAGTGTATTCATGAAGCTCTCCTTTCTATAGCCGGCGGAAGGCCGGGGTGATAAGTGAATTCCGGATCGTCTATCTCATTTATGATATGGTTCATTTGTCATGATCCGATATGCCCGGTAGATCTGTTCCATCAGAATGACGCGCATGAGCTGATGAGGAAAGGTCATATCGGAAAAACTGACGGATAAGTCTGCGCGCTCTGAGACCGCGTCGGACAGGCCGAGAGAACCGCCGATCACAAAGCCGATATCGCTTTTTCCATGCAGTCCCAGCTGATGTATCTTTTCGGAAAAAGCAATGGAATCCATTTTCTCTCCGTCTAAAGCCAGTGTGATCAGGAAGGTGCCGTCCCGGATCCGGGCGAGCAGACGCTCCCCTTCTCTGTCTTTGATCTGTGCGGTCTGGACCGGACCGGTGTGATCCGGTGTTTTTTCATCCGCGACTTCCACAATCTTCAGTTTGCAGTAACGGCCAAGGCGTTTTGCATATTCGTCAACCGCCTGTCGGTAGAAGGATTCTTTTATTTTCCCTACTGCGTATATGGTGATGTTCATTTTGTTTCGTTCCTCAGCCGGTCGGCGGCAGTGTCATTCCGAAAAACTTTATTTAATGTGAACCATCCTGAAAAACGCAAAATACCACAATGCACACAACATCGTGGTATTTGCGGTTTCATTCACCGCATATTCTGCTTCCTGATCAAGCCGGTGCAGCACTTCTCATTCACCGATATTACACCGGCATGATCGGCTTATTGAACTCTCCGTCCACAATACCGGCCACCGCCGTATAGATCGCGGACGCGCCGCAGATGATGCCTTCGATACCGGCGATGATGCCGACGATATGTACACCCGTAAAGTTCTCGATTGCCAGAAGCAGAAACAGCAGCATCAGCGTAAAAAATACAATCTGCGTCGCATGGTTCGCTTTCATCGTTCCGATAAACATGAACAGTGTAAAGATACACCACAGCAGCATATAAAATCCCAGAGATCTGCCGTCCGCCGCCTCAGCGCCTAAAAATGACGGATTCACCAGTATGATGACCAGCGACCACCAGAACAGTCCATATGAGGTAAATGCGGTGGCGCCGAAGGTGTTGCCGGCTTTGAACTCCATCAGACCGGCGATAAACTGTGCGAGACCTCCCATTGCGAGACCCATGGCCAGAATCATCACGGACATCTCGATTACCCCGGCGTTGTGCAGATTCAGAAGAACCGTGGTCATACCGAATCCGAGCAGTCCCAGAGGCCCCGCGTTCGCTTCCTTGTGTGCAGTAACTTCAGACATATCAATCTCCTCTTCTTTTTTGTCGTTCACTATATATTAACATCACACTGTCCATTTTGCAAGACAAAAGGAAGATGAGATTTACCTGGTCTTGCTCGAAACCGCAACGTTTTCGGCCTGACCAGGAACTGCCGACGGTCAGCGGATCGCGGTTACCTCATAGTCCGCGTCCTCCACCGCTTTTTTCAGCACGTCATCCGCCACATCCGCGCTCAGCGTCACAACGGCGATGCCCTTCTCGTGACTGGCCTCCGCCTGTGTCACACCGTCGAGCGCCTCCAGCGCGTTTTTGACATGCTTTTCGCAGTGTCCGCACATCATGCCCTGAATCTCAATTGTCTTTGTCATGGGATCTGTCTCCTCCTTTCTGTTTTGTGTTGTATTTATATCATCCTGTCCGTCGAAGAGATCTTCAAACAGGCTGTCTGATATCGCATGTCTTTTCCGTTTGTCCCGGTGCGTGCTGTGAACCTTTATAAAATTCAGACGAAGCGCGTTCATGACGACGCAGAAGCTGGATAAGCTCATGGCCGCAGCGCCGAACATCGGATTCAGCTTTAATCCAGACAGATAATACCACGCGCCGGCTGCAAGCGGAATACCGATGATATTATAAATGAACGCCCAGAACAGATTTTCATGGATATTCCGGAGTACCCGCCTGCTGAGCCGGATCGCGGTCGGCACATCGTCCAGGTAGCTTTTGACCAGAACCACGTCCGCCGCATCCAGTGCGATATCTGTACCGGCTCCGATGGCAATACCGATGTCCGCCCGCGTCAGTGCGGGGGCATCGTTGATGCCGTCGCCCACCATGGCGACCTTTCCTTTTTCAGAAAGTCTGCGGATCACTGTCTCCTTGTCACCCGGCAGAACATCCGCGATGACATGATCGACGCCCGCCTGTGCACCGATGGCCCGCGCGGTGCGGATATTGTCGCCGGTCAGCATGACTACCCGGATCCCCATCCCGTGGAGCTGGCGGATCGTTTCGGGAGCTTCTTCTTTCATTACATCCGCCACGGCAATCATTCCGCACACAGCCTGATTTTTCACAAAAAACAGGGGAGTTTTTCCCTGTTCAGCCAACTCTGATGCCTGTTGTCTGATGCTGTCCGGAATCAGTGCGATGGCAGAAATGTATTTCTGGCTGCCGGCATAGAGACGCACGCCGTTCCACAGACCGGTCAGTCCGTTGCCGACAACCGCCTGAAACTCTTCTGCCGCCGCTGCTGTCAGTCCGTTTTCTTCCGCGTATTCTACGATCGCCCGTGCCAGCGGATGTTCACTCTTCTGTTCCAGCGTATAGGCAATCCTGAGAAGATCCTGTTTTGCGCGCTCATACTCCGCGGTGTCCCGTGATTCTCTCCCTGCCGTTTCAGCTTTTCCGTCATCAGTACTTTGGTTTTTATATGCCTCAGTCTCCTGTATCCCGCTTCTGTCTGCCGGTGCCGGGACCACCGGCAGAACGTCCGTCACCTTCGGTTTCCCTGTCGTGATCGTTCCGGTCTTGTCCATCGCTACAATATCAATCTTCCCGGTCTCCTCCAGAGAAAGCGCTGTCTTAAACAGGACGCCGTTTCTGGCTCCGACGCCATTGCCGACCATGATCGCCACCGGCGTCGCCAGACCCAGCGCGCATGGACAGCTGATCACAAGGACGGAAACAGCTCTGGCCAGGGAGAATCCAAACGTCTGTCCGACCAGCAGCCAGATGACGAAGGTCGCCGCTGCAATCAGAAGTACGGACGGTACAAAAATACCGGACACCCGATCTGCTACCTTTGCGATCGGTGCTTTTGTCGCAGCCGCGTCACTGACCATCTGAATGATCTGTGAGAGAACAGTATCCTCCCCGACGCGGACAGCCCTGCATTTTAAAAATCCTGACTGATTCATCGTCGCCGCCGAGACAGTGCTTCCCTCTTCCTTGTCCACCGGAATACTCTCGCCGGTCAGCGCCGCCTCATCCACGGCGCTGATTCCCTCGAGTACAACGCCGTCCACGGGAATACTCTCGCCCGGACGGACTACAAAAACATCCCCGATTCGTACCTGATCAACGGAGAGCGTCTCCTCCGTACCATTTCGAATGACATGGGCTGTCTTCGGCGCCAGCTGCATCAGGCCGCGCAGCGCATTCGTCGTCTTTCCCTTGGAATAAGCCTCCAGCGTCTTCCCGATGGTGATCAGTGTCAGAATCATGGCTGCCGACTCAAAATAAAACTCATCCATATAGGTCATCACGGCATCCATGTCCATCCGGAGCTGAGCGCCGGTCATGGCAAACAGTGCATAGGTGCTGTAGGCAAAGGACGCAGCCGAACCCATAGCGACCAGCGTATCCATGTTCGGTGAGCGATGCAAAAGACTGGTAAATCCATTGACAAAAAACTTCTGATTAATCACCATGATCAGGATCGTAAGAAGCATCTCATAAAGCCCCATCGCGATATGATTTCCCGCCATGGCGGCCGGGAGCGGCCAGTTCCACATCATATGCCCCATTGAGACATACATCAGCGGCAGCAGAATCACCACGGAAACAATGAGACGCTTCAGAAGCTTTGGCGTCTCGTGGTCTGCAAGCGCTTCCTCATCAACTCCCGCATTTGTGCCGGAGGATTCCTTTCCTTTCAGCGAAGCCCCATAACCCGCGGCCATGACCGCATCAATGATTTCCTTTGAAGATGCGGTGCCATCCACACGCATGGAGTTTGTCAGCAGGCTGACTGCCACTTCCGTCACGCCCGGCACCTTCTGCACAGCTTTCTCCACATGGGCGCTGCAGGCCGCACAGCTCATGCCGGTCACTGAATATTGTTCCATAATAATCTCCGTTCCACCGCCGGTTCGGCGGCACAAAAGTATAAATGCCCTTGAGTATCATTTCATTAATTTCTGTATGGTCTTTACGAGCTCGTCAATGATCTCATCGTTGCCGGACCGCACATTCTCCACCACACAGCTGCGTATATGATTCCCCAAAAGTTCTTTATTAAAACTGTTCAATGCGGAATTGATCGCGGACACCTGGATCAGGATATCCACGCAGTAAGCATTCCGCTCGAGCATGCCCTTCACACCGCGCACCTGTCCCTCGATGCGACTCAGACGGTTCATCAGACTCCGGTATTCTTCCGGAGAGCGCTCCTTTGTTTTACAGGACTCACAGCAACAGGAATTTTCCGTGTCTGCCGTTTCCTCTGCTGTTTCAAATAACTTATCTTCCATTCGCTTTTCCTTTTCTGTTTTTATAACCTGCAGTTTCTGTCTTTCTGTTCCGCTGTGCGAAAATATAGTAAACGTCAAAAAACATTTGCCGTTTCATATAATTTGTGCCCTGTCCGCTTTCGCGTTTTATTATATACCCCATGCGGGTATAATGCAAGTAAAAAATAAGAACCCCGCCGACAGGATTGCGAAAGCAGGATTCTTTTCAGTCCTTACGTTATCAGACGTACTTCGCAGCAAGTGCGAAGTACTGTCCTGAATATTAAATTTTTTTATGCTGTACCGATGCGCTGACAGTCATCCCATGCGTCTGTGCCATCTTCTACAGTTTCCCCTCCAGCATATCCATCAGAAGATCTACCGAACCGGAGACGCCGTAGCTGGCGCTGTTGATCGTCATGTCATAATTTTCCGCTCTGCCCCACATCCTTCCAGTAAAATAACGGTAATCCCGCAGATGGATTTTGTCCGACTGAATCAGCATCCTGCGAATCTGTTTTTCGGTCATCTCCGTGTGCATGGAGGCCAGACGTTCCACACGCTTTTCAAATGGCGCCGTTATAAAAATGCTGATATGAGGGATATTTTCATTTGAGAGTACCACATCCGCATAACGCCCCAGCATGACAAAATTTTCCGACTTTGCCAGATCCAGAATCATTTTGCTCTGTGTAAAAAACAGAGCGTCGCGCCGCGGCAGTCCGTGAAACTTGGAAAAATCCTCTTTCACCTGCCGGAAAAAGGGAAGGTTATCCTTCTCGAAAGGCATGCCGGCATAAACCGGATTCCCGATATCCGCTCTCTCGTAATAGTCTTCATGTTCCCAGATGCTTTTATTTCCCACCGACATGCGTTTCAAGATCTCCATGAAGATTTTTTTGTCATAATAGGCCAGATTCTCCCGGTTTGCCAGAGCAAATCCGATCTCGTGACCGCCGCTGCCGTACGTTCTCGCAATGCAGATGATTTTCTTGTCATTCTCTGAAAATCGTTTATTCAGCGCGATAGAATTCAGGTGCGCCCGGGACGTATCCAGAACATCCACCCGGGTATAATGGTCCGCCTGCCATTTTGTCAGCTTTGTGATGGCGTTGTACTCGTCCAGCACATCACTCCGCCCCTGCTTTTCTGCAATCGTTTTTCCCATATTGCCGATCAGCGCCAGCTCATCCCGCAGAATATCAGAGCCCTTTTTCGCCTCCAGCAGATCAATGATATACTGAATCGCATGCTCTTTGTCTCCGTTGTAGACTCTTCCGAGGGCGGAACCGGTAACAGCATATGCCTTTTCATCCAGATTGTAGATGCGCTCTGCCAGTTCACGCAGATCCAATGATTTGATTTCTTCCATATACGTTCACCTCCTACAGGAAAAAGAGCAGCATATCGATCACAAACACCGGGATCAGAAAACGAACCGACCAGGTCAGGTATGCAACAAAAGACGGCATGCGGATACCATTCTCCTCGGAAATGGATTTCACCATAAAGTTCGGCGCATTCCCGATGTAGGTGTTTGCCCCCATAAAGACCGCGCCCGCGGAGATCGCCATCAGCATCTTTACCGGAATCGTTCCGACAGTCGTAGCGATACCGGAGCTGAAATCCATCGCACCGGCCGTCGTCAGAAATACCAGGTACGTCGGCGTATTATCGAGGAAGCTTGACAGTGCGCCCGTCACCCAGAACATCTGGAACGGTTCGGTCAGTCCCAGGCTTCCGCCCTTCGCTTTCAGAATCATCAGCGCCGGCTGCATGGTAATAAAAATACCTATAAAAAGAACAGCAACCTCCCGGATTGCGCCCCAGGTAAAGTGATTTGCCACGCGCACGGTCTTCTTTGTTGTGCGGAAGGACAAAAACGCGGCGAGCAGGATAATGATTACTTCGATCAGAGAAGAAATCGGGAAGCTTACCTCTCCGAAAATGTGGATGCCAATCGTCTCCCCTGCCGCGTTCTGAAACGCGGGCAGCTTCGGCAGCACGCCGCTTAAGATGACCGCAAAAATAATCATTCCGATAAAAATAAAATTGTGAACGCCCTTCAGTGAGATCTTTGTACCGCTGCCGCTGATATCCGGCCGCATGCCGGCCACAATATCGCTCCGATACGCCCTGCGGTCAATCACACTGAAAATCAGGAGCAGCAGAACCGTATTCACAGCCAGAATCGGGAGCAGATGGAAGCTCCATGCAAAGGGAACGCCTCTGGAAAAACCCATCAGGAGCGGCGGATCGCCGATCGGTGTCAGGCAGCCTCCGATATTGGACACCAGGAAAATAAAAAAGACCATAATATGAGCCCGGTTCCTTCTCCATGCGTTCATTTTGATCACCGGGCGAACCAACAGCATGCTCGCGCCGGTTGTCCCGATAAAACTCGCCAGTATCGTACCCAGAAGCAGCATCAGGACATTGACTCTGGGTGAGCCTGCCAGATCTCCCTCCAGATGAATATTTCCGGCGACGCAGTAGAGGCCGAACAACAGGACAATAAAAGTGAGGTAGTCATTAAACAGACATTCCAGCACCGTCTCCGCAGCCGTGCCTGTCCCGAACAGCACGGCAAAGGGAATAATAAAAAGCACAGACAACAGAATGATTACATATGGCTGATGCTTTTCCCACCACTCTCCCGCCACAAGCGGCATCACTGCAATACAGGCCAGAAGCGCCGCAAAAGGCAGACATACCCAGAGTGGAATGGATGACATATCAATCGTACTCATCTTAACACCTCCAAGTTGATTTACTGGGAGCTGATTAAAATCCTCGACAGCTCCTTGTCTGTAAATCCCCAACAACTGCTATAGCACTTTGCGGAAAAAATGTCAAGTGCCGTTTTTTACACTTTATAATTCCCGCAATACGGAAAAGCATCGCAAATCAGTTCCATTTCATCCCCGGAAATCGCCGCGACATCAAAACGGCAGGGTGTATCCGGCGGACAGTGATGCATATACAGATAGCAAGAGGCCGCATTACAGATCCTCTGCTGTTTTCTGGCGCCGACCGCCTCCTGAGGCGCGCCGCAGCTGTCCGTGCTCCTGTATTTTACTTCGACAAAAATAAGACAGCCGTCTTTTGTCACAATCAGATCAATCTCGCCGAAGCGGCATCGGAAATTCTTTTCCAGAATACGGTATCCCTGCCGCCGCAGCCAATCCGCCGCTCTGTCTTCCTTCATGGCGCCGACTCTGCGTTTATTCTGCATAAAACCAGCTTTCTACCCTCTCAAATCAAAAGAGGATATACTCGATGCCGTCTCTGGCTCTGTGTATATCCTCTCTCAAATCATTCACACTCGATACATAAGCAATGCATATATGTCTGCTGAAACAACAATCTAAATCGCATGGCAGAACATATTCGGCTGGAACCTGGGTACCGTAACCGCGCCGTCTTCCGTGATCGACTCATATTCAAGCAGCACACACATAAAATAATTGAACTCTGCCGACGGATCATAATGGCGATCTGCCTTCCGTATATCCTGACAATGCGCTACGGACGCCGCCGCGATCTCATGTCCGGCCGCGACATACAGATCCGCAGTCCCCTGCATGGCTTCAATCAGAAGCTTTGCCAGAGCATAGTCATACATCTCCCAGATCGTATGTTCCACGCCGTCCGGCGTGATAAAATGATATGCCGGCGCGAAGCTCTTCGCTTTATTCATCAGGACGGTCACAAAAGGCTGCTTATGGTAAGCAATAATCACAGGCTCTGTCTGGAGCTTGTCTGTTTCTAATCTGCTGAGCTTCTCTTCCGTCACCTGGTCGCTCGCCCAGCTGTGATTCCGAATCACACCTTTCAGATAATCGTCCACAGATGCGCAGGCATAAATGCCGTCATACACCTTGCCGCCGTCTTTTACCTGATAAACAAAAAACTCTCCGAAATGATTCTGGAACAGTCTGCCCGACTGGTATCTCTCAACTACCTCCTCGTAGGACAGGACACCCATCCCGATCGCTTCTTCTTTCTCAGGCCGAACAGCCTGAAAACGTCTCACATCTGCCATCTTATACCTCCATTTTTGAACTATACTTTCAAGTAGTATGAAAACCTGCTGCGACAGCAGCGCATGTATGGTTACTCTGTGCAGTAGCCATTGACAAACTCATCCGGGCATTCCACAACATCGCTGCACTTTACGACGCCGCCGAACGGATTGGTGCTCCAGCGGTAAATGTACTTGAATCCCTTTGCGGTCTCTCCGTCGGGGAACACATAATCCTTCGGCTCCTCAACCATGATCACATCATAGTTCATCTCGGATTTGCCGGACTCGTATACGTCTGATCTGACTGCATCAATGCTGTACAGCTGTACAATGCCGTGTGTCTTGTAATACTTCGGTGTGTTTGCTGATTCCTTCCAACCCCTTGTCTTATAATATGTAAGCGCCATATCATTTCCTCCTTTAGAAATTTTCTCAAAAGCGTCTTAATTATAACATGTCGGCCGATCAGATTCAACATTCGAGGTCAAAGCATTTATGCAAAAAAAAGTTTTTCTTATCCTATTTTCGCATAATATAATGCAGGTGAACTCGTTTTTACAAAAAATTTCCGATAAAGCTTTTCCTGTGGATCGGCGACGGACCATATGTTTTCAGGGCTTCGATATGAGCCGCGGAACCATATCCCTTGTTTGCTGCGAAGCCGTATTCCGGCATTAAAGCGTCATATTCCATCATCAGTCTGTCACGCGTTACTTTGGCAACGATGCTCGCGGCTCCGATGGAAATACTCTTCGCGTCGCCGTGAATGATCGGAACCTGATCAATCGCAAGACCCGGTATGGTCACCGCATCGTTCAGAAGCAGTGTCGGCTGCGGATTCAGCTGGCGCACCGCGTCGCGCATCGCCTCGTAGGTCGCCTGCAGAATATTAATTTCATCAATACGCTGTGGACTACGCATGCCGATTCCGACGGAAACTGCCTGTTCCATAATAATCTCATACAGTTCCTCCCTCCTTTTTGCGGAGAGCTTTTTCGAATCATTGATGTACAGAATGCCGCAGTTTTTCGGCAGAATCACCGCAGCTGCCGTCACCGGTCCGGCCAGCGGTCCGCGGCCCACCTCATCGATCCCGCAGATATATTCATAATCGGCATATTCGCGTTCGTACTTTTTCAGACTTTCCGTCCGTGCCAGCTCCGCTTCCAGCTTTTCCAGCCGTTTTTTTGCCTGAGCGACAAGCGTCTGTACGCCGGAGCGCTCATCGGCGGCATATTCCCAGATAAATCCGTCGAGAGCGCAGTCTGATGTCTGTTTCAGTTCTTCCCGGATTTCCGTTATTTTCTTCAGAGCCATCACTGTTTCCTTTCTTAAATCGGTGTCTCCAGTGTGATTCGCCCGAGACGTCCCGCGCGGAAATCGTCAATAAACAGGGCAGATGCCTTGCTGTAGTCGATCTCGCTGCCGGTGCGGATACAGTTTCTGTTCTGAGCAATCCCGCCGAGCAGATCAGCCGGCTCACCCGCCTGTTCATCCACGCCGTAACGTTTTGCCAGAACTCCCGGATAAGCTTCCGTGAGATATCGGATCAGTTCCAGAGCAAGTTCATCTGTGTTCAGTAATTGATCATTCATGGATCCGATCCAGGCCAGACGCATACCCACCGACTGATCGTCGAATTTCGGCCATAAGATGCCCGGCGTGTCCAGAAGATCTGTATGTTTGTTCAGACGAATCCATTGTTTTCCCTTTGTGACGCCCGGCTTATTGCCTGTTTTTGTACAGGCTTTTCCGGCAAAAGTATTGATGAAAGTTGATTTCCCGACATTCGGAATACCCACAACCATGGCGCGGATCGGACGATTTTTGATTCCTCGTTTTCTGTCCCTCTCAATTTTTTCCCTGCAGGCTTCCTGTATGACATTCTGAATGGTCTTCATGCCTGCACGGTTTCGTGCGTCCAGCTCTACCGCAAAATACCCTTTTTCCTGAAAATACTCTTTCCAGAGTCTGTTTTTTTCTGTATCCGCAAGATCGGCCTTATTTAATAAAATCAGTCTGGCCTTATTTTTCCCCAGAGCATCAATGTCAGGGTTTCTGCTACTTTGGGGAATGCGCGCATCCACCAGTTCGATCACCAGATCAATCAGTTTTATATCTTCCTGCATCTGGCGCTTTGCCTTTGTCATATGCCCCGGATACCACTGAAAATCCATCTCCGGCTGCCTCCTTTTTGATGATTCCGATTTTCTGTCTATGACCTGTCCATGATTTCTTCCGGACAGAATTCCGCGTTCCTGCTATGACAGTTTTATCATATATGTCATGTCACTGCACACGTCCCATATCGCGGAGGGAGCTGTAATAGAACCATGCTTTCCCGACAATATATTCCATTTTAATATTACCGATATTTGCATAACGGCTGTCTTCACTGCTGTTGCGGTTATCACCCAGTACAAAATACTCGTCCTCGCCGATCGTGATTTCCTCCTCTGCAAGGCCGGCATTAACGATAGCTTCGGTATCCTCATCGTCATACATCTCGCCATTGACATAGAGTACACCGTCACTGATAAGAACCGTATCACCGGGAACGGCAACCACACGCTTGACATAATAGTGACTTTTTTCATTTCCGTTTGGCAGAAACACGATGACATCTCCCGCCTGTGGTTCGCTCAGACTGTAGACAAGGCGGTTTACCAGCACACGATCCCCGTCCGAGATGATGCTCTCCATGGAGTTGCCTGAAACAGTCACTTTCATCCCTGCGGAATATACCACCACAAAGGCCAGAAACAGCGTGATCACTATCTTGATCGCCATCAATGCGATATTTTTTGTCATGGACAGGGAAACCCTTTTTTTCCGTCTCCGGAAGCTCAATCCTTTCGAGCGTAATGGTGCCATTTCCGTCCTCCCAGTTTCTCAAGCGTAAATTCCTGTTCTGCGATATCCCGGATCGCAATACGTTTAAATGACAAAAAGGAGCTGTGTCTTTCACAACCCCTTCCGCATACAAAGTATATGTTTATCTCACTAACTCTTTGACTTTTGCCTTCTTGCCAACGCGTCCTCTCAGGTAATAGAGCTTCGCTCTTCTTACCTTACCGCGGCGGACTATTTCGATCTTTTCTACGATCGGGGAGTGAACCGGCCATGTCTTTTCTACGCCGACACCGTTTGAAAACTTGCGGACAGTAAACGTCTCACGGCTGCTTCCGCCCTGTCTCTTTATCACAGTGCCTTCGAACACCTGGATACGCTCGCGGTTGCCCTCTTTAATCTTCGCATGTACACGGACGGTATCGCCCTCGCGGAAATCCGGCAGGTCTGTTTTCATCTGCTCTGCTTCAATACTTCTGATAATTTCATTTGCGTTCATTCTGTGACCTCCTGTCTAATGGATGTTCTTAATACAATAACGTAACAGAGGACCATCTCTTCAATTCACAACAATCAATACTTTACCACAGGATACATTACTTTGCAAGTGTTTTCTGCGTAAAAACTTTATTGTAAAAATATATAATGATTCAGGCGATCCCGGCAACATTCTGGAACTTTCGTTTCAGATGTGTGATCCAGAATCAGTTCTACATCCCGGTACGACAGATGCGCCTCCTCCAGAAGATCCGGGCGATGACGCAA
>JAJBUT010000098.1 GCA_020860185.1 Lachnospiraceae bacterium | reverse complement strand
CGGGCCGTTTTTACCCGCACCCTGCGACGCAGCAGAACCGTCGGAACCCGGCGTCCATGCATATCTTCCGTTCGGCGTCGCAGAAACTACTTTACCGAAAGGCACATTGGATGTAAAAGGTACATAACGCAGATCCAGATGAACGCCCAGTTCCTCAGAATACTGCTTTGTAAAAGCGAGAAGTTCCCGGTCAAGGCGCTTACCGATCTCATCCGCATAGTCGTCGTCGTTTCCGTAAGTCGGTGCATTTTTTAAAATCTGCCTTTCAATCTCATACCCCTCGAAGTTATGAAGCAGCGCCTCCTTTACTCTGGCCAGAGTCATCCGTTTATCTTCGAAGACAACCTTTTTGATGGCAGCCAGGGAATCAATCACCGTCCCGTATCCGATAAATTCAAAATATCCCAGGTCAATGCCGCCCTCAATCTTCGGCTCATGAATGTTCCTGCATTGTTTCATGCAGAGCTCATGAAGCATGGAGCCCAGCGGCGATCCGAAATAATTCCCGCGCAGACGAATGATTTCATGCTGCTGGATAAACGCATGCCTCATAAAATTCTTCTGTTGCTTTAAATATGCCTCCAGGAATTCATCAAAGGTCGCAAACTCCTCCGGTTCTCCTGTCGCAAGGCCAATCAATTCATCACCGTATTTCTGCATTTTCCCGTTATACAGTGTCATTTCCAGCGCCGCCGCAAAGTTGATATATGCGCAGGGAGAAGTATATGTATCCCGATTCGGCATCCGCACTTCTGCGCAGCCGGACACAGAGTAATCATAAGCCTCCTCGAATGTCGCACCTTTTGCCAGCAATAGAGGAATCACTTCCTCGTCGTTAATCAGCTTCGGAAACCCGGAACCGTCCTTAATCGTCTCCGCCACCTCATAGAGATAACGCTCCGGAGACCGCGTGTGAATCCGTGCCGCCAGATCCGGATAGTTTAACGGGAATTCACGTTTGGAACGAAGAAACAGATAGGTCAGCTCATTCGTAGCGTCAGCGCCGTCTTTCGTCTGTCCGCCGATCGTTACCGCTTCCCAGTGGGCATAACCTTCGTTGAAACTGCCGCCCGCCTTAGATAAGTAAAGATCAATATACTGCGCCATGGATACCCAGACACACTCCAGAAGCTCCTCCGCCCGATCATCGTCCAGAATTCCTTTTTCCTTATCTGCCTTATAAAACGGGTAGAGATACTGGTCCATCCTTCCGTTAGAAATGACTGTCCCGGTCTTCTGCTCTATACGGGAAAACAGCTGGATAAACCACTGGCTCTGCACAGCCTCGTGAAATGTTTCTGCCGGATAAGCCGGTACCTTCCGGCAGATGCGGGCAATCTCCGTGAGCTCCGCCTTGCGCTGCAGATCGGACGTAAACCGTGCCTTTTTTTCTGCCTCATCCGCGTGTCGATTTGCCCAGAGAATGATGGCATCCGCTGTCAGGATCACCGCCTCCAAAAATGGCTTCTTCTCCGTGCTGTCCACAGCTGAAAATTCATCCAGCTGATTCAAAGCTTCTTCCGCCTCGCGGCGGATACCGAGGAAACCGATTTTTAAGGGCTTTTCGTAATCATGCACCCACTGGATGGAAGAACGGAAAGACGCAGTCTCGTTGACGATATAACGAGAAGAATTCTCCTCATCTTCGTTATAGGTCAACCGCTTTGTCTCCTCCGGCAACGCATTTACCAAAGCCTCATGAAAGGTTTTCCCCTTCCAATAGGGCGCAATCTCCTGAATCACGTATTCCGCATCCTCCGCGGTGATATCAAACGGAGAGGTCTCCCGGGACGGCAGACTTTTCATCGCCTCATCCAGCACGTCGCCGTCCAGCTCCGGGTAAAGGATGCCATACCGCCCTTCCCGTCCGGCTATTCCTACAATCAGCTGTCGGTCGTCAATATATACTGTCGCCCGCTCCGCATAGCGATACAACGCCTTCGCCCACCGCAAAATCAATGGCTGCCCCTCCGTCTCCCGAAAAGACTCTGTAAAATATTTTCCCCGCTCTATGTCGATACTCGGGCGGGTGCCTGCAAACGTCTCAAGGATTTGCCGGGTTCGTTTCTCTTCCGGCCTGTAATGTCCGCGGATACGCTCTTCCTGCGGAGAAAATGCTAATGCTGCCATAGATTGCCTCCTTGCCGATTTTAGTCATTGGATTTTTAATTCATAGTATTTATATATGTTATATTGGTAATGGTATCATTTTCATATAACTCTGTCTAATACATAAAAAAAATAACCCGCTATAGATTCATTCTATAGCAGGCCATCTCATGCGCCAAAGCAAGAGGTACTTCAGGAAAGAAACGTTTCATCCACAATCGTCAGCACTTCATCCAGTATCTCAAAGCCCTCCCGCAGTTCCTCCTCCGTAATGATCAGCGGCGGCGTAATGTTTATATTATTTTCCCGTCCGAAAGCGGAAAATCCGCGCTCTTTTAAAAGCGTCTGGATCCGCGCCATTGTCGCATTCTCATCATAACCGTAGGGAACCAACGGAATCTTTTTCTCCCGATCCTTCATCAGTTCCACAGCGCCGAAAAGTCCGATATAACGGACGTCTCCGACAGACCGGTGCTTTTCTTTCATGCTCTCCAAGAGTTCTCCGAAGACTTTTCCGACTTCATTTACATGCTCCAGGATATGATGCTCCCGATAATAATTGACCGCCGCGACGCCGGCCGCGCAGGCCAGGCTGTGCCCGCTATAGGTCAACCCATAGAGAAATGTCTTATCCTTAAAATAATCTGCGATCTCCCGGCTCATGATGATACCGCCCAGCTGTACATACCCGCAGGTGACGCCCTTGGCAAAGGAAATGATATCCGGTTTGATTCCCCAATGCTCGAAGGCAAACATCGTTCCGGTTCGGCCGAAGCCGGCCATTACCTCATCGCAAATTAACAGAATCCCGTATTTATCACAGAGCGCCCGCAGCCCCTGAAGATATCCGTCCGGCGGGATGATCACGCCGTTGGCTCCCGTAACGGACTCCACCTCGATGGCCGCGATCTGGTCCGGTCCCTCATACTGAATCTGCTCCTCCAACTGCTCCAGATAATGGGCCGAAGCTTCCGCGTCATCCCGAAACGGTATTTTCGAGCGATACACATACGGATCATAAAACTTTAAAAATCCCGTGGCTGCCGGCCGCTCGAGGGCAAACCGCCGGGGATCGCCGGAGAGATTTCCGGAACCCAGTGTAGAACCGTGATAGCTCCGATAACGGGACATGATTTTATTTTTTCCCGTAAATGTCCGCGCCGCATAAATGGCCGCCTCGTTCGCATCGGAGCCGCCGCAGGTAAAAAGGACTTTGCCCATATTATCCGGCGCAAGATCAATCAGCATTTTGGCCAGCTCCGAGCGGGGTCCGGAGGCAAATGCCGGTGCGATGTAAGGGAGGATTTCCACCTGTTTCTGCACCGCCGCGATGATGTCTTTATTCCCATAGCCCAGATTCACATTCGCCAGCTGGGAGGACATATCATAGTAGCGTTTTCCGTTATAATCCCAGAAAAAAATACCGTCAGCACGCTCCACAGGGATTGCGTTCACCGTGCCTGTCAGCCAGGGATGCTGGTTATACTCCCTGTCATACTCCAAAATCTGTTCTCTGGTCAGTTCCGCCATTTTTCTATCTCCTTCATACAACTTTTTCTCTTACACTTTACGATTCACAATCCTCCGCTCCACAGTCTGCATATGTATCGATAAACAGACTTTACCGCACAGGCGCGACAATCCTGCATATGTGCTATGAACAGCAGCCTTATGATTAACACAAACTCCGATACAGCAATTCCAGATCTCTGTCACTGACCTTCACCGGGTTATTATCCAGATTCGGATGATGGCTTGCCTCCGCCAGCTCCCGGATTTCTTTCTCCGACAGGCGCAGGTCTTTCAGATCTGTGCGCAGATGCAGCTCCCGTTTCAATGTCAGAACCGCGTCCGCAAAATCCCCGACGCTGTCGTATCCCAGTAAATCCGCCAGTTCCCGCGTGCGACTGTCACCTGTATTCAAGCGTATAAAATAGTCCAATGTCAGCCCGCACGCTTCCCCATGGGGAATTCCGTAGCGGCTGGTCAGCGGAAAGGAACACGCATGGGAAGATGTTGTCTTCGGCAAAGTAAACGCCAGTCCGGCCAGGACAGAAGCTTCCGCCATCTTCTCCCGCGCGGCAAGATTCTCCGGCTGCCGGTATGCCGTCGGCAAATACCGAAATACCGTCCGAATCGCGTGCACCGCCAATGCGCTGCAGATCGGCTGATGTCCCCGGCTCCAATATCCTTCCACGGCATGGCAGAGAACATCAATTCCACACGACGCCGTAACCTGCGGCGGAAGGGTAAGTGTCAGTTCCGGGTCGATCACCGCTGTCTTCGGGTAAAAGAAGTCCGAATTGATGGGCATCTTTTTCCCGCACGCACGGTCTGTCAGCACCGCAACGCAGGTAACCTCACTCCCTGTCCCCGCAGTCGTCGGCACTGCGGTCAGAGGAATCGTAATCTCCGGTATCGGCTTTCCCGTCCCGTGATACTCTTCAATGTACTGCACCGCCGCCGACGCTGCCTTTGCAAGATCCATGACGCTTCCTCCGCCCAGGGCAATGATGTGGTCAATTTTTTTCTCACGTACGATCGCACTGCAGCGGTTCACCTCCGTCACATCGGGGTTGGGGGATACCTCGGAAAAAATTTCCATATGTTCATGCATCGCCAGAATTCTGTTGGCCGTCTTATTTTTCATAGCCGAGGAGTCACAAACCAGCAGCGGCCGCCGACTCCCGGCCAGAAGGCTCTGTACTTCATTCACTCTGCCATTTCCGAAAATCAACCTCACCGGTTGCTGATAATTCCAATCCATCTGTTTTTCTCCTGCCGAATATTCCGGTCACAGATACCCAATGATTCCACCGGATTTTATACCTGCACATCTCACAATTCGAAATCCACTTTTTATATCCGCTCCGCGCAGTTTCTTAAATCTGCTCGTTGATCAGCCGCAGCAGCTTCTCACGATACTTATAAAACTTCTCGGTAAACTGAATATCTTCCGCCCCGTCCTCGATAATCTGACGGGAGAAGGTCACCTGAATATCCTCAATCAGCCGGCCCGGCCTCTTGCTCAGCACCAGAATCCGGGAACCCAGAAGCAGAGCCTCCTCTACATCGTGCGTAATGAAGAGGATCGTTTTTCCCGTGTCCCACCAGATTTTCCGGGTCAGATTCTGCATATTTTCTCTGGTCAGCGCATCCAGTGCGCCGAACGGTTCGTCCATAAGCAGGATTTCCGGATTGTTGATCAGCGCTCTGGCGATGGACACTCTCTGCCGCATACCGCCAGAAAGTTCATATATTTTCTTGTCCGCGAATTCTGTCAGACCTACTTTTTCCAGATACTCATCGGTGAGCTTTTCATACTCAGCCCTCGGCACCCTGCTCATTCGCGGGCCGAAATTCACGTTGTTGCGAACAGAAAACCATTCATAGAGCGGCGGATTCTGAAAGACGACGCCCCGGTTTTTGTCAATGCCGTCAATCAGTTCCCCATCCAGACGGACGGTCCCGTCCGTTGGCTTAATAAAACCCGCCAGTATTTTGAGCAGCGTACTCTTACCGCAGCCGGAAGGACCCAGCACACAGATAAATTCCCCTCTGTATATGTTGAATGTGATATCATCCAGAGCCTTGATCTGATCCTGCTTCGCCTCATAATACAGATCCACATTCTGAATCGAAATCAGTTCTTCCTCGGTGATCGGCTCTTTTCCCTCATAATGCAGGCGTTCTACGGAAACCAGTTCGCCGCTCGGTTCCTGCAGGTCTCTGTAATCTGCCATAAACTTGCTCCTTTACTCCGCCAGAGCGGCCTCCAGATAGGAGGTATTAATACTGTTTACGAAAGTCTCCAGATCCGGCGCACTGGTAATGCTCTGCTGTTCAACCAGAAAGTCCGCTGTCGCCTTCAGAGCATCCGCGATGTAATCATTCAGGTAATCCGCCTGCTCCTCGCCTCTCAGATAAACATACTGTGTAATCTGATCTGCTGCATCCTCTTCCGTGATTTCCAGAACGCTTGCAATCTCTGTTGCAGCGGTCTCCGGATCATCCAGCAGTACCTCGTTCGCCTGAATCTGCACTTTGATATAATTTTCCACAATTTCCGGGTACTGCTCGGCAAATTCAGTTCTGGCTACCACCAGATCCGCTGTGATAATCCCCTGATCCGCCAGCTGCGCGGAATCCGTAATATTGACGCCGGTCTCCTGCAATTCACTCAAAACCGGATACCATACATAAGCCGCGTCGATGTCGCCGCGAAGCCATGCCGCATAGATGTCATCCGGCTGCATATCCAGAACCGTAACATCCGTCTCGGAAAGACCCGCCAGTTCTAACGCGTTCAGCAAACTGTAATGCGCCGTCGATGCAAACGGTGTGGCAACCGTCTTTCCTGCCAGTTCTTCCACGGAAGTAACCCCGGACTCTTCCGTAGCTACCAGTGTCTCCGCCGAACCGATGACATCCCCGATCCAGATCACCTCATATTCCAGGCCGTTGGAAATACCTAAAGCGGTCGGAGACGACCCCAATTCTGAGATATCAATACTTCCGGCTGCCAACGCTGTATTGACGTCGCTTCCCGAATCGAAACTGACAATCTCCACATCTACCCCGAGCTCTTGTTCGTAGAGTTCCTCATACCGCGCGATCAGATCGCCGTTGACCAGATCCATGGTGCCGATCCGCACGGTTACATCCGAGCCGGAGTCACTGCCTGTATCCTCCGAAGCTTCGCTGTCCGCGGTCTCCTCTGCTGTGCTGCTGTCCTCAATGTTCTCATTCTCCGCAGCTGCACCGTCACTGTCTGCGGATGACGATCCGCATCCGGCCAAAAGCGCCATCGCTGCTGTTGCCGCTACCATCAATGTTAATAATTTCTTCACTCTCTGTTTCATCGTTTTCATACTCCTTTTCATTATAAAATTACCGAAAGATTTTCGCTTTAACTCTTTCCTTTCCAATGGACGATCTTTCGCTCCGCCAGTCGGATCAGCTGATCAAGCACAATACCGGTGATTCCCATCAGAATAACGCCCATAAATACAATATCGCTCCGCAGATAATTGCTTGCATCCAGAACCAGCCAGCCAATTCCTTTCGCGGCCGCTACCATCTCCGCGGCAACCAGCGTCGTATATTCTACGCCAAGCGCGGTTCTGAGACCTGTGAAGACATCCGTCAACGCGGCGGGAAAGACAACATAGAAAAAAATCTGCCCTTTTCCCGCTCCCAATGTCTTCGCACCATTAATGTAGTCTTCTTTGATTCGAATAACACCCGCAACACAGGCGATGTAAACCGGCGCAAAACCTGCCAGATACAAAAGCGTCAGCTTGGAACTCTCACCGATTCCCATCCACAACACCAGAATTGTGTAATAAGCAAGCGGCGGCAGCGGACGGTAAAATTCTACGATCGGCTCCAGAATCGCCCTGATCTTTGAAACATAACCGCTGAGCAGCCCCAACGGAACTGCCGTAACAACGACCAGCAGGTAGGCGATCCCCAGCCGCTTTAAGCTGGTTCCCAGATGCTGCAGAAGCGTATACCCTTTATACCCGTTCTGTATGATCGTCACAAAACTGGTCCAGACACTCTTTGGCGACGGAATGATAATTTCCGGGAACGTCCCGAATTTTGTCAGCAGCCACCATCCCAGCAAAATCACAACAACGGTTATAACTGAGATTCTTCTTTCTGTACTCAATTTCTTCATAAAAATTCCTCATAGCTTCCCTGATGTCCGGTACAGCTTCCGGCTGCTCCGGAACGCCATACACTTTTCCTTTTCTGCTCTTTTCTCACGCAACAGAAAGATTTTCCTCCTGCTGACACAAATACAATATGGTAAAACATAGTTTCCTCCCTGTTTATCATAGTAAACATATATGTTATGTACGGAATCATATCATTATCTCTGAAATCTGTCTAATACATAAAAAAAATAACCCGCTATAGTTTGCTCCTATAACAGGTTATTTGCTAATTGCTAAATCGCCGGGCGCTGGTCACTTATACCACTGCCTCGCAGATTACTTTACCATTCATCTCAATCGTTTTTATTCCAGTCAGCTTTTCTTTGTTCTTATTAAAGCAAAAACTGATCAGCCACCCCTTAGGCAGATTATATTGCTCAAGGTATCCGCAAAACTGCTCCCGCCCGGTTTCCTCATAAGACTCTCCATGCCATATTTTTGCTTCAACAATATATTGATTCGCATGATAATCGATAATGATATCTGTACGTGTGCTGTCCGCTGTTTCCGACTCCTGATAATAATTGCCGTCCCCATTAATTATGGGCTTTAAATAACTCAGAAATATGAATCGAGCATCATTTTCCAGAAAATCTTTGGAACGCTTTCCGTAAATTTCCTTATAATGAATAGCAAACCGTTCCACAATCTGATCCATATTCAGTGCTTCAGCTGTTTTTAACTGAAAGCGTTCTATTCCTGCCAGACGGAAGATTTCTGACTGTGACTGCTCCTGTATCAGCTTATTACAGATTCTGGTCTCAAAAATACGATTAGAAATTACAACTTTTCCATCAGACTCCCGAAACCATCCGAACGAAACACCCAGTTGAATCATCGCATCATCTATTGTAAACGGAATCATCTCCCTGTTGATCACAATCCGGTAAACCAGCTTTTTCAAATCTGCATTTTTATCCAGCTTCTTAACCAGATCCTCTGAAAGAGGGTTCTCTTCTTCCAGAAGAACCTTCACCGCCCGACGAAGTCCACGCGAAGTCCAAACTGCCTCTTTTGTGCCAAATTCATCTTCATAACAGATCTCCGTGTCAAGAATCTCACAAATTCGAGATACAAGATACGGATAGCCCGATGTATAATCATATATCTGCCCACCGAACCATTCTGTATCAAAAGACAATCCATAATCCTGCTTGTATTCCAGAAGCATACCCGCAATTTCCTGCGCCGAAAAACTCATATCAATTTTAAAATTTGCCGCAATGTTCCACGGACTGTTAAAGCGATGCTCCCCCCTCATCCCGAATTTTTATTTTCAGATTTTTCACATCGTACACCCCGGCCAGAATTACGCTTTTGAACGTACTGTCCATACCCGCAGATCGCCTAATATATTTGTCCCGGAGTAAACCGAGGAAAAGCATGATTAACTTATGATCCGTAGCATTATCAATCTCATCAATCATCAAAACAATCTCTCGCGGACTGTTTTGACACAATTCCGTTATCCGGTCATCCAGATCCAGGAATGCCCTTTCCTTATCAAGCGGGCGCATCCATCGCCGACGTAATTCCTCCGGAAAATCAATCAATTCCATTTGCTTCGCAGTCAGCTTCACGAACCCGTCTGCCAAATAATAATCCGACTTAAAAAGCGCCTCCGCCCATTCAAAACTGATTGAAAGTACATAATATTCATCTCTTAACCGCTCTCTGATTGCTGACATCATTGTGGATTTTCCATACTGTCTCGCTCTGTTAATCGTAAAATATTTATCTTTTTCGATAAACCGGGAGATTATCCGTTCCACCTTCTGTGATGTGTCAACCATATAATGCCTGTCCGGAACACAGATGGCATTTGTATTAAAACTTTTCACGTACGACCGTCCTCCTGTTTTCGAAAACTCTATATATAAGCAAAGTTTTTATTATTTCAACTATAACAGAAAACTGAAAGTCAGACAACAACAAAAAACAGTTCCTTAATTGCGCTCACAATTCCCGATATTCCAGAATAATCTCTTCCATGCTATGTCCGGCGTCGCGTTCCCGCAGCATCCGCCGTGCCGGATTCTCTCTCGATTTTACGCGGTGATACAAAGGTTCAAGATAGCATTCCTCGCCAAACCCTCTCTCTCGCATCCCCTCCTCTGCCAGCTTCACGATCCGACCGACCAGATGATACAGATGATCGGCATCCACAAACCCCGGCAGGTCTCTTTTCACAAAAAGTTTACGCAGTTCCATCTGATTATAGCCATGGTGATAGATCACATGATCATTCGCCAGAATACCGGAAAGCTCCGATAGTTTTTCCTTAAGTCCCACGTAAAAAGCCGCCACCGCCATGCTGTCAGAAACCGGCTGACAGCACGCGTTCCGAAACTCTACCGTTCCGCGGAATGTCAGATCCTCAAACTTAAATGTCCGCAGCCAGGCCAGATCCTCAATCTGCGGTATCACATCAACCTCATGATAACATCCATCCGCAAAATATTCTCCCCGAAACCTGCCTCCTGAAATATATTTTTTTAATTCTCTCTCATCCGGCAGAAAACCCATAGCACTCTCCCTTCCGCCCTAACAGTTCATATTTTCGTTCTCCAAATCGATGGTAAGGCAACAGCTCATAGGTATAGTTTTGTCTTCCATTCAGGAAGTCACGAATTGCCTGAATATCTTCTTTCGCATCATTAAAACCGGGAATCACCGGCGTTCGGACATGCTTGTGAAGGCGGGGAAATTCACTGAATAACATATCCAGATTATCCAGAATCAGGCGATTATCAGCTCCGATCACGTGTAAATGTCTTTCTTCATCCATACTCTTGACGTCGTACAGAATATAATCCAGATACCGCGCCGCTTCCCGTAAAATGTCCGTCCCGCAATATCCGCAGGTTTCCACAGCTGTATGAATATGACGCCGCTTTGCCTCCTTTAAAAGTGCCAGCGCAAACTCCGCCTGACAGAAAGGTTCCCCGCCGGAAAGGGTCAGACCGCCTTCACCGTGAGCATAAAAAACACTCTCCCTTTCAATTCTGTCTATCACAGTGTTTACTTCCACAGTCCGGCCATAAATTCCCAGAGCCCCGGACGGGCAGACCGACAGACAGTCTCCGCAGGCAATACATTTCTCATGATCCAACCGCGCACCGGAAAGAGCATGACAGGAACAGATTCCATCACACAGGCGGCAGCCCTCGTTCCAAATACATTTGCGCTCGTCCAGATATACCTCCGGTCTCATAATCTGAGACTCCGGGTTGGCACACCATGGGCAGCGCAGCGGACACCCTTTTAAAAACACAATCGTGCGGATACCCGGACCATCATGCAAAGAATATGGCTGGATGTTGAAAATAATTCCTTTTGGCGTATCTGCTTTCAATATGTCTCACCCCTATATATCCCGAAGGTACTTTTTAATCGCGGCGACATACTTCTCTCCGACAGGACTCAAAACCATATTTTTCAACATGACAAAACCAATCTCCATCGTATCTGCCGCTTCTTCTTTTTCTCTGAAAGGCACTGCCACAAAATCGTCACCATTTAACTCTTCACAGATAATGCCGGAACACAGGGTATAGCCATTCAGGCCAACCATCAGGTTCAGCATCGTTCCCCGATCATTGGCCTTGATACTCTGTGCATATTCATTCGCCACGAGTACTTCCTCTGCAAGATAAAACGTGCTGTCACTCCCCTGTTCAAAAGACAGGCAGGGATAGTCTGCCAGCTGCTCCATCCCGATACTCTCTTCCATTGCAAGGGGATGATGCTTCCACAGATAAACATATGCGCGGCAGTCTACAAGATGATGAAATTCCAGATTGGCCGATTTCATCAGTCTGGTCATAGCCTTGCGATTGAAATCCGAAAGGTATAAAATACCGATTTCGCTTCTCATTGTACTGACATCCCGAATCACTTCTCTGGTCATCGTCTCCCGGATCGCAAACTCATACTGCGACATATCATATTCCTTTGCCATGTCTACAAAAGCTTTCACCGCAAAAGAATAGTGTTGTGAAGACACACCGAATTTCTTTTTGTACATACCGTATTTCCCGTATTTCCCCAAAAGCGCCTGGTATTTGCTGTAAATATCTCTGGCATACGGCAAAAACTCCATACCGTCATTCGTCAGAACTACGCCGCGCCCGCTCCGGTATAAAAGCGTGACTCCCAGCTCTTTTTCCAATTCCTTCACCGCGTTGGTCAGCGATGGCTGAGACACTAAAAGCTTTTCTGCTGCTCTGTTCATGGAGCCCGTCTCCGCTATGGTAATGATGTAAGACAACTGAATCAATGTCATTGCCTCACCCCACCTCTCTGTAAATTCTGTTTGATATTATCTCCGTTTTATATCCTAGTATTGATATCTGTATTATATGCTTTTAAAATACTAAAAGGAAAAATTGTATTTGTCAAGTGGGAATTCATCCTAATCATTTATAAAACTACACCCTAAAATATTTTGAGCCTTATTTTATAGATGACTGGCGACAGACAAATATCCACCGCCTCAATAGCCTGATATTTCCATGATGCTAAGACTAATGATCTTTATAATAACGCTCTATCTCCTCGCCTCACGGCTCGGAGCCCCCCAACAAGGGAAAACCAATCCATAATCCGTTAGGTTGTGGCTGTAAACGAAAAGTGTATACGGCGGCCAAAACATTTTTGAAAGTAAGCGATGAATAACCTGGCGTTAGGCATGATTTTAGAGCGAATGCGTCA
>JAJBUT010000102.1 GCA_020860185.1 Lachnospiraceae bacterium | reverse complement strand
AAGTAAATTCCATGCTGCGGATAATGGGGGTGGAAGTTAGTTTGAAAATTAACTTCATTGAATAATTTTTTGAAAAAATCAAATATTTATATTGACAATCTCGTACTTTATGCTATAATGACTTTAAAATTAATAATCATTATTATTTTTAGAAAGAGTTAACCATGATTAAACACAGCAAACAGCGCGATTGTATCCAGGCATTTCTTTCAACACGGTACGATCACCCGACAGCCGAGACAGTTTATATAAATATACAGAATGAATTTCCCCATATCAGCCTGGCAACGGTCTACCGCAATCTTGCACTGCTGTCTGATCTGGGAGAGATTCAGAAGATCTCTACCGGGAGCGGTCCGGATCACTTTGATGGCAATGCCGCACCGCACAATCATTTCCTGTGCAACCGCTGCGGCAGCCTGCTTGATCTGGACATGGAGAATATATCCCACGTAGACGAGATCGCCGGGAAGACCTTTTCCGGAGTTATCGAAGGACACAGGATTCTCTTTTACGGACTCTGTCCCAATTGTATGAATATGGAACCGAATTCGTAACTGTTCAGTACCTTCACAGTTACGAAGAAAAGTCCATTTAAAATCGCTGCGCGATGGGACTTTTCCTTGTGTGACTTACGTTATCAGACGTACTTCGCAGCAAGTGCGAATACTGTCCTGAATAATTACACGAATTCAAAAAAATCAGTTGACATCAACTGTTTTTTATAAAAACAAAATCATTTTTCAAGTAAGAAAGGAAGTAAATTATGGCAAAATTTGTATGTACTGTATGTGGTTATGTTCATGAAGGCGACACGGCTCCGGCAGAATGTCCGATCTGCCACGCTCCGGCGGAGAAGTTCAAAGAGCAGTCCGGAGACAAGACCTGGGCAGCCGAGCATGTCGTAGGCGTAGCAAAAGGCGTAAGCGAAGATATCCTTGCTGATCTGAGAGCGAATTTCGAAGGCGAGTGTTCGGAAGTCGGCATGTATCTCGCGATGGCACGCGTGGCGCACCGTGAGGGTTATCCTGAGATCGGTTTATACTGGGAGAAGGCCGCTTACGAAGAGGCAGAGCACGCAGCGAAGTTCGCGGAACTGCTCGGCGAAGTAGTGACCGACAGCACGAAAAAGAATCTTGAGATGAGAGTAGATGCGGAACACGGCGCGACCGAGGGTAAATTTGACCTTGCAAAGCGCGCAAAAGCTGCGAACCTGGATGCAATCCATGACACCGTTCATGAAATGGCCAGAGACGAGGCGAGACACGGCAAAGCATTTGAAGGACTTTTAAAGAGATACTTCAGCTAATTCTGATTAAGAAAGGATAAATTGATGAAAAAATACATTTGTGATCCCTGCGGATATGAGTACGACCCGACTGTCGGTGATCCGGACAACGGTATCGCTCCCGGCACAGCCTTCGAGGATTTTCCGGAGGATTGGGTCTGTCCGATCTGCGGCGTAGGCAAGGAAGATTTTTCTCCCGCTGAATAAAGTTAACGGTTACAGACCGGTGCATTGTGAATATATGATAACTTTCACACCGCACCGGTCTGTTTTGGGGATAAGAGAAGAAAACCTTTATACGTATGACGAAAAAATTATTCCGCACTTCCCGTCAACAGCTGATTGACCAGCGCGCAAACCCGATCCACCGGATACTCACACCGCAATCCCTCCCCCACGCTGTAACAGGTGGCAGCCGACTCAAACAGGCAATAGGTGTATTCCCCATCACTAATCAGTTCCTCTGCCATGGGCGGCATCTCGAACTTTGCTTTTGGAGAAAGCACAACCTTCTCATCATCGATGGTTTCTTCATACAGATACAGACAGGAACTCTGAAATCTTCCGTGAGAAGTACTCAACAGAAGATACTCTGTCCCGCTTTCTGAAAAAAACGCCACTCCCTGTGCGTAATCCGGAATTTCCAGTGTAAATTGACGAACCCATTTCTCCTGATTATCTGATTTATCTCCTGTCTTATTTTCCTCCGTCTGCCGAAACACGGTCAGCATCCCCTGCCTGTTCACAAAAGAATGACTTGTTCCGACCCACAGTCTCCCATCCTGATAACTGACAAAGGACGCGGTGACCCCACAGTTAAATTCTCCGTCATATTCTTCCAGTTCATACACATTCCGGCCGGAAAACGCTGCCTCGGCAATATGCTCATAGGTAATCTCACTGAGGCGTCTGCTTGTACTCTTCGCCACCCACAGACTGCTGCCATCATAAGCAATTCCTCCCACATGATTTTTATCCGGGAGCACAATCGTCGTCAGCAATTCCCTGTTCGCCGCATCTTCATTAGACAACACATACAGTACAGAGTTCTCCTTTCCGCTCTTGTCGTAGGCGCTGATCAACATGTAATCTCCGGCAATACAAATTCCCTGCGGCACCATCTGATCAGAATCTGACGAGCCAAAACAGGTATTTTCCAGACCCGGAATCGCCGTACTGTAATCAGAAAAATAATATTTTCGAAGCGTACTATAATGCCGCAAAGTATAGAAAAACTCCTGCTCATACCGGTAGGACGTGGATGTAACATCATCAGAGACAGTTTCCTTTTCCGAATGAGCATTCCAGAAAGGGGAGGCAGTGTGTCCTCCCCTGTTTGTCATAAAAACCGCAAAAGCACACACCGCCGCTATTGATCCCGGAAGAAAAAGCCACTTGCGGAGATTTTTTTCATTTCTTTTATCGAATATTGATATCTTTTTTCTGTTCATACATGAAACGCATCCATCATTTCTTTCATCGAAGTCATCACCCTGTGATACCTGCAAACACCTCTGTATCTCACATTCCCGGAATCTCATCCTATGTATTTTCCTTACCGTCGCCCGCTCCTTTCATACTGGACAGCTCGCCATATTTTCTCACGCATGAAACTCACTTCGCATTGGCCGGCTCCACATTGATTTGCCGTCCCCGTATCTTCGCGTTTTTCATGGCTTTTAAAACAGCCGCACCATACTCACGGGGGACCTCGACAAAGGTATAGCTATCGAACATATCGATCGCCCCGACCAGATTGCCCGGCATACCGGACTCTCCTGCCACGGCACCGAGGATATCACCCGGCCGGGCATGCTGCTTCTTACCGATATTTACAAAGAGGCGCACCATTCCTTCCTCCTCCGCGCCGGTATCCGAAAACTCATAGCTTTCCTGCCGGCTGCGCTCCTGCTCCGATTTGCCGAGCGCCTGATACAGAAAGGCCGCTGCGAGATCCATGGCAGTATAATCCCCGTTGTTAATCTGCCTCTCCAGCAGATTGACCATTTTTGTCAGGTCGACCTCCTCGATAATCTGATCCAGCTGATCCATAATCTTCTCACACTTTGCTTCCTCCACATCCCGCTGAGAGGGAATCGGCTGCGCATAGATCTTCGTCTTACAGTAGCGCATGATCTCCTTCAGCTTATAGACCTCTTTCCCTTTAACAAAGGAAAATGCCTTACCGGTCTTGCCCGCACGACCGGTCCGGCCGATCCGGTGTACATAATACTCGTCATCCTGCGGCAGATCATAGTTAAAAACAGCCTCTACGTCATCCACATCGATGCCGCGTGCCGCAACATCCGTAGCAACAAGGATCTCCGTCTTCCCGGAGCGGAAATTTTTCATCACGCGGTCTCTCTGCTGCTGTTTCATGTCGCCATGCAGCCCCTCCGCAAAATAACCGCGGTTCTGCAACTCATTCGCCAGTTCATCCACCATATGCTTTGTATTGCAGAAAATCAGAGAAAGCTTCGGATCCTGCACATCGAGAAGGCGGGTCAGCACATCCAGCTTATCCTTCCGACGCACGTCATAATAATATTGCTCGATATTTTTTACCGTCAGCTCTTTTTTTACCACCTTGATGGTGAGAGCATCCGTCTGGTACTGCTTCGTGATCTCCAGGATCTCCTTTGGCATCGTGGCGGAAAACAGCACAGTCTGACGCTCCCCCGGAACATATCCCAACACCGTCTCGATGTCCTCGCGAAAACCCATGTTGAGCATCTCATCTGCCTCGTCCAGAACAACCGTGTGCACCTCGTCGCAACGGATCGTTTTACGCCGCAGATGATCCATCACACGTCCCGGCGTCCCCACAATAATCTGGATGCCGCCTTTCAGGGAACGTATTTGCCTGCTGATATCCTGTCCGCCGTAAATCGGCAGGATGCGGATGCCGTGCATATATTTTGCCAGATCATGCAGATCATTAGATACCTGGATCGCCAGTTCCCGGGTCGGACAGAGAATGATCGCCTGTGTACTCCTGCTGTCCGCATCCACCTTATGTAACAGCGGAATACCGAAGGCTGCCGTCTTTCCCGTACCTGTCTGAGCCTGTCCGATCACATCCCTGCCACTCATCACCACCGGGATAGACTGCGCCTGAATCGGCGTCGCCTCCTCAAATCCCAACTCCTTTACTGCGCGCAAAATCCGCGGGTCTAAAGCTAACTCTTCAAATAACATTGTCTGTCTGTTTCCTTTCTCATTTTCTTTTACGGAAAACGGTATCCGGCCGTTTCCCTCACGTTCTCATGACTGTCCCTGTTTTCGTTCAGTCCCCTGCCGCTCCTGTCACCATCAGTTTCTCAAGATGCCACTCTGACAGATGCTCCTCCCAGTCGCTCATCTGGATCAGCGCCAGTTTCTCAATCCTGCTCATCCTTTTAATATACGCCTCCCGATGCATCGCCTCCGACTGAGACTCCAGCACCTCCAGATAAACCAGCTTCAACGGTCCGCGCCCGCGGGTGTATTTCGCCCCAACGCCGTTTCGATGGGACGCCAGACGCTTTTCTATATCGTTGGTCCAGCCGGTGTAAAGACTCCCGTCCCCGCACTCCAGCATATACGTATAATTCATAATACTGCCTCACCATAAATCATAGATTCAGACTGCGCTCTATGTACCCGGCAGTCCGCGGCCGCCGGATGTCTCCGCAACTGAAACTCACACGGATCCATCTATGTCAACGCAATCGTGAGAAATGTGTATCTTATCTATCATGGAACCGCTGTCCATTTTCTGTATTACGTTTCGTTCTTCACACCGCACCGTTTATGGTACAGCGCGAAAAAACACTTCACCGGATGAGATCTCCAGAAATCCGGTCCATCATCATGCAACGATTGCAATTACCATCACAACATATAGTATTATACACATTTCTGCTCATTTTGCCACTTATATTTTTTTCTCTTTCGTTTTTCTCTTCCGTCACTCAAGATAATTTAACGGATTCACCGGCTTGCCATCTTTTATCATCGCAAAATACAGATTACTGCCCTCCACGCTGTAATACTTAGTCGGCTCACTGATATAGCCAATCAGTTCGCCCGCTCCCACGAAATCACCCTCCTTCACCTGCAGATCCTTCAGCTGCCCGCAGACCAGCTGATAACCATTTCCGATATCCATCGTAACTGTCTCTCCGGTTTCCGCCGTCGTCTCAATGCCGGTAACCTGCCCCGCCGCCGCCGCAGACACCTGCGCATTTACGTCACCCCGGATGATCAGGGCAGGATTGTACTTATACTGATCCAGCGTCGCGAAATAAACAGACTCATCCATGCTATAATTGATCAGAATATCTCCCTGCAGCGGCCAGCGCAGTACATCCGATTCAGAAAAAGACAAAGTCGCCGTCGATGCCATCGTCTCCACTGCATCCTCCGTTGTTCCTTCAATGACCGTGCTTCCCTGCGCGCTCCCGTCTGCCGCGCCGGCCGTATTCATTTCTGTTGATGAAGCGGCACTGTCTTCTGCCGTTGACGCATCTGTGTCTCCCGCCGAGCTGTCTGACGCGGCTTCGCTGTCCTGCTCCGCATCAGACAAATCCGTATCCCCGCCATCGGCTGCTGCGTCTTCCGTCCATTCTGATTCCGCCATAATCACCGCTTCCTGCTCGTCCATCTCCTGCGTTTTCGATTGTCTGTAAGATATTCCTGCCAGCACAATCACGGCCGCCAGTGTAATTACCCCGATCGTGAGATATGATTTCTGATTTTTTCTGAGCTTTCCCATATTTCCTCCTTTTGGCCGATACACGTATTTCTTTTCTTATAGTTTTGCCATAAGAGGAAATCTTATTCAGGACATATCTTTTTGTTTTACCGCCTCTCAATCTCCACACCGGTATAATAATACTTCAAAAGCTCCGCGCAAAAATATCCTTTCAGCGCCATCTGCTGCGCACCATACTGACTGAAGCCCAATCCGTGTCCGACGCCCTTTGTGACAATACGAATCTTCCCCTCCAGTTCAGACAGATAAAAACAGGCGGAAGAAAGCCCAAGCGCGACACGCACCGCCTCACCGTTCAACACCGTGGAACCGATCTGCACCCGCGTGACATAATCCGCGGAATCGCGCTCTATGATCTGCAACGCACCCGGCAGTTGCTCCGCGTCGATCTCTTCATCCGGAAACAGCTCCGCCAGTGCCCCGGCAAACTCGCTTTTTTCCATATAACCGACATACAGAAAATCATCCGCCAGAATGTCATCCGCACTCTCCACACTCTGCAGCCAGGTATACGCCTCCTGCCCCGGAACCTCAGCGGCATCACGCGTTCTCGCGTTGCACGCCGTGTGGTAGGCCGCATAGATCAATTCTCCTTCATAGATGAGCACCTCCCCCTCCGTCTCCGCGGCCGCCGTCCGGATTTTTTCGAGATTTTTCCCATAATCCTCTCCCCATGCCTCCCTCATGGTCGTCTCATCCCAGCCGGACTCTTCATCTCCCTCACCCCGACACAGATTCGTCCGGACAATGATTGCCTGCGCCTTCAGACATTCCAGTTCGTAGTCGGCAGGAATCTCGGAAGCCAGAACAGAAACGACCTGTGCCTCCAGCTGCTCGTCCGCCTCCGAAACAGAAGAAGAACCGGACAGCCCGCCATGCAGATAAACAGTCAACAGCCAGGGGATAAAAAGGATTAAAATCAAAACGGAGCCATAAAGCTTTACTTTTTCTTTCATAGTAAAACTTTATGACTCCGGGTTCTGAATCATTCCAGAATCAGACTATTCCATCTGTTTGTTTGCACTTTTCATCAGATGCCGCATCCATTTTTCTTGAGTCACCAGTATCTACCGTTCGGACAGCAGATCTGCCAGCGCCGCAAACTCCTCCAGCGTCAGTGTCTCGCCCCGAACCGCCAGCGGTTTCCCGATCGCTGCGACCGCCGCTTCAATCTCATCCTTTGAAAACGGCAGCTCCGGAGAATTTTTCAGACCGTTTACCAGCGTCTTTCTGCGCTGATTAAAGGACGCGCGGATCAGGCGAAACAGCAGCGCCTCATCCCGTACCATTACCCGCGGCCCGGCGTACCCGGTCAGCCGCACCACTGCGGAACCTACCTTCGGCTGCGGCAGAAAGCAGTTCGGCGGAACCTCCGCCACGATCTCCGGCCGGGCAAAGTACTGCACCGCCAGCGACAGCGCACCATAATCCTTCGATCCCGGCCCGCTCTGCATCCGGTCTGCCACCTCCTTCTGCACCATGACGGTAATGCTCTCGATCGGCACATGGCTCTCCATCAGGCTCATGATAATCGGTGTCGTAATATAATAAGGAAGATTTGCGACCACTTTGATCGGGCATCCCTGATTCTTCTCCTGCGCAAGCTTTCGAATATCAACCTTCAGGATGTCCTCGTTGATCACCTCCACATTGTGATAACCCTGAAGCGTATCCTCCAAAACCGGAATCAGCATCCGATCAATCTCAACAGCCGTCACCTCCCGGGCATTCGCGCCGAGATACTGAGTCATCGTGCCGATTCCCGGTCCGATCTCCAGGACAAAATCATCTCTTGTAATGCCCGCAGCACAGATGATCTCTTCCGGCACGGAGGGCGCGATCAGAAAATTCTGTCCGTATTTCTTCTGTATGGTAAATTTATGTCTGTCCAGAACCGCTTTCGTGATCTGCGCATTCGCCAGATAGGGTCTGGGTACCGGTCTGCTCATATATCGTCATCCTCTCAGAGCTGAAACAGCCGCTTCGCGTTCTCTTCCGTCACGGAAATCACTTCTTCTGTCGAAATCTCTTTTATCCGCGCAATCTCCTCCGCGACATAGACAATAAGGTCAGAAGAGTTTCTTTTCCCCCGAAACGGTGTCGGTGCCATATAGGGACAATCCGTCTCCAGCATGATGCGCTCCAGAGGAATGATCTGCGCCGTCTCCTTCGCCTTCTTCGCGTTCTTAAAGGTTACCACCCCGCCGAGACCGATGTAGTATCCCAACTTCACATACTCTGCCGCCATCTCGGGCGAATAGGAAAAACAGTGCAGAATGCCCGGCAAATCTCTCCCATAACGGGAGATCAGATCAAAGGTGTCCTGCGCTGCATCTCTGCTGTGAACCGCGATCGGCAGTGAGAGATCCCGCGCCAGTTCCATCTGACGCAGAAACCACTCCTTCTGTACTTCGCGCGGTTCCACATCCCAGTGATAGTCCAGCCCGATCTCACCGATGGCGACCACCTTCGGATTCGACTCCGCCTCACTGCGCATCCATGAAAAGAAATCATCATTGATACTGCCCACCTCATCCGGATGGATGCCCAGCGCCGCATATATAAAATCATATTGTCCGGCCAGCCGGACGGCGGCGCGGCAACCCGCGGTAGAAGCACCCACATTCACAATGCATCCCACGCCCCGGCCACGCATGCTTTGCAGCAGGGCATCCCGATCCGTGTCAAACTGTTCGTCGTCATAATGTGCATGTGTATCGAAAATCATCAGCTGATCTCCGCTCCGGACGGCATCTCCCGCTCCGGCGTCATCAACGCAAGATTTCCCTCCGCATCCTCCGCGCACAGAAGCATGCCTTCAGAAAGAACACCCGCCAGCTTCGCCGGCTTTAAGTTTACCAGAACCATAACCTTCTTTCCAACCATCTCCTCCGCGGAATAATATTTTTTTATTCCGGATACGATCTGCTTTATCTGGCTTCCGATCTTCACCTGGGAGCAGAGCAGCTTTTTCGACTTCTTTACCTCCTCGCAGGCGATGATCTCACCGATCTGAAACTGCATCTTTTCAAAATCCCCGAAAGTAATCTCATCCTTCGGTTCTATGTCAATACCGGCATCATCCTCCGCCGTCCCGTGTCCGTCGGCCGCGGCCGGTTGAAGAGTCTCAGCCTTTGCAAGCACTTCATCCAGCTTCAACCGTTCAAACAGAATCTCCGGCGCATCTGTGACCCTCTTCCCATCCTCGCGCAGTCCGAAGAAAGCAAGTTCGTCAAACTCCCGCTCGCGGTCATTCAACATGACAAGAATCTTCTGCGCCGTCTCCGGCATAAAGCTGGAGATCAGATTCGCGCCAATACTGATGCTCTCCACCAGATTGTAGAGAACCGTCGCCAGCCGCGCCTGCTTCGCCTCATCCTTCGCCAGAACCCATGGCTCCGTCTCGTCGATGTATTTATTACACCGCTTAAACAGTGTCATAACTTCCGTGATCGCGTCCGCCACCCGGAGATCGGCCATCTTTGAAGACACCCGGTCGCGAGTCAAGGTAACTACCTCCTTCAGAGAATCGTCCACCGACTCCGCTGCTCCGGCATTGGCGACCACTCCGTCAAAATATTTGTTGCTCATGGAGATCGTACGGTTCACCAGATTGCCCAGCGTGTTTGCCAGATCAGAATTCATTCGTTCCACCAGAAGCTCCCAGGAAATCACACCGTCATTGTCAAACGGCATCTCGTGCAAAACAAAATACCGAACCGCATCCACACCGAACATCTCCACCAGCTGATCCGCGTAGAGAACGTTACCCTTTGATTTGCTCATCTTGCCCTCGCCCTGCAGCAGCCACGGATGGCCGAACACCTGTTTCGGCAACGGCAGATCCAGCGCCATCAGAAAGATCGGCCAGTAAATCGTGTGAAAACGGATGATGTCCTTTCCGATCAGATGCAGATCCGCCGGCCAGTTCTTTTTAAAAAGCTCAGATGACCCTCCGTCTGCATCGTATCCAATCTTGGTGATATAGTTCGTCAGCGCATCCAGCCACACATACACGACATGCTTCGGGTCAAAATCCACCGGTATCCCCCAGGTAAAGGACGTCCTGGAGACACAGAGATCCTGCAGTCCCGGCAGAAGGAAGTTATTCATCATCTCATTTTTCCGTGCCACCGGTTGTATAAACTCCGGATGCTTGTTAATATGCTCGATCAGGCGATCCGCATATTTGCTCATTTTGAAGAAATATGCCTCCTCCTTCGCCGGCTGTACCTCGCCGCCGCAGTCCGGACATCTGCCGTCCACCAGCTGCGATTCCGTAAAAAACGACTCACAGGGCGTGCAGTAAAGTCCCTCATAATATCCCTTATAAATATCGCCCTGCTCATAAAGCCGCTTAAAAATCTTCTGTACCTGAGCCTCATGATCCGCATCAGTCGTGCGGACAAAATTATCGTAGGATGTATTCATCAGATCCCAGATGAATTTTACCTCCCCCGCAATCTGATCCACATACTCCTTCGGCGTAATTCCTGCCGCCTCCGCCTTCAACTCGATCTTCTGTCCATGTTCGTCTGTACCAGTCTGGAAATAAACGTCATATCCCTCCAGCCGTTTATAACGCGCGATCGCATCCGCCAATACAATCTCATACGTGTTGCCGATGTGAGGCTTGCCGGAAGTATAGGCAATCGCGGTCGTCATATAGAACTTCCCTTTACATGCTTTGCACATTGTATCAATATCCTCTTTTCCTTCATTATCTCTCAAAATACTCCCGTTTCCTGCTGATCCGGGAGTACCCAAAGACTGTTTATTAAAAACATACCATAAACAGACCTCATTTTCAATGGATATTTCAGCAGCTGCGGAACGACAAAGATGCTTATTAATTCCTAAAATCCATAAAGTGAAAAAGAAAAACGGCAGATTCCTTTCTGTACGGAACCTGCCCATCTGTCACCGGAAAAAACAATGATAATGATTCAGAAAAATCTCTCAGGATTCCACATCCTCAGAAGCTGTCCTGTCAGCCGTTTCTGCTTCGGCAGCAAGATCGCCATCCGTGCCTTCCTCTGCTTCGGCAACAATGTCATCATCCGTGCTTTCCTCTGCTCCGGCCTCATCTCCGACAACCTCACACTCGACGATCTCTTCTTCACACTTCTCACCGCAGCTCGCGCAGAACTTCGCCTCCGGAGAGACCACCTTCCCACAATGCGGACATCTCCGGATACCGCGAACATCATCAAGATTTGATTTTAACTCGCCAATCTCCTCAAAGGCTGCCTTGATCGATGCGATGCGATCACTGTAATCCGAAGAAATGTCATCCTTGTGATCCTGATAATAAGCCTTTCCAAGCTCTCGGTACATTTTTTGAATCGAATTCTCACGCTCCTTAATATCCAGTGAAATCTTCGCCGAATCTTTCATCTCCTTCGCCTTATTCAGGCCATCCTTGCCTGCCGACGAAATCGAACTGCCCAATTTGTTAAAAAAATCCATACCTGCCATAATAGAACCCCTTCCTTTTTGTCAATTGTTTTCAGAATATAACCCTCTGCTATGTCATCACACAATACTCAATAACTGTCTCCATTATACCCTATTTGCCATATTCAGCCAAGTTCCTGAATCTAAAAAAATTATAAATTATAGCCAATTGTGTATATCAGTAAAAATACCACGCGGCGTGTATATCAACTGACAAACGTGATCGCTTCTCAGAAGAAGAAAAACCCGGTATCTCTCAAACAGATGTACACCATATAAGCGGCATAAATCACCAGCATGCTGATTCCTCCGCCCCGCCGCAACTCCTGCCGCTTCCAGACCAGCAGCAGCATGTACGCACTGACCGCAATAAGGAAACCCAGATCTATCAGATTGTTCTGCGTTACAGCGATCGGACTGATCGCCGTCGCGAGACCGCCCACAAGCAAAACATTAAAAATATTGGAACCGATCACATTTCCGAGTGCCATGTCTGCCTGATTTTTTCTTGCCGCCACAATCGAAGTGACCATCTCCGGCAAAGAAGTCCCGATGGAACAGATCGTCAGACCGACCAGAGTCTCACTCATACCAAACCGCAAAGCAATGGTCTCAGCGGAATTTACCACCATTTGCCCGCCGACCACTATGGCCGCCATACCACCGATCACATACAAAACACAGCGGAGATTCGACAGTTTCTTCATTTCTCCCGATTCGACCTCCTGTCCCGCCTCCATTGCTTTTGTAGCGGATAAAACCATCCAGGACAGAAAGAATACAAAAGCAATGAGAAGAATCACTCCCTCCACCCGGTTCACCGACATACCAACCGCTCCGAGGACAAGCAGTATAACCGCTGTCAGAATGGAAAACGGAAACTCCTTTTTCAGTGTGCTTTTTTTAATCACCAGCGGCGAAAACAAAGCGCACATGCCGCAGACCACCAGCAGATTGAATACATTGGAGCCAATCACATTGCTGATCGCCATGCCGTTGCTGCCTCTTATGGATGCCGTAATCGAGACAGCACATTCCGGAGCACTGGTTCCCATCGCCACAACCGTCATTCCGATGATAAACCCCGGCACCCTGAGCTTCTGCGCGATCGACGCTGCACCGTCCACAAAAAAATCTGCACCTTTTATCAAAAGTACAAATCCAATCACTAAAATAATGTAAGCTGTCATAAACCAGACTCCTCTCTGAAGAATTC
>JAJBUT010000194.1 GCA_020860185.1 Lachnospiraceae bacterium | reverse complement strand
TATATGTATCAGACCATGACGCAAAACAGGATAAAACAGCTGGAAGCTGCATTGGTTGACAAGAACATTCTCATTGAGGATCTTACCGCGAAGATCCGCCGGCTTGAAACTGATTCCACAAATTCAAACTGACACGCCTGTGTCGTCCTGCCAGCCTGCATCTGCGGTCTGGCATATACACACTCTATCCCTTCCGGTGCTTCATGGGAACCGAGACAGCATATTCGTATATTCACTGACTTTTCTGTGTTTTGTTCTCAGCTGTTTTCCTTCGACCCGGCACATCCAAAAGAAACAGGATGGCGAGCACAGCCTGAAACAAAAGCAAAAATATGGTTAATACAAAAAAACCGGTAGCGTAATAATGATATGATGACGAAGCAAGCGCCCACAAAAATAAATCAAACAGCGCGCACGCCAGCATAATACCGCCCTTTAACGTCTTTTTTATTTTCTTCAAAAGCACTGCAACAAGCATGACAATCGGTATGAACAGGCAGAAAATATAGCCACTGCCTGCAGCAGTCACCATAACGTTATAACTACGCCATCGTTCCGAATAATCACTGTAATAAGCATGTTCCATCGTCGGCGTAAAAAACAGAATAATCAGCGCAATCGATACCAGAAGCATGATCCCTCGTATCTCCCTGATCCGAATGGTCTTTTTACCCTTTTCGGTTCCCGTCTGGTCCGTCGGCGAATCTACCACCCCGGATCCCGATTCCCCTGCGGAATTTTTCCCCGATCCGCCTCCACTGCCTCCAGTCCTGCCTCCGGTCAGCCGGTTCCGGAACATCCTCATATCCCGGAGGCGAGAATCCCGCGAAAGCTCCATCGCGCCGAGCAGCGCGTTCTTCACTTCGTCCGGAATCGAACAGTTTTCGGGAAAAATGATCGGCTTCTGGCTGTAGGTTCGCTCCATGGGTTCCGGCACTACCCGCCCGGTCAGGCAGTAGTACATCGTTGCCGCCATACTGTACACATCCGTCCAGCTCCCCAGTTCCTCCGTCTCGGTGTACTGCTCCGGGGCGCTGAAGTTCCGCTTTACTACCGCCATGGACGCCTGCCCCTGCGTAGCTCTCACATCCACCGCCGCGCCCATATCCAGCAGTCGCGCCGTCCCGTCGGTCTGTACCATGATATTGTCCGGCGAGATATCCCGGTGTATGAAACCACGGTCATGCATCACTGCCAGGCTCTCCAGAATCGGGAAAAGCAGAGAGCGGCATGCCTCCCAACTCATGACACCGTGTTTGAGAAGATATTGTTTTAAGGTGACACCCTCCACGAAATCCATCACGATATAGGCTGTATCGTTATCCTCAAAAACATCCCACACCCGCACGATGGACGGCACCTCATCCAGCTTCGCCATCTTCCGGGCTTCTTTCACAAACCGTTCAATGCCTTTCGTATGCTCATCCGCGTTCCCGTAATCCCACCGGATCCGAGCGGACAGGCTGCCGGTGCGCGACGCGGCGGCGGCAGGATAATACTCCTTGATCGCCACCTTTGTCTCCAGCTTCAGGTCATAGCCCACATAGGTAATACCGAAGCCACCCTGGCCGATCACATTCCCGACCAGATATCGCCCGTATAATATCGTGTTTCTCTTCAGGGCATGCTCCGGTTGCGCCTCCCCCTGCTGGTCATAGCCACAGTGCGGGCAGATACGGACGCCTGGTTCGAGATCCATCATACATTTTGTACATTTTACCATTATCAATTGCGTATCTGTCATATCGATTCCTCTGTATTTTTCCGCCCCGTATCTCCGATGCGGATATCCTTTTATTTCACAATTGTTTTTAACCGCATTTTCAACGTCTTATAAAGTTCTTTGTAACTGACATTGGTTCCGCATCTTTACAATCATCATCCGCTTATCACGCTCATATATTTTTCTGCACAATCCGGAATTCCTCCCGCGCGGATCCGATGCACACGCGGGTTCCGACCCCGATCTCGCAGACCTGGTTCGGCTGCAGGCGTTTCCCATTGACAAAGGTGCCGTAGGTGGAGCCGAGATCCCGGATATAGACGCGCCCGTTTTTCACCATCACCTCACAGTGGTTTTTGCTGATGCCGGACGTTCCCGCCGGATAGATCAGCTGGTTTGTGCCGGCGTCGCGCCCGATCCGGACGCAGCCCTCCAGCGCAAACCGGCGGTTGGCGAAATATCCGCTGACGCCCTGGATCCGAAGCGGCGCGGTGTATGCCGCCGGTGCGGGCGGCGGCTGCCGGACCGCTTTCTGCATACCCTGCGATGCTTTTCCATAGCCTCCCGCAGCACCGCGGAACCAACCCGACATGCCGCCGAGTCCCCTCGCCACACCGTCATTTTTCATCTCACGCATCAGGCTGTTGTAATTGCCGCCTCTGCTGCTTCGCACGACCTGGTTCAGCCCTGCCTGTATCATCCGGAAAGAAACAACCAGGATAATAGCACAGAGTACAAGGCAGACGGGAACGACTCCCGCGATATCCCAGACCGCGTGCAGGGCGATGACCAGAACGAAATACTTCAGAAACAGATTGGAAGTAAAATGTTTCAGAGCAAGCTCATCCCTGCCCTTTACCCAGACAAGCGCCCCGCCGGACACCGCTGCCCAGGACACATGGCCGCCGACGCTCAGAAACGCGCGCAGGATCATGTTGTCATAGCTCCATCCGCTCTTGATTACGGCGTAGCCCGCGCTCTCGATCGCGGCAAATCCCGCTCCCACAGCCGCCCCGACCAGCATACCGGTCAGTATGTATTTTTTATCGCCTTTTCTCACCCAGACGGCCACCGCCAGAATCTTCGCAAGCTCCTCCACAACGCCGACGCCTATATAGTGCAGCACATAGCTCTGCGTTACGTTGAACGTGTTAAACACTGTCGTAAAGACAAGCGAGAGCATCCCTCCCACCAGAAGGATGACGATCACGGACGGGAAAGAAATGTTCCTCGGTATATTCAGTTCCCAGTAAAAAAACATCACGGTGATGGGTACCAGAAAGCTGCCCGCGACGAACACAAAGGGGAGGAGCACGGAATTGTCCATCAGTACGCCGACGAACACAACAATCAGAACCAGAAGGAAAATCCGCGCAAACATATAGGGCTTCATCCACTTAGACAGCATGGATGCCTCATCCGGCGTCGTCAGCGCCGTTCCGCCGATAAACAGCCTGGCGTTTTCCTCCGGCGTATGTCTGCGCAGCACATCCGAAAATATATCCTTTACTTTGATGTCTCCCCGCTCCGCCTTTACAAAAAAAGTTCTGTTCTCACTCATCTCCGGTTCTCCGTTGTGTTCTGTTCTTTAAAAATCAAGAATCAGGCATGTAAAGTTATCCTGCCTCGGATTGCCTGCGGCGAGCACCTGCTTCTCCATCAGAACCGCCGCCTCAGCGGCGTTCGCCGTACTCTCCAGAATCTTCAGCATGGTTTTCTCGGATACGGCGTTGAATACGCCGTCTGACATCAGCAGCAGCTTGTCGCCGTGCTGCAGTTGTGCCGGACGCAGGCTGCCGTCGATCTCCTCCAGATCACCCATGCCCAGAAAGCTAACCAGGCGATCCCGCTGCGGGTCATTTTTCACCGTCGCAAAGCTGATCTTTTTATTGACCGCTTTCCGGATCAGCTGTCGTTTATAGATATGCTCGCTGTTGACCTGCAGCAGGTGGTGTCCGCAGTAGAGATAGATCCGGCTGTCGCCCACCGCGATCCAGTGGTACTTCGTCCCGTCCGTGTACACGGCCAGAAGCGTGGCGCCGCTTTTATAAACCTTGTCCGGACCGAGCATCCTCAGAACCTGGGCGTTGGCGCTTGCCAGCATCTCGTACAGCGGATTGTCCGCCGTGACCTGATTCACCCGCTCCGCCGCCTGAAACATACCCTTGACAGCCTGCTGGCTCACTTTTTCGCCGTCGGAGAGGCCGCCCATTCCGTCAGAGACTACGGCCAGCAGACCTTCACCCGCGCCGGTAAACCCTACGGTGTCCTGCTGATTCCTCCTGCATCCGACATTGTGCACCTTTCCGATTGTTCCGCGGTCCGCGTCGGGAAGTATCCCTGCCGCCACAGAACTTTGATTCTGTGCGGGCGGATTTTCCGTGCCCTTTTTCTCAATCGCATCGGAAGCAATCGCAGCGGCAGATGAGGTCTTTTTCTTCCGTGATGAACGGTTAATCAGGAAAACAATCACCAGAGCCAGGACAAATCCGATCACAAAACCGATCACGGCAAACAGAATATTTTTCAGAATACCACCCTTATTTTCAGGCTCATCCTCTCTGTCTTCCGTATCATCATTTTTCGCTTCCGCCGCGTTTTCCGATGAGTTCTCATCATCTGTCCCGGCGTCCTCTTCCTCCATGTCCGTCACGCTTTTCTTTGATGTACCTGTCTCATCATCCGTGTCATCTGTCGAATCGACATCCGCTGTCTCGTCGGCGCTCTGCTCCGTCTCATCGTCTTCTGTTACCGCTCTGACGATCTGCTCTGTCTGATCGTCTTCCGCTTCCGCACCGTCCGTCTCATCTGCCGCATCGTCATCCGCCGCCTCCCCGGCGGTCTGCTCTGTCTCATCGTCTTCCGCTGCCGCATCGACGATCTGCTCTGTCTGATCGTCTTCCGCTTCCGTACCGGTGGTCTGCTCCGTCTGATCGTCTTCCGTTGTCTCGCCGACAGTCTGCTCCGTTGTCTGTACGTCTGTCTCTCCTCCGGAGCAGCCGGTCAACGCGGGCGCGGCCAGCATACAGGCCAGCGCGAACACGATCAGCAGGCTTTTCACTCGTTTCAATTTCATCTTGTCAAACCTCCTGCATTATCACACGATATTCATAGCTTCCCGCCCGCAGCGTATCGCCCTGCCGGACAATGGTCCTCCGGCTGCCGAGCGCAACGCCGTTGCGGAATGTACCGTTCGTAGAACCGGCGTCCCGGACGTAAACGTTTCCGTTGTCCCAGTACATCATAAAATGAACGGAGGATAGCTGCCGATCCTGCGGATCCAGCGCGATCATGGCCTTATCATTTCTGCCGATCGTCATCTCGCATCCCTGCACCAGCTCCAGCGTGTATTCCTTCTGTTTCACACCCAGGGCGATCAGGCGGACCGGGAATCTCGGGAGTGCTTCAAAAGCCTCTTTTTCCTGTCGCGCGATCTCCTCCTGCTCCAGGCGCTCCCGCTCTCTCTGTTCGGCCAACTCGCGCTCCGTCTGCTCGGCCCGCTCCCGTTCTTCCTGCTCCAGGCGTTTCTGTTCTTCCTGCTGTTTCCGCTTTTCTTTCTCTTCTTTCCGGCTTTTTTTCATTCTCGCGATCAGGACAACGGCAATGATGATGATTCCCGCCGCGATCAGTATCACGATTACCAGAAGCAGCGTGCCGTACGTCTCCAGAAACCCAGGTTCCGGATCCGGGTCAGGATCCGGGTCGTCCGGTTCGGACTCCGCCAGGCTCAGCTCGCCGGAAGATATCTCCCTGCTGTCGGTATAGACGTAACCGCTGTCACCGGAGAAGGTGACCGACAGCGTGTAAGCGCCGCTGTCTGATCGGGTGGCGCCGGAGAGATCTGCCTGCACATACAGGAAGGAATCCATCTCCGCGGCAATCTCCGCGCCGATTTCCGCCGCCGTCATATCCGCCGGGCCGGAATCCGTGTCAGACGATTTCGGAAAGTACGATCCCCCCGCCGACTGCTTCGCAAAGCTGCCCAGGTCCAGCGCCGCGTCGTAATCCTCCTCCGAGAGAATGATCGCCGCCGTATACACCGGCAGATCCGCGTTCTCCACCGCCTCGCACGCCTCCTCATAGGAGGAACCGTACGCCTGATCGTCACAGCCGTCCGATATGATCACCAGTGCGGCCTGTTCATTCACCTGCGACTGTCCCTGCAGGAACTCGATCCCGTGGATAACGGCGCTGTAGAGATCCGTATCCTCATTGGTATATTCCAGATCCGCGACCGCGGCCGCGATCTCCTCCGCGCCAGTCAGAAATCCGGTCTCCGTGATACCGTTTCCGAAAGCGGCGATCACCATATTGTCTCCCTCATCCGCGTCCAGATCCGCACTGATCGCCGTGAGAACCTCCTTCGCCTGATCCATCCGCCCCTTCATGGAACCGGATACGTCGACCATACAGTAATATGTCTTCGCAACCCCCGCCTCATCCGCAGTGGAGACCGAGAGCACCGGGAGAGACGTCTCGTCCAGCGTCACCGCAAAGCTGTCCGCCGCGCCCGTCTCGCCGGGCAGGGCGCAGAGCACGTTCAGGTTTCCCGACTCTCCGTCCTGCGAGACGCTGTCGATAAAGGACTGTCCGGCGCCCGCCGCACCGGCGGAACCCCCCAGGACAGAGATAAGTATCATTCCAGCTAAAAATGCCACTGCTTTTTTCATAACATAATCCTCGCTGCCGTGCAGAAAACAGACCTTCTGAAACAAAGCTCTCCTGCCCGGATTTCCATTTTATCTTCCCCAGTCGAAATGCTCGCCGCACAGGGGAACAAAAATCAGCTTCGAGCTTCCCACCGTCAGGATGTCGTACGGATGGATCTCGGTCGGCATCATCACCATCCTGTCGTTAAGGCGGACAATATTTTTTCCCTCCGACGGGCCGAAGAAAAAAGTCTTCTCCTGATCATCGTATGCGATAAGCGCATGCTTTTCACGGCTGATATTGTAGTCGCCGCGGATGCAGATATCCATATACTCGGCGCGGCCGATCTGGTTATAGCCGGCGCGGATGCGATGATCATTTCCTCTATCCGGTCCGTCCGTACACACCAGCCATCCGACGACAGGATTAAAGCCCTCTGTCTGATTCGGCGTAATCGGCTGCGTAACATCATCTGGGTAATCCAGCACGCCATTGTTTCCGCCGCCGGCAAACATGGTATTCATGCCCTGGCCGCCGATCGGAGGATCAGGCGGCAGCGTATCTCCCATGCCACCGGAACCACCGGACATCGGGCTGACCGGCTCCGTCGCCCCGACCTCGTCAAAGCCGCCTCCGGATACCGGCTCCGTCGCCCCGATCCCGCCAAAACCGCCCCCGGACGCCGCCTCCGTCGCTCCGTAAGCCGCTCCTCCCCGCATCTCCTTCGCACACTCCGGGCAGGTCGCATTTACATCTCCGTCATAATAATGTCCTTTTGCGCATTTTCTCATGTTCATAAAATTGTCTCCTTCTTTCATTAAAATTTATATCAGAGCGTCCGGTCCGAAAGGAGCGATCACCCGTTTATACATATTTCGTCTGTCCCATACGGATATCCTGACGCATCCGGAAAAACAGTGTCCGGCCCGATCCGGCGAGGATATGGATATTTTCTAAATCCACGACGGAACGCACAAACTGTCCGGTCCGTCCCGGCAAGGACATGGAGCCGCTACGATTCTGCTACAGTAAATACCGCGGCGGCGGTATAATTGTCCTGATCTGCCGGCGCCCGATTTTTTAAAATATCTTCCATCTGCGTCAGCCACTGATCCGGGTTCGCCGCCTCTGACAGAGTCTGTTCCATCTCCGTCTCCAGCACATACTCCCAGAAACCGTCGCTGCAGAGCAGGAACGCATGGTAACCGCTCGCCAGAGATACCGGCTCTGCGATATCCGGCTCGAAGCTGTCGCTCCCAAGCGCCCGCAGGATCCGGCTGCGGTCGGGATGAAACCGGATCTGATCCTCCGTGATCTCGCCCAGCGCCACCGCCATCTGTGAGACGCTGTGATCGATCGTCCGCTCCGCCAGCCTGGCCTCCCGGAAATGATACAGCCGGGAATCTCCCGCATGCGCCCAGACGGCTGACTCTCCCTGAAAAAACAGGGCGACCAGCGTCGTCATCATCCGGCAGTCCTCCGTCTGGCAGTTCTGAACAGCCTCATTGGCACGGGAAAACGTCTCCGCAATCCCCGCCGCGTCAGAGCAGCCTCCTCCCTCAAAGCAGCTGACGACCTCCGTGACTGCCGTAAAGGATGCCAGGCTTCCGCCGCCATTCGATCCAAGACCGTCCCCGAGGACGACCACCTGCCCGTTGGGGAATGACCGCGCCAGGACACTGTCCTCATTCACCTTCCGCCCGCCCCGTTCTGTCAGGACGGCACATTCTTTTCGTATTATCATCTTTCACCCTTACACATCACCCGGAACGCCGGCTTTCCGGATTCCGTCCATTCCGGCGCGCATGACATGTTCCGCTATTTTTATAAGGAAACGACATTGAGTCGTTTCCTTTGCGCCAGATGCAAATTTATTTTATCGTCTGCCAGACACCGCGCCGTGCCTGCCGGTGATCTGAAACGCCTCCCGCTCCGACCCGAGACAGATGCGGTCTCCCAGAGCCAACGGCTGCGGCCGGTGCGCCGTCAGCTTTTTCCCGTTGACCGTGGTTCCGTAGGTAGAACCCTGATCCTCTATGGAAATCGACGTTCCCTGTACCCGGATGATACAGTGTACGCTGCTGACACCCTTTGTGTCCGGCGGACAGGCGATCCCACATCTGCCGGCGTCACGACCGATCCGAACCTCTCCCTCCAGACGGAAACGCCGGCCGGCAAACGCACCCGCTGTGCCCTGAATGCGAAAGCCCGCGTCCCCGTCCCCCGCGACCGGACCCGTCGGCGCAGCCGGAGGAATCACATGGCCGGAAGCGCCGGAAGGCGCGTCAGCACTCCGGGATGCCGGTCTTTTCTTCCGCAAAAACAGAACGGCAACCAGCACAACAACCGCGGCCGCAATGACCACTATCACAACAATCAACTCAATGGGAATCGTCGCGCCGCTTCCCGCTACCGTATAGTAGATTCCGAGGTCATCCAGGATATCCATGGCATAATCAATATAGATTCCGACATTATACTCCTCATACAGATACGTATTGATACCGACCACACTGCCGTCCGCCAGGATCAGCGGCCCGCCGGAATTGCCCGAATTGATATGCGCCTCATGCACGATACATTCCGTATTGCCCATCAGCTCCAGCGCCTGAAACCGGGATATAATCCCGCCGCCATAGGAAACGTACTCCGCCGAGCCGCCGATTTTTTTCGTATATCCGGTGGACGTCTCCGTTATACTCCCGGTATCCGCGGTGGCCGGATAGCCGATAGAATAAACCATCGTCCCGACCGAAGCCTCCTCAGCTTGCCGCAGCGGCAGAGTCTCCACGCCGGTGATCGGTTCCGCGGTCGCGATCACCGCCACATCCGGATATTGGACCCCCTCATACAATACCTCACATTCCACAACTGACCCCAACTGAATATCGGCCGGAACCAGGATATAATAGTTCCCCGCATCATCAGAGTACACATCATAACCGTCTGCAATATATTGCTCCGCATCCGCAGCTGTCACTGCATAGTATTCATAAGTAATAACCGTCTCGTCATCCAGAAGAATATACAAGGTGACATCCTCTGCGTCATATTCACCGGAAGAGGTCACCACATGCCAGTTCGTGACAAAGGTGTCCGCGTACTCCCCTTCCTTTCCCACGCCGAATCCGGAACCGGTCCAGACTCCGTCCGGCCCGACACCCAGAATACGGACAACGCCGTAGCAGGCGTCCGAAACCTCCTCCGGGGTGCCTGACGTTGCGTTTGCCGTAATCCCTCCTGCCGCGAGGACTGCCGCCAGAATCAGACAGGCCGCCAGTCTTTTTATATATTTCATCGCTTCTTTCTCCCTTTATGATGCTGAAATCAAAAGCATCTGACCCTTAACCCGGATGAACCGGAATAGAAATTTTGCCATTTTGCGCAAAAAATCGTTTCTAAGCGCCCATGATACCTGCGGATTCCTCTGTACTTCGCAGCAGGTGCGAAGTACAGTCCTGAATAGTTTCTTTTTATTCAACATAAAAACCTTCGCCGGCAAAATTCACCGTGTGTCCCTTCTTCAGGCGATACCACGTACCGGGCTGCAGCCGATAACCGGAAACCATCGTTCCGCAGCTGGAATGCTCGTCCATGATAAACAGATTTCTGTTATGGTCGCATCGGATCGTCAGGTGTTTCCGGCTGACGCCGCGCGTGTCGCCCGGATATCCGATCTGACACTGCGAGCTCCTGCCGAAGAGTAGGGAACTGTCCGCCGGGATCCGGATGACCTTCCCCTGATACTGTCCGGCTATGCCGCGGAGGGAATAGCAGACCGTCTGCTTTGCCTTCACGTCTTCGATCTTCTGTTTTACCTTCCCGGTGAGCTCCTGGTATTTGTTCCCCTGTGAGGAACCGGAATTCGTCGTCCAGAGCGAACTGAAAATATCCTCTCCCGGAAACAGCGCCGTCGCGAACGCTCCGACATTCGAATACCGGTCCTCGATACGGATGGACATCCCCTTTTGGATGGCTTTCACCACATGCCCCGGCAAACCGGGGCAGATCTGTCCGATCGGAACCGTGCCGTCTTTGCTGATACGGTCCGGCGCCTTCGGCGGGCAGATCCCGCTCAGCGCGTAGTACATGGTAACGCAGAGCGAATAGATGTCGGTCCACGGTCCCTGATTTCCATCCGTGTAATACTGCTCTGGCGGCGCGAACACCGCCTTCACCAGCGCTGTCAGCCCGGTCCCGTCATTGTAGCAGCGCACCGAACCGAAATCGATGAGTTTCGCGTTCCGGTCGCTGATGAGAAAGATATTGTCCGGCGTGATATCCCGGTGAATCAGATTCTTCGCGTGTATCACGCGCAGCGTGCGGAGAATATCCCTCACATAACAGGAAAGCTGGCCCCAGCCTATTTTCCCCTGATTTTGCAGGAATGTCTTCATGTCCCATCCGGAGAGATACTCCATGGAATAGTAAACCGTGCCGTTCGCCTCCAGAAGACCATACACATTCAGGATGGTCGGCTCCCTCTGAAAGCTGTACAGGGTCTGCGCCTCCTCCTTAAACCTCTGCTTATACTTCTGAAAACACGCCTCCTGCCCCGGTACGGGAGTCACCCGGCCGGTGTGCGAATCCCGCGTGACGTCCTGGCTCGGGTAGAGCTCCTTCACAATGACGCGCTCCCTGCGCTCGCGGTCCCACGCCATGTAGGTGATGCCGAATCCGCCCTTTCCGATCACGCGCCCCAGATAATACCGGGAACCGAGCATGTACCGGTCCGGCAGTGTATTGGGCTTGCGCGGCGCGGTGTCGCCGGCATGTTTATGACAGGAAGTACAGATTCCGTTCTGTAAAGTGCCGTTCAGGCAGTTCGTACATAAATACTGGAGATTCATCCTTCGTTATCCTCACGGTGCGCTATGCGCTGTGCCTGTCTGTCCGTTATTGAATATGTACCGTAAATCCGTTCGCGTCCGAACCGAGATAGAACCTATCCCCGTCCTTCACGGGAACCGGCTTCTGCGGCTGCAGCTTGCCGTACCCCGTGAGGAACGTCCCATAGGAGGAGCCGCAGTCCATGAGCATCAGATTCCCCTGTCCGTCCGGGAAGAGCCTGCAGTGCTCGCGGCTGATCCCCTTCGTATCCGGCGCAAAACGGATGGTGGAGGGGACGTCCCGACCCATGCTGACCACAGACGAACCGACCGGATAGGTCCTTCCCATCATCGCTCCCGCAATGCCGGTGATGCTCATCTGCCGCGGGATCAAATCCTGCGGTACGGGATCGGGTTCCAATATCATTGTCACGGGTTCCTCATCAGACTGCGGAATGGTTTCCGTCCGCTTCTGCGGACCCATCACGGGTTCCACCTCCTGATGCACACCGCCCGGCGGGATATTGTCTCCCGGCTGCTTTTTCTTCCGCGTCAGGAGAACGGCCAGAACAACGACAACGGCCGCCGCGATAATCACTATGATCACGATCAACATGATCGGAAAATCCTCTTCCTCCTCTATCGGATCATCCTTGCCTTCCCTGATTATCCTGTCGTTATCGGAATCTGTCGTTCCGTTGTCCGAATCCGTCTCTTCTTCATCTTCGGCCATCTGCTCCGTCTGATCATCCTCATCTGAACTGTCTCCGGAAGAAGCTGTCCCCGTCCCGAAGGAATCAGCGTCGTCCAGGAAGGAATAGAAATATCCAGAGCTGGTATACAGTCCCACCATCGTTCCGTCATCATCGATGAGCGCCATCGGAAGACAGTCTGTATATATGTCATCCGGCTCATCCTCCAGGAAATCGCCGTGAAGAACAACCCACGTATCGCCATCCAGCTCTACCTCTTCGGCCGATGTCAGCTGTATCCTCGCGCTGTCGACCTCGATCTCGGATGTAAGAAAAAGCCAGTTGACAGTCTGATCCTCTTCGGCATATCCCAAACTTACCAAATAGGAGGATGATGGCGTGTCATCCGCGAACTCAAAAAACAGTATGCTGGCGACAGACTCACCCAACGACACCAGTTCATAACTGGAAGAAGAATCGGAATCCGTCGCGTACGCATAGTATTCCGTCACATCTTCGTCATAGGCCGAGATATCTGACAGCATGTAATCCTCACCGGAATCCTGCACATAATAGCCCAGCCCGTATGACACCGCCTCCCCGCTCGCGTCATAGCCGAGAATGACAAACACCTTCTCCTCCTGCTCCGCAAACGCGGTGATGTGCATGGCCGCCGCCAAAAGCATCATACAGATCGCCGCCGTGAATAGTCGTATCCTTTTTCCTGCCCGTTTCTTCATGACTCTTTCTCCTTTCGTGTTTCATGATTGTGATATCTGCGTCAGCAGACATGTCCGTTTATTTTCTGTATATATCATACGCCCGCTCCCGGCAGTCCTCCGCAACTTTTTTCCCACGTGCCGGTCCTCTGCCGCACGGGCAAAAGAATCGCCGCACCCGGGAAATTGTTTTGAAAGACCCTTCCTGTATCAGCGGGAATTGATTATACAATCCGTTCGCATCTGTTTTTTTCATTATATAAAACCCCCCCCGGTTTTTGCAATGGAAAAATAATAATTATAATTAAGTTGTGAATAAATAGTGATTTATCACGCCCTGACC
>JAJBUT010000128.1 GCA_020860185.1 Lachnospiraceae bacterium | reverse complement strand
GTGATTCGCCAGGTTCGACCTTACCGCCCGGAAATTCCCAGCCATCCTTGAACGCCCCGTAGCCACGCTGAGTCGCAAACACCTTATTTTCATGTATGATGATCGCCGCCACAACTCTTACTGTCTTCATCCGCCAACATCTCCTCCCGATTGCCACAGCCTCTCTTTTTTCGCTCTCATTTTCATCACTCATCTATTCAGCCAATGATATACTGGTAAATATCCTCTCTCACAGGCGTATCAAGATTCCACTCGATCTCCACCGCCGTCTTCGTTGTATTCGGCATACAAAACTCCTCCGCCTTCCCGGACGCGTACATGTCCAAGATAATAAAACTCCTTTGAAATCTTATCATCTTTATTTTTTCGAACAAACAGATGTACGTCGATGCCGCGCTCCTTCGCACAAAGAAAATTCTGCACATCCTCCGACTGCTTTGTCCGTCCGGACTTTGAAATCGCGATCAGCGTACCCGCATTCTGAAAATGATCTTCATATTTCGTTGTGTCGCTGATATCCGCCGGCTTGTCATAATTGATAAACACGGGAAACCTCTTTGTTTTCCTGTCGTATTTATACCCGCCGATATTCAGCGGCACTTCATTATTTTCCCAGTTCAGCAGCCTGCACACATCTTCATATGTATATTTCAGATATAATACAAAATTTGTATCCCGGTAGCAACGACTGAAATTCGCACGATATCTGGAAATCCCGAAATCAACCAGTTCATTGACAATCTCATAGAAATCCGGATTCTTCAACATCCTTCCAAACGATACGGATATCCCGTATTCTCCTCCGTCTTTTTCGATGAAAATACAGTTATCATATGTTTTCTTTCCGGAACCGGAAGGAAACTCATTCGTCATCACGTTGACAAGATTTCGTTTTGCTTCGGCATCCATGGCAATGCCATAGTCTTCTTTCAGAGACTTCTCCAGAATAGCTAAAATCCCATGCTGATACGTCATCAGCCTCTTCAACAGTTCCAGTTCCTGAACACGTTTGCCCGCTGCCAGCTTCCTGGAGATAAACTCTATCACTTTTTCCTCGTCCTTCGACAACCGTATTGTATACTCCTTCTCATATTTCACGAGGAATTTGTAGTAGGATCCTAAGCTGTTGTTGTCAAAAATCCGACAGACATCCAGTTCTCCGTAATCATCGAAATCCCTGAGCCTGGGAATCCGTCCCAGCTTGTACTTAAGATTGGTATAACTCTCCCGAATCAGCCGGCGAAAACTTTTGCAGTATACGCTCTCTGCTCATCATCTGCATGGTAGCAAAAATCAGATCCGCATTCCTGATTTTCTCTATATCAAATGAGGTACGTCCGGAAAGAAGCGCGTATTGATACTCCGAACCATCCTCGCGTTTCCGACCGAAAACCTTTTTATAACTTTACAGCGCCTGTTTTGCAATCCGTTCTCTATGTACCAGAAATAAAACTTTTTTCGGGTTCATCTCCCGAAGTGCGAAGGCGGACGCATAGGTTTTCCCGGTACCCATAGCGGAAATAAGAAGCGCACGAGTCTCATTTTCAGCGAGCAGAGTCTTAATATTTTTTACAAAAGCGACACTGATGGAAAACTCATCGCAATTCAGAAGCTCCTGTTCGATTGAAGAAATAACGCGCTTTCCCCGATTGAAATCATTGGAAACAAACTCCGGTCGACAGGCCAGATTGGAATGCGCTCTGTAATCTATAAAAGCAGTTTCAAGGCCGAATTGTAAATCCTTCATGTTCTTCATGAGACCTTATCCCTTTTTCATTTCTCATCTGTATTCATCCTCATTGCGACTCCCGCAGATGAGAATCTTTGCCGTAAAATCTGTACTCATTATATGCCAGGTTTCGATATTTGCAAAGTATTTCTTATTTGGGTATTTCACCGACACATTTTATCCGATGTTTCACTCTGTTTCAGTTTCCGATAAATTGCTGTTCCGTCTGCTCTGCCAAACTTTTTTAACGATCCCAGGTACAAATCCTTCGGCCGCTTTCCCGACTCAGCCAGCTCACAGATTTGTGCCAGAGAGTCCTTATACTCGGTGTTTTGAAACAGAACCTCGAGATTTCTTTTTATCCGCTGCTTCTCTGCATATATGACATATTCACCGTCAATACTTACCTGTTCTGACTCCCGTAAAATCTGCTTTCTTCGAACACTGTTTTCATTAGAAGACATAATACCGGTCTTCACGGAATGATTCATAAGGATCTGATTCCCCGGCAACCCCCGCTCCGACCAGTAATCTTTTATTGCACTGTAACCCTTGTCTTTGCTGACAATAACAACCTTCCCCGTATAACCCGCCCCAAACATCTCGCCCACTCTGGAAACAATGTAAAAATCCAATGCGTTTTTCCCGGTTTTTTTTAATTTGTATGTCTGAAATTCGCATCCCGATTTCAATATAAAATCTATCGTTTTCCGTGATATTTTTTCACAGCATTTACTGTAAAAAACCTCTAATGTGTCCGCATCATATAAATGCTCCACACCATCCATGCCGGACTCGCCCACATTTTCATAATCAATCAGAAAATGCAGTCCTCCGCTGCCGTTCATATAACCTCATCCTTCCATTTTTCAATAAACATTCATCAGATTTCTTTTGAGGTTCAATCTGCTTATATACATTATATTCTATTAATATATTTATTTCAAGTTATATTTATTGTATACTTTATATAGCATGGCCCGGATAAACCGGAACAGAAATTGTGCCAATTTACGCAAAAATTCGTATATTAGTGCTTAATAAACGAAAATGACTGCTGCGCAGTCATCGATATATATGAAAGCAAAAAAGGAAACCTTCCCATGACACAAAATGATTACGATACTCTCGGGACTAAAATAAAAAAACTCCGCATTCAGAAAAATCTGACACAGGCCGAAGTCGCCGCCTCCCTTGGTGTGACGCCGGGCTATATCAGCAATGTGGAAAACAACCGAACCGCGATGTCTCTGCGTATCCTGGTCTATTACGCGAAACTGATGAACATCTCACTGGATGCTCTGATTGGCAGAATTGATTCTGAATATCAGCCCACCGCACTTGATCGGGATATCATGAATGAACTGGCAGAAATGGACCCGGATAACAAGAAGAAACTACTGCAGACCATCCGGCTGTGGAAGTAACCGGCCGGGGTTCCTGTCAGCTGCGGAACAGCCAAATGCCTCCGCGATCGGCTGCAAAATCAACCGGACTCCTCCATGTGCGGTCTCAGGAACAACCGTATGTCAGTGCGGCCTGCACCGGAGAACAACCAGATGTCAATGCATTCTTGAAAAATAACTGATCAATATCTCTTTGATATGGTTATATCTTCTGGCATAGCTGTTCTCTACCCGGATCAGCTGGAGGTTATGTGATCTGCAGATTTTTTCTTTCCGCAGATCTCTCGCTTTCACCGACGCATCATCATAATGTTCCTTGCCGTCCAGTTCGATGGCCAGGAGCGGCATCTCCGCCTCCGGCAGCTTTTCATAAACGACAAAATCAAATCTGCCACTGTAAAACAGATCGTCATAGTCTTCATTTTCACTGAAAACATGTGAAATCGCAACTTCTTTCTTCACGGAATATCGGCTCTGCGTCAGCCAGATATTTTCCAGTGCATGGTTCAGGTTCGCGAGAAATGCCTCCTCCGTCGCCGTACTGAACGGCTTGACACCCAGCGCCCTTGAATGAACCTGTTTGGACGTCACTCCGGACTCTCCGTTCGTCCGAACATACTGCACCAGCTCGTACAAGTCATCACTGCCCTCATCCCGGTGCAGCCGATCCAGATTTTTCATGCTGGATAACACGACCAACCTGTCTTTTGCACGAGATGTCGCCACATTGATCAGTTCTTTATTATTTTTCAGCCAGTCATATGTACCGATGCCCGTCCTGTCTGTGAGCGCAGTGGAAAATAAAATGACGTCTTTCTCATCCCCCTGAAAGGCATGCACTGTCCCGCAGGTCACATGACTCACGCCGGCCTGTTTCAGTTCCTCCTCAATCAGTTTCTTCTGATTGACAAAGGGCGTGATCACACCGATTTTCTTCTCTCTGTGAGCAGCCGCATATGCCGCAATCTCTCTCGCTTCCGCCGGCGCCGTATTTTTACCTGAAGCTTCTGCGTTTTCCATATCCATATAAAAAAGCGGATGCGTTTCTCTGCTGTCAGATAAAATATTCAGCTGAGAATGGTAATATTTCCGATTATTGAAATTAATGATCTTCGGATTGCAGCGGTAATGATTGTGGAGAAGAATCTCATCACTGACCGCATCGCAGGCCAGGTATGTCTTGTAGACAGAGTTCCTGCAATAATCATACTCGTCCGATACGGCATAGCGTCTTTTCAGTTTTTCATTTACCGTCTCATCCAGCAAAATGACCGGATTGAGCTGCTGCGGATCACCGACCAGCATCAGGCTGTTCCCGCGCACGATGGGCACCAGCGCAACCGCCGTATTGCACTGGCTCGCTTCATCCATGATCACCATGTCAAACATTGGCTCCGCCTCGCCGAGACGATGCGCGGATATACAGGTCGTTGCGATAACAGGGAATATTTTCTGAAGCTTTGTAATATTTTCTTTTTTTCGAAGATATTGAGAAAATGCCTCCATGCGGGCATGCTCATCCGAAGTCTCCAGAATCTCCCTGAGATCCGCATTCCTCGGATTTCTGATTTTCTGAATATAACCTGCCGAGGTATAATACAGATATTTCTTCAATTCCTCCGTATCGTCGTCCAAAAGAGAAATCGCCTCTTTTTCAGACACTTCGCCTGACTCACGGAGCTTTCGGTCAAGCTGTTCTTTCTGCCTTCCCTCCAGATCCGCCTCAAAGGGGAACATCTGCGCAGCAGCACTGTTACGCTTCTCATATTCCAGCAGACGGTCAATGGTTTCTATCCGTTCTTTCAGATCCAGCTGCTCCTCGTATTTCCGGAGCAGATTTGACAGACGGCGCGCCCTCTTTTTGCGGTCATCCCGGTTCCGGTCGAGCGTTCCGGTAAAAACCCTGATATCCTTTACACTCTCATACAGTTTCTTCATAGTACGGAGCGCTTCTTTTACCTTATCACGATTCCCAAGCTGCAGAATCGGAAAAGGAATCTTTTTCCCGTCATACTCCATACCGGACAATTTGTTATAAACACTGTCGATCGGATGATTATTATAGGATGTGAACAGAACCGTCCGCTCGTTGAAAAACGCGGTGGCTATGGTATTTATGATCGTATTGGTCTTGCCGGTGCCTGGCGGTCCCTGAATATACGCGACCGGATATTTCATCGCATTATGGATAGCAAGCAGCTGATCCATATTGATATTCTGATTGATCAGGGCAATCGGATAAGCGCCGGTTCGCCGCGGTCGATCCAGAAGATCGCCGAAAAAGGCGCGGATCGGCACCGTCGCCTCGCCTTTTTGAACTATTTTTATGACAGACTCATATTCTTTATGCAGATCCAGCGGAATATCCATACCAAGTCCGATGATATACGGCATATCGTCCACACTGCTGCCGCGCCGCGGCATATGTACCGTTATCCGATCCTTAATCTCCTCCTGATTGCCCTCAAAGTCCTGAAGGAGTTCATAGTCCTCCGCGTCCAGAAACCGACGGATGCTCTGCTTCGTACCGTCGAGAGTAAACTCCGTACAGATCGTAATCTCCTCATCCGGTTTCAGTGCGCGATTCTTTACATCCAGATTCAATCTCCGGTACGCGAGCACATATAATCCCTTCGGCATATGAATACTCAGGACATTCATCGCCAGCTGACGTATCTTCAATCCGCCCTCTGACCTGTTCTTATCCCGATTCTGTGTGCGATACTGGAAATTTCTGACGATCATCCGGAATTGCTCTTCACTCAGCGGACAATACGCTCCCCGGATACGCTCCCTGTCCAGATAACGGACCAGCGTAAAATCCGAGAGGTACGGCGTAGTATCCATTCGGCTGCACATCTCCAGATAATTTAAGATTTTTAAATTTGCCGCATTATCAAAAAGAGACGCGTATTTATGCGGGTTATCACAGATGTCCTGTACCAGATTCTGATTGACCGGACACCAGGAGCCTTCGATGACACTTGCGGAAAGGATGGCGTCAATCCGGATTTTCCCGAGAGCTTTGACCGTATACTGACGCAGGTGAAGCCCGTCCACGGACAGTGTTCGGTTTGCAGCATCCAGATCCCGAATGCCGATCCAGTATTTCGTAATCTCCTCTTTTTGATTGCGGTATTCAATACTCAGCCATTTTCCCTCATGAACTGCACGGAAAATATCTCTGGAAATCATGTTCATGGCGTTTTGTTCCCCCGACTGACTTTATTATATGTCCGCCGCGGAGATTTGCAAAGCTTTTTCTGTGCAAAACCAGAATGATTTAAAAAGACCTGATACGTTGTATTTCTGCCGCCATCTTCTTCATACAAATCCAGTAATTACGCTCCTCCACCGTTGAAGCGGCATTGATCCGGCGTTGAATCTCATCTCGTCTTTCCATCCAATCACCCCGGACGCGCCCGCAATCGAGGCATCGTTTTACTTCTCTCAAAGTTTTGCGCTCCGCATTCCGCATTTCATCCAATACTGCCATAGACGCCCTGTCATATTCGAAATTCTTAAAATTCCGGTATGATGATTCGTAACATATCTCAAAAAGACGATTTTCACCTGCTCCCGGCAGATAACAGATATCCTCGGAAGTCTCCCCTATGTGCAGGTAATAGAGAGCCGCTCGCTTCTTCCCCTCCAGCTTTCGAATGATCCGGCCCAATCGCTGTGTCCTCTGTCTCTGCGCGGAGGTTCCCGACAGAATGATGCCCACTGAGGCATCCGGGATGTCAACACCCTCATCCAGCGACTTGCAGGTAAGGAGCATCCGAAATTCCCCCGTGCGAAACCGCTCCAGGTTGTTTCGGTTCGCCTGCTCTCCCATCTCCGAATGGCATCGGCCGACCCTCCCCGGATAATGTTGATACAAGATTCGATATAAATCCTCTGCCTGAGCGATACGTTCTCCGAAAATCAGAATCTTTTCTGCCGGATCAATTCTTCGGATCAGTTCCTCTGCGCAGGAGATTCTGGCTGATGCCAGACAAACCAGACTCTTTCTTTTGTAGGTGAGGTTCATATAATTCAGAGCCTTCCTGGCAAGCTGTCTGTCTTTTCCAGCGCTGAGCCTGCGAAGCTCCTGAAAACGCTCCTTCTGACTCAGTCTGCCCAGATCAGGAACGACCTTTCTAAGCCAGTTATAACAAATCTGTATTTTCTCTGTAAGCTCTTCATATTCCTCTCGCTCCTCCCTCTGAAATTTCAAAGATATATGAAAAATATCAAACGGGCAGACCGTTTTCATAGCCGAGGCCATACGCATTCCGTAAGAATAAATCCGCGGTCCGAGCGCCTCGGTCAGAACACGTCCGTCCTGCCCCGATGGCAGCGTGGCGGAAAGCCCGAGAGAATAGTAATCTGCTTTCGCCGGGTCAATCCGGGTCAAAAATTCAAAAATCAGCTGATTCTCACCACTCGCATAGTGATGACATTCGTCCGCAATCAGTAATACGGCCTCCCCGCTTTCAAGCTGCATCAGAATCTGACGCGCCAGCTCATATCGCGCGGAATTGATGACATAGATCATATATTTTCGATCTGTCGGTCCCTTTCGACCGCCGCCGCGCAGACTGATCCGATTTCTTCCGTCTTCCCTGCGAATGTTCTCATCAGAGCCGGAATTTCTTCCATTCACGGCAGAAGCGACTCCTCCCCTGTCGGAAACATCTTCCATCTCAGCCAGATATTCCCGCAGAGCCCTCTCCCACTGGCGCATCAGAGCGCTCGTCGGGACCACAATCTTCACCAGCACGTCCCGCCCGATTTTCTCCTCCAGCGCATGGATCGCACACAGCGCAAGCCTCGTCTTCCCGGATCCGGTAACAGCCTGTACCAATCCCCGCCCGCCGCGATCCATCCAGCGCTCCAGACACTCATCCTGCCACTGATAGGATGTCTGTCCCATAGGCCGCCTCCCTTCTGCTGATATCTGAGTCGTAATCCTGTCATAACGCAATCCTATCATGTTACAAGTCACATCCTCACCAGATTTATGCTTTTTAATCCTTACAGGATCTGACTTGCAACCTATCATAACATATCTTCCATTTTTATGATACATACGGTTGAAATCTTTCCTGATTTCCTATATAATTTCTACAGAGAACAACCGTTTGACTCTATAGCGAAACCACTCGAAACAGTTACTTTCAAAATACCAGAAAAGGATGAACGAATATGAACTATGAAGATCTCTATCAGTCTCTGCTTCCCGATGAGAAATCAGTAAAAGACAGTGTTGCCGTCCTCCAGAAGCTTTCCAAAAACATCGCAAAAGAAACCGAGAGTGGCGATCTGAAATATCTGTCCCGCGATCTTGACAGTCTCGCGCAGACCGCCGCCGCACTTTCTGACACGATTGAACGTTTGCGGACAAATGTTGATGCATTCGACAGCAGGGCATATTTTGAAAGCGGGGATTTTGCCGCCCAGATGCTCGACATCTGCCGTGAAATGGAACTGGACGTGCAGGGCGAATTCCCGGTCTACGAGATGTTTCCCTACCGGATTCGTCTGGATGTTGAAAACCAGGATATCTATATGGATAAGAAACGCATCCAGTGCATGCGCCCTTCCAGCTTCATGAACACAGTAAAAACCGGGCAGGATAAGTTACAGAAGGCGCATTTTAACGCCCAGAGCTTTTCCGGCGAACTGGCGGAAGCTTATGACCTGGCGATCCTGAAACAGAACCGGCAGCGCGGATCCGACATGTATCTCACCACTCTGTATAAATTAATGGCGCCGATGAGCCGTTTCCGCAAGGATTACAATCTCCAGAGTTTTTCTTTTGATATCGCTCGTCTCTACGCGGAATTTATCAACGGAATGAACGAAACCAAAAGCGGCCGCCGTTTTGACTTCGGACCGACACGCTACAACAGGAAGGCAATCCGTATCCTCGACGCAAACGGAAAAGAACAGTTTCTGGCAACCATCCGTTTTATGAACGACTAAAGGGGGCAGAAAAAATGTCTGATTTTGAGAACAACTCCTCTTCGGAAACTCTCTCCTGCGGGATAGATTTTCTGACCGGTTTCTGGCAGGAAAAATATCTTCAGGAATACATTCCCCGCGGCGGAAGCAAAATAAAATTTATCACCGGCCGTCCCGGCAGCGGGAAAACTCATTTTCTTCGCCTGATGACCGGACTCGCCCGGGAGGAACATTACAAAACGGTCAGTTTCTCCGCGAACGATATCTGGATGCATGATTTCAGAGACATCTATGTGGAAATTCTGGAACAGTGTAATATAATGGATTGTCTGGAAGCAGCCAGTCAATGCGTCATCCGCGAAATGGGCTATGACCCTGCGGAAATCCCGGAAGGTATGAAATTCATCGACTATCTCTCGCAGAATGGAGCGGGGGATCCTGTGACCCGACGGGAGATCCGATCACAGCTGCGCCGTCTTTTTCTGGACAATCCTCTTCTGGACAACAACTTTGCCCTTGCCTGCAGTATGCTCACCGGCAGCATCCTCGGCCATCCGATTCTCGAAGAGCAGAACCGGGATCTGCTGCTCTCCTGGCTGAAAAGTGACCGCACGATAAAGATCACCCAACTTCGGGCACTCGGCTTTTATCCTTCAAGAATCACAAAATATAACGCGCGGAACACGCTTCGCTCACTTGCGGAAATCATCCATATGGGTGGCTATTCCGGTCTCTTCGTCGCCATCGACGACATGGAAATTCTGGCCAGCCGCACAAGTCTGGAGGTCGTCCACTACACGAAAATGAAACGCGAAGACACCTATGAAAGCATCCGGCAGCTGATCGACGACATTGACAGCATGCATCATATTTTCTTCGCTTACGCCTTCGACCGGACTCTCCTCGACAACGAAAACGCGGGGCTGAAATCTTATCAGGCTCTGTGGATGCGCATTCAAAATGAGATCGTCGGCGAGCGTTTCAACCGATTTTCGGATATGATCGATCTGGATCGACTGGCCGCTCAGGAATATTCACCGGAAGTGATTGTCGCCATATCGGAAAATATAGCCAGAAGGAGACAAAACTCAGAAATGATGCCGCTTGATACAGATGAAGCCAGAAAACTGGCCGCTCAGGCTCATACGGGCAGTTTCGGAATCGCGCAATTAATTATGGACGCCATGGAGGTGACTCAGAATGTATGATACAGACAACAGTCATGAATTTGATTTTGAAGCCCGACATATGATCGAAGCACTGCGCTCCGGTGTTCCTTCCCGCGCCGTCGGCGCATGTTTCTCCGATGCCCGTCCGAAAATCATGAGGGAGATCACCGGGCAGTTGAATCAGCTGCGTGAAAATCAGAAATCCGGCGGGAAAATCATCTCCGGAAAATACGGCGAGGGAAAAACACATCTTTTAAACACGATTTTTAACCTCGCAAGTTCAGAATACATGGTGGTTTCCTATGTCTCTCTCAGCAAGGAAACACCCATGGATAAGCTCTATCTGTTTTACCAGAAGGTGATTCAAAACACCTATCTGCCCAGACGGCTCCAGCCCGGTTTTATGCACGAGATTGAAAAAATCTCTGCCAACAGCCCTGTGGCAAACGAGATGCTGCTCTACGCCGCCAAGCAGTTGGACACAGACAAACTCTATTTCCTGCTCCGTTCCTACCTCAACACAGAAGACTCCGATGAAAAATTTATCCTCCAGGCTGATCTGGAGGGAGATTTTGTTGCAAATGCTGCGCTGAAAAAAATTTTACCGGAGAATCTTCCGGCAGCCGGCAAAATATAATACAAATTTCAGTAAGACCAAACACTGCTCAGACTATTTTCATTTTATGGCGCACCTGTTCCAGCAGCTCGGCTACCACGGCTGGGTGATCCTTGTGGATGAAACGGAACTGATCGGACGTCTCGGAAAGAAAACCCGCCTGAACGCCTACCGGAACATGGCCGATTTCATTTTCCCCGACCGCTGCCCGGAAACCACCTTTACCTGGTTCGCTCTCAGTGCCTCCTATTCTGAGGATGTCATTGAGGGAAAACATGAATTTGAAAATCTGGAAACCGTGTTCCCTGACCAGCCAGAGCCGATCCGCACTGTCTTAAACCTTTTAAATGAGGCAGAACAGCTTCAGCCCCTGACCAGAGATGAAATCAACGAGGTTCTGATGAAGATCCAGGATTTCCACGGCCGCGCCTACAACTGGTCGCCAACCCTGTCCGCGGACACGCTCGCACGGGCCACGCAGTCCGGCGGTTACCTCCTCCGAACCAAAATCCGCGCTGCCATTGAATTTCTCGACCAGCTTTATCAGTACGGAAAAGCCGGGCGAACGACCATCAACGAGCTTGGGGAAGAAACCTTTGAGGAGGAAGTTCCTGCGATTGAAGACTTTTGAGAATGCAGCTATAGAAAAAGAATGCGCCCTGGCGCATTCTCGCGCCAGGCGCGGTCATTTTTGCGACATAATTCCAAACGCGCAACGCATTGGCTCACTTAGCGAGTTGCACGAGCTAAGGAGCTGTCCTGAAATAATATACACATCTTGCACAGGCTAATACGCGAAACTCAACCTCTTTTGTATCATCTGCCTCGATTATATCATAAACTGCGCCGAGGTTTTATCCTGTTTCAATTGCCGATAAATTTCTGTACCGTCTGCTCTGCCAAGCTTTTTTAACAATCCCAGATACAGATCTTTCGATCTCATTCCCGACTCAGCCAGCTCACAGATTTGTGCCGGAGAGTTCTCATATTCGGTGTTTTTAAACAAGGCCTCGAGATTTCTTTTTATCCGCTGCTGGATGAAATGAACGCAGCGGAGGGTAGAGACGTTATGACAATCGCTGCTTATTTTCATCTGCGTTTTGAAGAAATTCATGCGTTCGCCGACGGCAACAGCCGACTCGGGCGAACACTGCTTAATTATTATCTTATGCTCCATGATTATCCACCACTAGTGTTCTGTCTCAATCATTTTTTATTAATTCGATCCCTGATTTGCTGCATGGATACTGGATTTGCGCGGTTTTTATAACTTAAAAAATGAATGAGACGCTACACTAGTAGTTTATCCCATTTTGCCATCGAGAATCCTTCCTTCATTATATGTGGTATCGCATTTGGCGTCAATGTTCTTTTTCGATACTACTATGATATATTTTATTGGTGTTAGTCAGTATTCCTTTACTTCCCGATTTTTTCTCACCGTTGTCTGCATTCCGTTTAAGGCATTAAAATAATAGATCAGCCGCCGCTCCTGATTGATCTTCCTTGCCAGTTCCGATTCAGACACATTCCAACCCTTTCCTTTCAACTGATGCATAAACGGTGCCTGCAAGCGATATGGAACATTTCTGGTCAGTGTTCGTTTTTGCCTTTTAATCTCTGGTTCTTGACAATGATTCAGATATTCAATAAGAACGGATTTCTTTTCCGACGATTTCATGCCACCTGTTTTCTGAATATCATGAACCACTCTCTCCAAAGTATCTCTCGGCCCAAGATTTAAATGATACTCAGTGACCATATACCATGCATCTGCGATCATTTCATTAATCAATTCTTCATACGTGAGGATATTCTTTCCCTCCAATATCTTGGTCACAATCGCCTGAAACCAGAAAAATTTATAGCATTCACTGGTATTATCAAAAAGGCGGCTTAAATATTGTATTTCCAGTTCGTCTGAATATGGTAATTGCATCTTAATCACTCCTCACAAGCAACGTGATGCACTCGACGTGGCACGAGAAAACGATATTGATGTCACATGTAGAGCGGTTGTCTGCGCAAACATGTCGAAGGGCATTTTTTGCCGTTTGACTGTGTGGCATAACATATCAAGCCGTTTTTTGCCCGTTTTTGGGCATTTGGGCGCATACGGGTGTTCGCGCAAACATATCGACAATGTCGCAGTATCTCTTCCTATTTCAGCACCTTCCAATAACCGGATTTTTTAGAACCAGCGCGCTCTATATACCCCAGTTTTTTCAATGTTGAAATTGCC
>JAJBUT010000064.1 GCA_020860185.1 Lachnospiraceae bacterium | reverse complement strand
AAAGTAAATTCCATGCTGCGGATAATGGGGGTGGAAGTTAGTTTGAAAATTAACTCGCAGAAAATAAATATATAAAAATTTCAAATTCGGTTGACAAATATTCCGGGCATGTTTATAATGTTTGGGTATGATTGCGCGAGAGGTGTGCCGTTATGCGGTGTCACAGAATCATAGATTTTATATAATGGGAGGTGTAACGCAATGTCGATCTGTCCGAAAAATAAATCTTCCAAAGGCAGAAGAAACAGCAGAAGGGCCAACTGGAAAATGACTGCCCCTACCCTGGTGAAATGCAGCAAGTGCGGCGAGCTGATGGTTCCGCACAGAGTATGCAGGAGCTGCGGCAGTTACAACAAAAAAGAGATCATTGCAGTTGATTAATGGATACGGAAGTGAATGAAAGGTTACTGGTCATTCCCTAACCACGCACTTGCTGCGGGGTCAGGCCGAAAACGTTACGATTTCGAGGATGTGACTTGTAACAATGAAGGAGTCAGGAGTTCGTCTGAAAGCAGGGACTCTTGGCTTTTTTATGTACAGGAGCGCGTCAGGGAGTTTTGCAGCTTTGCTGCACGCGCCCCGCACGGCGGGTATGAGGCAAAAGCCGCCACATATCCGAGTCACGATTTTTTTCGAGGTGAATGCGATGGCGGATACGGTTTATGATATCATGCATATGGACCGGCGGGTGGCCAGAATCGATACATCCGGCCGGTGTAAAGTCTATTTTCCCTCATTTATGCCGTATCATCTGTATCTGGATGATACAACCGCGGACGTTGATACCCTGGTAAACAATGTGACGAATTTTTATTACTGGTGTGCGACGAGGGTGCTCACCCTGGATCGGACTTACGCGAAGGAGATTCTGAACAGTATCGGGATGAAACAGGCGGTCACGGACCGGGAGCGGGCACAGATCGCGCTCTCCTATCGCTGCGCTTCTCTGACCGATGTGTTCTGGGTAAAGGATCATTCAGAGCGTATCTCTTTTTCTGATGTAAATCTGTACGATAATCATTTGAGCAACGCGTTTATTGATATTTCACTGCGGGGCAGGCAGTATACCGTGGACAACCGGAATCTGGCCCGCGATCTTTCCACCAATGGCTGTTTCCCGAAGGCCTGGAAGAGAGTAGAAGGCGGTTTTTTGCTTCTGAAGGACGGCGGGGAGGAGGCTGTGAGACGGGAGCTTCTGGCGAGCCGGGTGGCAAGGTGTTTTGATTTGTCTCAGGTTCTGTATGAGGAGGATATGTTTGACGGAGAGAGAGTGACCGTCAGTGTGAACATTACGTCAAAGGAATATTCGATCGTTCCGATGGAATCGTTTGAAGTCTATTCCCTGAATCATGAGAGGAATACCAGAAAATATATCTTAAGCCTGGACCGCCACAATTATTATATGATGAATATCATTGATTATCTGGTGGGAAATACCGATCGGCACTGGGGAAACTGGGGCGTACTGGTTCGGAATGCGACCAATAAACCCGTGAGTCTTCACCCGCTGATGGATTTCAATCAGGCGTTTTATTCCTATGACACGCCGGATGGGGCGAACTGTCAGACCCTGTTTGGAAGAAAGGCAAATCAGCGTGAAGCGGCGCTGGAGGCCGTGCAGAGGATCGGATTAAACCAGCGTAAGGAAGTGAAACGGAACTGCTTTTCGGAAATGCCGGAATATTACGATATGTTTGTACGGAGACTGGATATCTTAAAAGAGAAAACGGTTGATTTATAGGATTCGATGTTGTATATTCATTTGTGGAAGTTCAGGCGCGGACCAGAAAGCGTCTGTTTTGTGTGGATATAAGTTGTTTTGTTCCCCGCCTGTGACGATGGATTCCGGGGACAATGCGTAGTGCGGAGGTTTTATATGGCTGATATAGTGCGTGTGGTGGTAGACGCGATGGGAGGCGACAACGCACCGGGTGAGATCGTAAAGGGCGCGGTGGAGGCTGTGAATTCCCGGGATGATATAGAAGTGATTCTGACCGGCCGGAAGGAGTCTGTAGATGCCGAACTGGCAAAGTATACATATGCTCCGGAGCGGATCCGGACCGTTCACTGTGATGAGGTGATTGAGACGGCAGAATCGCCGGTACATGCCATCGGAGGGAAAAAGAATTCTTCCATGGTCGTCGGCATGAATCTGGTAAAGCACGGTGATGCGGATGCGATTGTTTCCGCGGGGAATTCCGGCGCGATTCTGGTCGGCGGGCAGATGGTGGTCGGCCGGATCCGCGGCGTGGAACGGCCGGCGCTGGCGCCGCTGATTCCGACAGAAGACGGAGTGGCGCTGCTGATCGATGCCGGAGCGAATGTGGATGCGCGCGCCTCACACCTGGTACAGTTCGCGCAGATGGGTTCGATCTATATGAAGGATGTTGTCGGCATTCAGCAGCCGCGCGTGGCTATTTTAAATATCGGGGCGGAGGAGGAGAAGGGAAACGCCCTGGTCAAGGAGACTTATCCTCTGCTGCAGTCCTGTGAAGGGATTCATTTTATCGGAAGCATCGAGGCGCGGGAGATCCCGCATGGCGGGGCGGATGTGATTGTCTGCGACGGTTTTGCCGGAAACATTGTCCTGAAGCTGTATGAGGGGCTGGCCGATACACTTTTAAAAAAGGTTAAGGAAGGGATGATGTCTTCTTTTCGATCTAAAATCGGCGCGCTTCTGATACAGAATGCCCTGCGACAGACCCTGAAAAGCTTTGATACGTCGGAATACGGCGGAGCGCCGCTGCTCGGGTGCAGGGGCCTGCTTGTAAAGACGCACGGCAGCGCTGCAGCGAGTGATGTGAAGAATTCTATCATTCAGTGCGTCACTTTTAAGCAGCAGGGCATCAATGATAAGATAAGTGAACATATCAGCCGGCGAAAAAAGTCGGATATGACGGATGCGTAAGTGATGTAAAGTCCGTCCGGAAAGGGGCGTCAGAATGGAATTCGAAAAGATTCGTCATGTGATAGCGGAAGTATTGGATGCGGAACCGGACGAGATTATGAAAGAGACGGCTTTTGCGGAACTGGACGCCGATTCTCTGGATCTGTTTCAGATTCTAACAGAACTGGAGGAAGTCTTTGGCGTTGAGATTACGATGGAAGAAACGGAGCAGATCCGGACGGTCGGTGATGTGGCGAGTCTGCTCCGTCATATGGTTCCCTGAACTGTGATATAAGAGGCTACTGCCCGTCATGCGGCAGCTTTGTTAACACCATCAGGAAAAATCGGAAAAAAGGATAATCATATTATGCAGCAATTACAGGAATTCCAGAAAAAGATCGGATATCAGTTTCAGCAGGAAGGCTTACTGCGCCAGGCGCTGACACATAGTTCCTATGCGAACGAACGGCATATGAAGCGTGTGTATAATAACGAGCGCCTGGAGTTTTTGGGAGATGCGGTTCTGGAGGTTGTGACAAGCGAGCATCTGTATCAGACTTATCCGGACTGGCCGGAAGGAGAGCTGACCAAGTTGCGGGCGAGCATCGTATGTGAACAGACGCTGGCATTCTGCACGCAGGCGCTCTGTCTGGGAGATTATATCTTTCTTGGAAAGGGTGAGAATCAGACCGGCGGCCGAACGCGCAAATCGATTCTTTCCGACACATTTGAGGCGGTGATCGGAGCCATCTATCTGGACGGGGGATTTGACGGGGCTAGATCCTTTATACACCGCTTTGTTTTAAATGATCTGGAGCATATGCAGCTTTTTTACGACAGCAAGACCATCCTGCAGGAGATTGTACAGGGTGAGAACATGGGAGAACTCTGCTATCGTCTGGTGGAGGAGAACGGCCCCGACCACAACAAAAGCTATGTCATAGAGGCCTGCATTGGCGGAAAGCCGCTGGGGTGCGGAGAGGGACACACGAAGAAGGCAGCGGAACAGGAGGCGGCTTACCGGACGATCATACAGCTGGGAGGAAAGTATGTATCTGAAAAGCATTGAGATACAGGGCTTTAAATCTTTTGCCAATAAGATCGTCTTTGAATTTCACAACGGTATCACCGGTATCGTAGGGCCGAACGGCAGCGGGAAGAGCAATGTCGCTGACGCGGTCCGCTGGGTGCTGGGTGAGCAGAAGGTAAAGCAGCTGCGCAGCTCCAGCATGCAGGACGTGATCTTTGCCGGTACGGAGAACCGGAAGCCTGTGAGTTTTGCCTGTGTGGCGATTACCCTGGACAATGCGGATCATTTTCTGCCGGTGGATTATAATGAGGTTACGGTGGCGAGACGCGTCTACCGTTCAGGTGAGAGCGAATATCTGCTGAACGGATCGACCTGCAGACTGAAGGACATTCAGGAGCTGTTTTATGATACCGGCGTCGGAAAAGAGGGATATTCCATCATCGGTCAGGGACAGATCGACCGGATTTTAAGCGGGAAGCCGGAAGAACGCCGGGAACTGTTCGACGAAGCTGCGGGTATTGTAAAGTTTAAACGACGCAGGCAGATGACCATGAAAAAGCTGGAAAATGAACAGCAGAACATGGTGCGTATCACGGATATCCTGACGGAGCTGGAACGCCAGGTCGGACCGCTGGAGCGTCAGTCCGAACAGGCGAGAATCTGGTTAAAGAAAAAGGAAGAACTGAAACGCTTTGAAATCATTCTGTTTCTCTCGGAGATGGAGCGCATGGCGGGGGAGAGTCGAACCGTCTGCGAGAATTATGAGATCGCGGAACAGCAGCAGAGCGAGGCATCGGCGGAATATGAGCAGGTACGTTTTCAATATGAAGAGCTGGATCGGCGAATACAGGAAAATGACGCACAGATCGGCCGACTGCAGAGTCAGATCGGCGAAAATGATGTGGAGCGGGAAAAGCTGGAAGGCCGGATGAATGTACTGCGGGAGCAGATCCGGACGATTGAGCAGAGTGAGGCACATGTAAAGGAACGCATGGATGAGCTGGGGTCGGATATCGAACGCCGTCAGCAGACCGGTCGTCAGTACAGCGACGAGAGGGAAGAGATACTTCTCCGGATCTCAGAGAAGGAGGAGGAGCGGCGTCAGCTTGACGAAAAGCTGGGCGAACTGCAGCAGAAAACAGCGGCATGTGAGCAGAAAATCGAGGATGGGAACCGCGGTATCAGGGCGCTTCTGGATGCGAGAGCAGCGATTGAGGGAGATCAGCAGCGATTTCAAACGCTGATAGAACAGGCCGATATCCGGAAGGCACAGCTGCATCAGCAGATCATCCGGAGAAAGAGTACCGGGACAGATGCAGAGGAACAGCTGCGGCAGCAGGAGAACGAGCTGGAGTCTCTGGAGCAAAAGATTCTCGGCATGGAGAAGAAAAAGATCTCTGTGAGTGAAAAGCGCAGGAAATGGCAGCGGCAGGCGGAGGAACTGAGTGCGAAACTGGACGAGGCGCGCCAGCAGTTTCACAGAGAAACCTCCCGTCTGGAATCGTTAAAAAATATTGCGGAGCGTTACGACGGATACGGCGGCAGTATTCGGCGCGTCATGGAAAGGAAGACAGATACACCGGGGATCTGCGGTGTGGTCGCCGATCTGATCCGGGTTGAGAAAAAGTATGAGACGGCGATTGAGACCGCGCTGGGCGGCAGCATACAGAATATTGTTACGGACAGCGAAGATACGGCCAAGCGCATGATCGCTTACCTGAAGGAAAACCGCTACGGGCGGGCGACGTTTCTGCCGCTGACCAGTGTGTCGCTGCCGGACAATGTACCGGCGAGAAAGGCGCTGCATGAGGAAGGCGCGATCGGTATGGCTGATACCCTGGTACAGACACAGGAGCAGTACCGCGGCGTGGCAGGATATCTGCTGGGGCGGATTCTTGTGGCGGATACGATCGATCATGCCATCGCCATAGAAAAGAAATATCGTTATTCCCTGCGCATCGTCACACTGGAGGGAGAATCCCTGCAGCCGGGCGGCTCCATGACAGGCGGCGCCTTTCGGAACAGCAGCAACCTGCTTGGGCGCAGCCGGGAGATCGAGGCGCTCGAGAAGAAGATACAGAGTTTGAAGAAGCAGGGAAGTCAGGTACAGGACCGGTTAGAGGAAATCAGAACGGCGGATGAACTGCTGAAGGATGATTTTGGCGAGATCCAGACGACGCTTCAGGATTTTTATATACGGAAGAATACGCTTCAGGTGGAGGTGGAGCATCTGCGGGATGCTCAGGCGCAGCAGGAGACGTTCTACCGGAACATTCAGGATGAGATTCGGACGCTTGAGGATGAGAAGCGTGAGGCTGAGGCGGACAGACAGCAGATCCTTCTGCAGGTCAGCCGGTCCAGACAGCGGGAGGCGGATATCACCGCCGCGAATGAAGCGCTTGCGAAGGAACTGGAGCAGGTTCACTCCGAAGCGGACGCCGTGCAGGATGAGATTTCCGCCGCGACGGTCGTTCTTGCGCAGCTGCAGCAGAAATCCGATTTTGCCGCAGAGAATATACAGAGAGTATCGGAAGAGATACTTGCACTGCATCAGACGCAGCAGGAGGTTCTTCTGAACGCTTCCAACAGCGGACAGGAGATACAGGCCAGGGAGCAGGAGATCCTGCAGATTACCGAAACCTGTGAGACGGCTAAAACGGAGAGGGAGTCCATGGAAAAGCAGCTGACGGCCTGTGCGGACGAAAAGGGCGTCATGGCAGAAGACCATAAAAAGCTGATTGAGCGCAGGGAAGCGCTCACGCAGGAGCTTGGCCGGCTGGACAAAGAGATTTTCCGCCTGAGCGACCGGAAAGAAAAGCTGGAGCTCGACCGCGAAAATCAGATGGAATATATGTGGAAGGAATATGAACTGACACTTCATGAGGCAGAAAAGCTGCGCACAGAAGATGTCCCCGGGACGTCAGAACTGAAGAAACAGATTGCTGCTGTCAGGGATGAGATCCGGAAACTGGGAAATGTGAATGTCAACTCCATAGAAGAATATAAGGAGGTTTCGGAGCGATTTACCTTTCTGCGCGGACAGCATGAGGATCTGCTGCAGGCGGAAAAGACGCTGCAGGATATCATTGCGGATCTGAATGAAGGGATGAAAAAACAGTTTACGGAGCGGTTCGCTGCGGTTCAGGCGGAATTCGACAAAACGTTCCGCCAGCTGTTCGGCGGCGGGAAGGGAACGCTGGAGCTGGCGATGGAGGACGAGAAGGACATTCTCGAGTGCGGTGTGCGCATCATCGCCCAGCCGCCGGGAAAAAAGCTGCAGAATATGATGCAGCTCTCGGGTGGAGAGAAAGCGCTGACAGCCATTGCGCTGCTGTTTGCGATTCAGAACCTGAAGCCGTCGCCGTTCTGTCTGCTGGATGAGATCGAGGCGGCACTGGACGATTCCAATGTAGAGCGCTATGCGCGGTATCTGCATCAGCTGACAGAGCACACGCAGTTCATCGTGATCACACACCGACGCGGGACGATGACGGCGGCGGACCGGCTGTACGGAATCACGATGCAGGAGAAGGGCGTGTCTACGATGGTGTCGGTGAACCTGATCGAGAAGGAACTGGAGGAGTGATTTTTTTGGGGTTTCGGACGACCCTGCGCGGAAATGGTATGGAGGAAACTGATTGCGGATTCGGACGACCCTGCGCGAAAATAACGAATTCAACGCAGCTGCAAGGAGCGTCTGCTTATGAATTGTTATTTTGCGCAGGGTCTGAGCCGGGGAAATTGGAAAATCTGCAGACAAAAAATGGCAGGGGAAATGACAGGTACAGAATTAGATGGCAGAAAGTAAAACGCGGTGGGATAAGTGTGAAACAACCGCTTTATTTATGTGAGTTAGAGAAGGAGAGATACAGGAGATGGAACAAAAGGAAGAGAAAAAGGGTTTCTTTAAGCGGCTGGTCAGCGGACTGGCGAAGACGAGAAATAATATCGTATCCGGTTTTGACTCCGTTTTTAAGGGGTTTTCTCACATTGATGATGAGTTTTATGAGGAGATCGAGGAGATACTTGTCATGGGTGACATCGGCATCCGGGCGACGGAGGAGATTATTGAAAACCTGAAGGAAAAGGTGAAAGAGCAGCATATCAAAGAGCCGGAGGATTGCCGGCAGCTTTTGATCGACAGCATCCGCGAGCAGATGCACACGGAGGAGGCGGCTTACCGGTTTGAACAGGAGAAATCCGTTGTCCTGGTGATCGGCGTCAACGGCGTCGGGAAGACGACGACGATCGGCAAGCTGGCATCGAAGCTGAGACAGCAGGGCAAAAAGGTTATCCTGGGTGCGGCGGATACCTTCCGCGCGGCGGCCGGCGAGCAGCTGACCGAGTGGGCGCACCGCGCGGGCGTGGAGATCGTCGGCGGGCAGGAGGGCTCCGATCCGGCTTCCGTGGTCTACGACGCAGTGCAGGCGGCGAAGGCGAGAAAGGCCGATGTGCTTCTGATCGACACAGCGGGACGGCTCCACAATAAAAAGAACCTGATGGAAGAACTGAGAAAGATCAACCGGATCCTGGAGCGGGAATATCCGGACGCGTTCCGCGAGACGCTCGTCGTGCTCGATGCAACGACCGGGCAGAATGCGCTGAATCAGGCGAAGCAGTTTTCCGAGGTGGCTGATATCACCGGCATCGTGCTGACAAAGATGGACGGCACCGCGAAGGGCGGGATCGCCGTGGCGATTCAGTCCGAGCTGGGGATTCCGGTGAAGTATATTGGCGTGGGTGAGACAATTGAGGATCTGCAGAAATTTGATTCGGACGCGTTTGTGGACGCGCTTTTTCAGGTTGCGGAGTAGGGAGGAAATGAAATGAGCGAGATGCTGACGCTGGACCGTTTCGAGGAGGCCAGCGAGATTGTAAAGAAAGTAACGCAGGAGACGAAGCTGGTATACAGTGAGTTCCTGAGCCAGAGAACCGGCAACAAGATTTATTTAAAGCCGGAGAATATGCAGTATACCGGCGCGTACAAGGTGCGCGGCGCTTATTATAAGATCAGTACGTTATCTGCAGAGGAGCGAAGTCGAGGTCTGATCACAGCCTCGGCGGGCAACCATGCGCAGGGGGTGGCCTATGCCGCGCAGAAGTTCGGGGTGCGCGCCACGATCGTCATGCCGACCACGACGCCTCTGATCAAGGTGAACCGTACGAAGGGATACGGCGCGGAGGTCGTTCTCTGGGGCGATGTTTATGATGAGGCGTGTGAGAAGGCGCTGGAGATGGCGGATGAGCACGGATACACCTTTATCCATCCGTTTGACGATTTGACGGTTGCGACCGGACAGGGAACGATCGCCATGGAGATTTTCAAGGATCTGCCGCTGGTGGAATACATTCTTGTACCGATCGGCGGCGGCGGGCTGGCGACCGGCGTATCTGTGCTGGCGAAGCTCTTAAATCCCAAGATCAAAGTGATCGGCGTGGAGCCGGCGCATGCAAACTGTATGCAGGAGTCCATCAAAGCGGGAAAGGTCGTCACGCTGCCGAATGTCAGCACGATCGCGGACGGTACTGCTGTGAAGACGCCGGGTGAGAAGATTTTCCCCTATGTGAGCGCGAATCTGGACGATATTATTACCGTGGAGGACGACGATCTGGTGGTGGCGTTTCTGGATATGGTGGAAAACCATAAGATGATCGTGGAGAACTCCGGGCTGCTGACGGTCGCAGCCTTAAAACAGCTGGGAGTGAAGGATAAGCGCGTTGTCGCCATCTTAAGCGGCGGAAATATGGACGTGATCACGATGTCCTCCGTCGTGCAGCGGGGGCTGATCTTCCGCGATCGCATCTTTACCGTATCTGTACTGCTGCCGGACAAGCCGGGCGAGCTGAGCCAGGTGGCCGGTCTGGTCGCCGAAAAACAGGGCAACGTTATCCGTCTCGAGCACAACCAGTTCGTCTCCTCGAACCGGAATGCCGCGGTGGAGCTGCGCATCACGATGGAAGCGTTCGGTACGGAGCATAAGAATGAGATCATTCAGGCGCTGGAGTCGGCAGGATATGATGTGAAGCTGGTGCAGGCAGTGTTATAGATTGTTCGATGTTTTGTTTGTCTGATTTACAGGATTTAAGGAACTGTCATGAAATAACCTGGGTAGATTGTGCCGAATCATGCGTGAAGCACAGCTGATAAAAACGCAGGCGTAGCGAGCTGCGCCGAGGCTTTTAGAGGTCGTGATTCGCGTATTAGGCGGTGCAAGAAGCCCAGGTAATTTTGTGACAGTTCCTCTTACTCAGTTTCTACGCAAACAGACCCTTCAGCACCGCGACGCACCCATCTACACCGACAATGCCGGAATCAAGAATAATGTCATAATTTTTCAGATCGGACCATTTTTTACCGGTGTTAGCGTTATAATAATTTGCGCGCTTTCGGTCAAACCATTTTCTGGTAGCTTCCACCGTGCTGTCCGGTATGCCGTATTGCTCCATAATCCGCTTTTTCCTGGCGGCTTCATCGCTGCAGCGTATGAATACGCGCGCCACGCGCGGCTGGTCGCGCAGCGCCTCCGCGGCGCAGTGACCGACAAAGATACAACGTCCGCGTTTGGCAAATTCACGGATTGCCTCCTGTTCTGCCACGAAGACGTGACCGTCTTCGCTTAACATATCGGCCTCGCCGGTACCTGCTTTCCCCATGAGATAGAGATTGTAGAGAAAGCTGCCGGAAACGGTTTCCTCACTCCGTTCAACTTCGTCCACAGATATTCCTTTTTTCTTTGCCACGGCTTCGAGTATCTCCCTTCCATAACACGGAATATTTGTCTCTTCGGCGAGACGGCGGGCGATGGTTGTGCCGCCGCTGCCGTACTCACGCTCAATTGTCAGATATCTGATGCTCATCTGTTTACCTCCTTGATAAAACATCTGCTCAGATTGGTTGTTATCATGTTACATGAAATCTTTTCATTCCATTTGTATTGTCATTTACGACGCCTGCTCAAACTGGCTGTTGTACAGCTCCGCGTAAAATCCTTTTTCTGCCAGAAGCTCCTCGTGTGTTCCGCTCTCTACGACATCTCCGTCCTTCAGTACCAGAATCAGGTCGGAATTTTTAATCGTGGAGAGACGATGTGCGATGACGAAGGACGTCCGGTTTTCCATCAGCCGGTCCATCGCTGTCTGAATCAGCTGCTCGGTGCGGGTATCTACGGAACTGGTTGCCTCGTCCAGGATCAGCATGGGTTTGTCCGCAATCATGGCGCGTGCGATGGTCAGCTGCTGTTTCTGACCCTGAGACAGGTTGAGCTGGTCGTCCAGCACCGTATCATACCCCTGCGGCAGGGTGTTGATAAAGTGGTCCAGTCCCACGGCCGAGCATGCTTCGGCTATCTTCTCGTCACTTACATTTTCTGTACAGTATACCAGATTTTCTTTCACAGTTCCCTCAAACACCCATGTGTCCTGAAGCACCATGCAGAACTGTGCGTGCACATCCTCTCTGGTAAGTTCCCGGGTGGGAACCCCATCAATCCGTATCTCGCCGCTGTCTACCTCGTAGAAACGCATGAGAAGGTTGACCAGCGTGGTTTTACCGGCGCCGGTCGGGCCGACGATGGCGATTTTCTGACCGGGCTGTGCTTTCGCGGAAAAATCATGGATGATCGTTTTGTCCGTGTAACCGAACTTCACATGATCGAATTCAACCGTTCCCTGTGCCTTGTCCATCGTTCTTGTTTTGCCGCTCTCATCCTCCATATCCTCGGCTTCCAGAAATTCGAAGATTCGCTCGCCGGCCGCAGCCGCGGTCTGGAGGGACTGCATCGCCTGTGAAATCTGGGATAGCGGACTGGTAAAAAGGCGGACATAGATCATAAAAGCCACGATCACGCCGAAAGAAATTCTTCCGTTTAAGGCCATCGCGGCGCCGACCACGCAGACGGCTACATAGCCGAAATTCCCGATAAATGTCATGATCGGCATCATCAGTCCGGCCAGACACTGCGCGCGGAATCCGCTCTGCAGGAGGTCATTGTTCAGCTTATCAAATGTTTTCTCCGCTTCCTTCTCCCCGTTGTAAGCTTTCACCACGGTATGCCCCGCATAGATTTCTTCCACATGGCCGTTCAATGAACCGAGATTCCGCTGCTGGCGTGTGAAGTATTTCTGGCTGTGACCCATGATCAGGAACATGAGAAGAAATCCGATCGCGCACGCCACGATGGCCGTCAGCGTCATGACGGCATTGGTAATGAACATCATAATCAGGCATCCGATAAACTGTACGACGGCGGTGACCAGCATACTTAAGCTCTGGTTCATGGACTGTCCGATCATATCCACGTCATTGGTGACACGGGAGAGGACGTCGCCGGTGCTGGTTGTGTTATAATAGCCCATCGGCAGACTGTTGATTTTGTTAGAGATGTCAGTCCGCATCCGCCGGGAGACACGCTGTGTCGCCGTTGCCATGATCCAGCCCTGTGTCGCGTGGAGCACCCAGCTGATGATGTAGATCGTGACCAGAAACAGGCCGATTTTTCCGATTGCGGTCAGATTCATGGATGGTTTGATCAGACTGTAAACAGACTCCGGAAGTTCGTCCATCTGTGCGAGCGCTGCCTCACTGTCGTCGGTGTCAAGGTCTGCAAGAATTTTTATCATTTCCTGCTGATCTGTGCCGGAGATCGTCACCCCGTCCACCTCTATGTCTGTATAAATGGCGTCTCTGACAGACTGGGACAGTTCATCAAGAGCGGAGAGGAGCGCATCCTCATCCTCTGTATCCAGTTCGGAAAGTATTTCCAGCGTTTCCATCTGTTCTTCAGGGGTGATGGAGATTCCGTTGACGATGATCTCGCCGGGAACGGTCACGGTATCCGCGTAAGCGCTGTTTTTATCTGTCGGAATTTCCGTGCCGCCTGCAGTTACACTGTCTTCTCCGGCCATATTCGCGACACTCAGATTCTCAGCGATTTCCTCTGTCAGCAGGGTGAGATTTTCGGAAAGGTTTTCTGATACATCCTCCGCAATCTCCGTCAGTTTGTCCGTATCCGGCTGCACGCCCTCCGTGACATAATCTGTTATATCCGACAGCTTGTTGGGACCCAGCAGCGTAAAGACGGTGGCTACTGCTGCGCAGCACAGGGCGATGACTACCAGGATCTTATATCTGCCAAAATATCCGAACAGTTTCTTCCAGGTTCCGGTCAGATTTTTTGCTTTTTCATTATTTTTCATGACGCAAGTTCCTCCTTTGAGAGCTGGGAGAGGGCAATGGTCCGATAGGTCTCACAGTCTTTCATCAGTTCGTCGTGCCTGCCCATTCCTGCTATTTTTCCGTCTTCCAGAACAATGATCCGGTCCGCATCGCGGATGGTTCCGATGCGCTGTGCTACGATGATTCTTGTGGTATCCCCGCAGTTTTCATCCAGTGCTTTCCGGAGGATACGGTCAGTTTTGTAGTCCAGGGC